>JANMJM010000342.1:0-2565 GCA_031371345.1 Vicinamibacteria bacterium
GGCGGCACGCGCTCCAGTCAGCGTTGCGCCGCCAGCCATGTCTCACGAAGGGGGAACTCTCCTCGTCACCCGACTTCCTAAGAGACAGATGCAGTCCGACAGACCCTCGGCAGCTGAACCAGGCGTGGCCGCAACGGTGCCCCAAGGCGACCAACTGGCGAGCGAGGAACGGATCCTGCTCGATGCGGTGCTGAGAAAGGATCGCAAGGCGACCGCCGAGTTTGTCTCCCGATACGCCGACCCGGTCTACGGGTACGTCTCGCAGCGCCTCGCGCCAAGAGCCGACCTCGTTGATGATCTGGTCCAGGAAGTGTTCCTGGTGGCGCTCCAGAAGCTTGACACGTTTGCCGGGAAGTCGTCCGTGCTGGGATGGCTCCTGGGAATCGCCAGACACAAAGTCGAGGACCTCTACCGCGCGCGGCTTCGGGAGCCGGAATCCTTCTCCGACCTCGAGGATAGTTCGCAGTCACGCCCGGTCGACCTACCAGCGTTTGACGATCTGATCGACAGGGCGCGGGCACAAGAGAAGGCGCAGCGGATTCTGGCGCGCTTGCCAGAGGCGTACGGCCTCGTGCTGCTCTGGCGCTATTGGGAGGAGCACAGCACGAAGGAGATGGCGGCGCAGACAGGTAAAACGGAAAAGGCGATGGAACGACTGCTGGCGCGGGCGCGCGCGCATTTCAGGCGCCTCTGGGAGGACGAGGGGAAATGAGCGACGAACGGTTCTTCACGATCCTTGCGGCAAACACCGACGCGCTGCAGGGCACGGGTGAGCGCGCACCGGCGCGCGTGAAGTCCCGTCTCTATTCGACCCTGATCGCCGGACAAGCCGCGAGCGGCCCGCTCCTGAGCCTGCCGGCAACACACGCCGCGGGCCGGCCTCTGTGCGTGTTTGAGAACCTGTTGCAGGTGGTGCCTGGCGGAGAACGCGTGACGTCGATGAACCCCTGCCGAGTGTGCCACGCGCGCGTCCTGGCGGAGCACTTCGAGTCGCCTCTCATCTACTGGCCGCACTGCCCGTACGTCGAGTTTCGACGCCGGTGACGTGGAAGGCGGTTCTCCGTAGACGCGCTTACATGGCGTACACGACGCCGAAGAGATTTTGGAAATTTGCGAGGCCGCGCTGCCCCGGCGGCGAGAGTTGCGCACCGATGGGATTGCCGCTCACGCTTTCGCTGAAGCTGTAGCGGACGCTCCATCGCTGTCCGAGCCTGAGATCCAGGCCCACGGCTACCCGCAGTGTCGCGCCAGTCGCTCGCAACGTCTCCGCAGGCAGGACGGCGTTTCGGCTGCGTCCCGGACCATCCGCCTTCGTCTCGAGCCGAACGACGCCCACGCCAACCGACAAATACGGCCGCACGACGCTGCGCTGCTCGCGAAAGTACACGAGCAGATCGCCCACGATCGCGTGCTGCGAGCTGGTCTGGAGTTGCTGGTAGAACGATGGTCCCGGAGAAGTGGAGCGTACCGATGTGAGCGCGAGGTCGTTTCGGTTCCAGATGTAGTTCGCCTGGACCGTCACGTACTCACGAACATGCACGCCCAAGAACACGTTCAGGGCCGGGCCGTTTTCCGGCTTGTACAGCGATACATCCGCTCCCTCTGACGTAATCTCCGATCGCGCGTCGGCAGACAGCGTGGACACACCGGCCACGGCTCCCACAAACAGTCGCCGATTCGGCTGAGCCTCGGCGGCTGTGGCCGCGAGACACGACACGATGGCCGCACCGATGACCATTCTCTGCATGCGTGCGCTTGAACTCCGAATCGCATCATAGCGACAGCGGTTCACCGGCGGGAAGGCCAAACTGCGACGAGGGGGATTCAACCCGCTCGTCCGACTACACCCCCAACGCGGATCAAAGCGCCGCTCACACAAGGAGGATGGTCCATGGTAGGCCGAACACTGAAGGTGCTTCTCATCGTGACGCTGCTTCTCGCTTCGACCGCTGTCGGATTCGCACAATATCCGCGCTACCGCTTCTCGGTGGTCGCGGCGGGTCTCGACAGACCTGTCGGCATCACCGTTGAAGGCAGCGAGACCGTCTACTTCACCCTCGTCCCGACCCCAGGAGTTGGGGGCGGCGCTAACGGCGTGGCAAAGCTGGATCTCGAGACAGGCGCCATCACGATGCTGCACGTCGGCGAGCCTGAGCCGACCAATATCGTGGTCGATAATCAGGGCGACCTGTATTGGACCTGCGAAATACCGTGGCGAGCATCCTGCTGAAACTGGGAGATCCCGGGCACGAGATTGACGCCCAGCGCATCACCACGGATCACGCGGAGATCACGACGTACGTGAGCGATCAGGTGGTCGCGCCAGGCACGCTCTTTTCGATCGTCGTCGACGTCACGCCGCGGCCGGGTATGCACGTGTATGCCCCAGGAAATCACAGCTACAAGGTCATCGCGCTGCGGCTGGATGCGCAACCGCTGTTGCTGGCGCGTCCTCTTCGGTATCCTGCGTCGGAGATCTATATCTTCAAGCCGCTGAACGAACGCGTCGAGGTGTTCCAGAAGCCCTTCCGGTTGGTGCAGGACATCGCGCTCAGCGCGTCGCCC
>JANMJM010000094.1:0-5619 GCA_031371345.1 Vicinamibacteria bacterium
GATGAACCGGTGCCCGTGCGTGGACATGGCGATCAGGTCCACCTTGCCTTCCTCCGCAACGCGAATCAGCTCGTCGGCCGGATCGCCCATGGCGAGCTGCACCTGCACCGTGAAACCAGCCGTCGTCAGCTCCGCCTGGATCTGTTCGAGGTACGAGCGGTCCGCTTTCATCTCCTCCGACTCGCGCAGGTTCAGCTCGTCGAAATGACGGGCGGCAAACCCGTCGGCCACATGCACGAGCAACAGCGAGGCGCCCGTCAGGCGCGCGAGCTTCTCGATGTGCTCGAGAATCGCCGCATCGGCCTTCGAGTGTTCGATCGCAACGAGGATGCGGTGATACACGTTTATAATCCGAAAAAGGCGACAGCCGTCTGGTACAGAAGGTAGACGTTCAGCGCGCCAATGACAATGACCACAGGCCACGCCAACGCATTAATCCACGGCTTGTTGGTGAATGGCCCCATGAACCGCGGATCGCTCGTAAACCGCACCAGCGGGAAAATCGCGAACGGCAACTGAAGGCTCAGAATCACCTGGCTCAGCACGAGCAGCGGCTCCGAGCCGCGCTCGCCGTAAATCAGGATCACAATAATCGCCGGCACGATCGCCAGCAAGCGGGTAATCAAGCGCCGCAGCCAAGGGCGCAGGCGGATGTTCAGGAAGCCTTCCATCACAATCTGGCCCGCAAGCGTTCCAGTGAGCGTGGCGTTCTGGCCGGAGAAAAGCAACGCTACCGCAAACAAGGTGCTCGCCGCCGCCGTGCCGAGCAGGGGCGTCAGCAGGTTGTAGGCGTCGGCGATGCCGGCGACGCTTTCGTGCGACGTCCCGTGAAACGTTGCCGCCGCCATGACCAGAATCGCGGCGTTGATGAACAGCGCGAACATCAACGCAAAGGCGGAATCGATGCTGGCGTAACGGATCGCCTCGGCCTTGCTCTCGAGTGAGTCACCGTACTTCCGGGTCTGGACGATCGACGAGTGGAGGTACAAATTGTGCGGCATCACCGTGGCGCCCAGGATGCCGATCGAGATGTAAAGCATCTCGGGATTTCGCAGGATGACGGTCTGGGGAACCATCCCCGCGGCCAGCAGGCGGATGTCCGGCCTCGCCATATACAATTCGACCGCGAAGCAGCCGGCAATGCCGACAATCAGCGTCACCACGATCGCTTCGACCCAACGAAACCCGTGATGTTGCACGTATAAAACAATCAGCACGTCGAGCGACGTGAGGCACACGCCCCAGATGAGCGGCAAGCCGAAGAGCAGCTGCAGCGCGATGGCCGCGCCCAGCACTTCAGCAAGGTCGCAGGCGGCAATGGCGATCTCGCACAACACCCACAGAAAGAGCGTCGTCCGCCTCGAATACGCATCGCGACAGGCCTGCGCGAGATCGCGTCCGCTGGCGATGCCCAGACGCGCGGCGAGCGACTGCAGCAGAATCGCCATGAAGTTCGAAAGAACAATCACGCTGAGCAGCGTGTAGCCGAAGCGCGCGCCGCCCGCGAGGTCGGTGGCCCAGTTGCCGGGGTCCATGTACCCGACGGCAACCAGGTATCCCGGGCCGGCAAACGCGAGCATCTTTCGCCAAAAGCCGCCGCCCACTGGAATTGGCACGGTCCCGTGCACTTCGGGCAGGCTCCGGCGGCCTGGGCCCCATCCGGGCGGTTGGGTAGCGAGAGGCGTCGGTCGATCCATCTTCCTGGCCATCAACTCTATAATGACAAGTCGTGTCGCCTCAACCGCTTCGCCGCCGGATCGGACAATTGTTGATTGGCAGTTTCGCCGGCACCGATGTCCCGGTCGAGATGCGGTCGCTCGCCCGGGAGTTCGATTTGGGCGGCGTCACGCTATTTGGACGCTTGGGGAACATCGAAGGGCCCGAGCAGGTGGCGGGGCTCGCGTACGACTCCAGGAACCTTGGCATCGAGCTGCCAGCCTGGGTGGGCATCGATCAGGAGGGCGGTCGCGTGGCGCGGCTGCGTTCGCCGTTCACGGTCTGGCCGCCGATGGCGGTGCTCGGTCGGAGCAACGACCCGGCTCTGGCGAAGCGCTTTGCGTCGGCGCTTGCGGCCGAGCTGGCGGCGGTCGGCATTTCGCTCGATTACGCGCCCGTCCTCGACATTCACACGAATCCCAAAAATCCGGTCATCGGCGATCGCGCGCTCGGCGAGCGGCCCGAGGTTGTGGCACGCCTCGGACGCGTGATCATCGAGGAGCTGCAGCGCGCCGGCATCGCCGCCTGCGGCAAGCATTTTCCGGGACACGGCGACACCGCGACCGACTCGCACGTCGAGCTGCCGATCATCGAGCATTCACCCGATCGGCTTCGCGCCGTGGAGTTCGTGCCGTTCAAGGCCGCGATCGACGCCGGCGTCGCGTTCATCATGACCGCGCACGTGCTTGCGGTGGCGCTCGACGATCAAAATCCCGCGACGCTGTCGCGGAACATCGTCACCGGGATTCTGCACAACGAGCTCGGATTCCGCGGGGTGATTGTGTCCGACGACCTCGAGATGAAAGCGATCGCCAACACGATGACGCCCTCCGATGCGGCAGTGGCAGCGATTGCCGCCGGATGCGACGCCGTTCTGATGTGTGGAAACGGAAAGCACGCCGACGTGGGCCTCCAGGCGGCAGCGCTCGAGGCGCTCGTGTATGCGATCGAGGAAGAGCGCATTCCGCTCAAGCAGATCGAGGCGTCGCTCGAGCGAAACCGTCAGGCCAAACAACGATTCCTCCAGACCCGCGAGGGGCGGCCATCCAAATCGCCGCTCGTACGGGAATGGCGACCACCGTCGCCGGCCGTGCTGAAAGCGGTGATCGGCTGCGACGCGCATCGCGCCGTGTCGGACGCCATGTCGGCGTTCGTCTAACCGGCATGGTGAAGCCCAAACGGCTGCGCCCAGGAGACAAGGTCGCGATCGTCGCGCCGGCCAGCCCATTTACCAGACAGGAGTTCGACGAAGGCGTGACCGAGCTGCAACGGCTCGGCTTCGAGCCCGTGTACGAGCCCAGCGTGTTCGCCACACACGGCGGGTATCTGTCGGGCGACGGCCGTCTGCGCGCGCGCGCATTTCTCGATGCGTGGCGCGATCCGAGCATCGGCGCGATCATCGCCGCGCGAGGGGGCTACGGCAGCGTGCACATGCTGCCGTACCTGGATCGCGCGATGCTGCGTGAAGTGCCTAAGCCGTTCATCGGTTACAGCGATGTCACATCGTTGTTGACCTACTTGTCCATCGGATGCGAAATCGTGTCGTTCCACGGCCCGATGCTGGCAGGGAAGCTGGGCAAGGGAACGAGCGCATACGATCCAGATTCGATGGTTCGCGCATTGACGCGGGCCGAGCCCCTTGGCGAGCTGGCGCCCGCGTCGCTTGAAGCGCTTCGTCCCGGCGAAGCGAGCGGCCCGTTGTACGGCGGCACCCTCGCACAATTGGTCGCGACAATGGGTACGCCGTTCGCGTTCGCCCCGCCGAAAGGATATTTGTTGTTTCTCGAAGATGTGGCAGAGCGGCCGTACCGACTGGACCGCATGCTCACGCAGCTTCGACTCGGGGGCCTTCTCGACTCGGCAGCGGGCATTGTCCTCGGGGAGTTCGTCGGCTGCGACGAACCGACAGGTGAGCTGGGGGCCCGCGCCGTGCTCGCGGATCTGCTGAAGGATTTCAACGGGCCGGTAGTGTTTGGATTTCCCTCCGGCCATACAACGGGACCGGCAATAACGCTTCCCTTTGGTGTGCAGGCACGACTCGTCGCCACCGGGACGCCGCGCTTGATTATCGAGGAGGCGGGAGTCGAGTGACGATTCATTTCATCGGTGTATGCGGCACGGCGATGGCCACGCTTGCGGCGTTGTTGAAGCGCAAGGGACTGGACGTGCAGGGATCCGATCAGAATGTCTATCCACCGATGAGCACGTTCCTCGAGTCGGAGCGCATCCGTACGCTCTCGGGCTATAAGGCCGAACACATCACCGACAACATTAATCTCGTCGTTGTCGGCAACGCCATCTCTCGCGGCAACGTCGAGCTCGAAGCGGTGATGGATCGCAAGATTCGGTACTGCTCGCTCCCAGAAGCCGTGCGTGATCATTTCCTCTGGACGTCGCGATCGATCGTCATCGCGGGGACGCACGGCAAGACGACGACGACCTCGCTGGCTGGGTGGTTGCTTGTGCATGGCGGACTCGATCCCAGCATTCTCGTCGGTGGGATTGCGAGAAATCTCGGCGACGGCGGGTCGAGCTATCGGTTAGGGAAGGGACGCGACTTTGTCGTCGAAGGCGACGAGTACGACAGCGCCTTCTTCGACAAAACGGCGAAGTTTCTGAAGTATGTCCCTGACATCGCCGTCATTAACAACATCGAGTTCGACCACGCGGACATTTATGCCGATCTCGATGCTGTGCGATTGGCGTTCAGGCGTTTGGTGAATCTGGTGCCGCGATCGGGATTGCTGTTGCTGTGCGCCGATTGCCCGAACGCCTCGGCGTTGAAGAAAGTCGCGACGAGCCCGGTCGAAACCTTCGGCCTGTCGGAGTCGGCCGACTGGCGCGCCGCCGACATCACCGTGTCGGGCAGCGGTCAGAAGTTCACCGTCTCGCACGCGGGGGAGCCGTTCGCCGCGATTTCGTTGCCGCTGTTCGGTGCGCATAACGTCAGAAATGCGCTCGCCTCGATTGCCGTGGCCAGCACCGCCGGGCTGTCTGCGGCCGTCATTGCGGAGGGCTTGAAGCAGTTCAAAGGCGTGAAGCGCCGGTTGGAGATCTTCGGCGAAGCGGGCGGCGTGACGGTGTATGACGACTTCGCGCATCATCCGACCGCGATCGCCGAGACGCTGGCGGGACTTCGGGCGGCGAATGCGCACCGCCGTATCTGGGCGGTGTTCGAGCCGCGGTCGGCGTCCTCGAGCCGCAAGATCTTCCAGCAGGATTTCGCGCGCGCGTTTGGGCCTGCAGACGAAGTGATTATCGCCCCGGTGTTCCGCACCAACCTCGACGAGAGCGAGCGGCTGTCGCCGCAGCAGCTCGTCCACGATCTGTCTGCCGCCGGTCAGCGCGCCCGTTACGCGGCGTCGCTCGACGATATCGTTACCGCGATTGCGCGCGAGCGGCGCGAAGGCGATCTCGTCGTCTTCATGTCGAACGGCGGCTTTGGCGGCATCCATCAGAAGATGCTGCAGGCACTGAAGTGATGACCCCGCACGTGATCTCGATGGGCGACGCCTGCCTGTCGATCGTGTTCGAGGAGAAAATCGATACACGCATCAACACCCGTTGCGTCTCGCTCGCCGCCGATGTGGAGCGGCGACGTCTCGCAGGCGTGCGCGACGTGGTGCCCGCATATCACACCGTATCGGTTTACTTTGATCCGAGGAAAATTCCGCGAGCGGCGCTTCACCAGGAACTCGAGCGGGCGATGAGCAGCGCAGCAGGAGAGGGGTCGGTCATCGACGCCGCCCCGATACGTATCTCAGTGGCCTATGGCGGCGAGAGTGGTCCGGATTTTGCATCTGTTGAGACGTTTGCAAGCTGCTCAGAGGAGGATGTGATTCGGCTGCACACGGAAAATGTCTACCGTGTGTACATGCTCGGCTTCCTCCCTGGTTTCGCGTA
>JANMJM010000343.1:0-41499 GCA_031371345.1 Vicinamibacteria bacterium
GGACGCTCGATTTGTTCGCCGAGGTTTTCAACCTCACGAACCGATCAAACTTCACCAATCCGTCTGGAGACAAGCGATTGTCGACGTTCCTGGTGCCGAATGGTTTGGTGGCAGGTGGATTTCCGCGGCAGTTGCAACTCGGCGTGCGGATGGGATTTTGAGATCCGGAGCGTAAGCGACGGCAGCGCGTGGGGGTGGGGCCCCACGCGTAACTAAATAAAGAGAGGACCTATGAGATTCCGACAGTTGGTGCTCACGTTGGCGCTCGCACTGCTCGTAACGTTCACACTCAAGGCGCAGAACGGCCAGAATGGTTACTGGGCTGCGCCCGGACCGACGCACGAGAAGCTCTACGTCAACTCGGGCGAAGGCGATACGAACAACTTGACGATCATTGATGTCAAGAGCCTGTCGATCATCAAGAAAATGACGACGGGGAAGCACCCGCACGGCGTGGCCTCGCCGAAATCGCAGGACGTCCTCTACATCGCGAGCGAGACCGAAGGCACGGTCACGAAACTTGACACGGTCAAGGACGAGATCATTGAGGTGTATGGCGGGTGGGGCACGGAGCCGCAGGAATCCGATATCACGCCAGACGGCCGTTTTCTCTATCAGCCGTCGTACGCCGGTTACTGGAATGTGTTCGATACGCAGAAGAAGGAAGTCGTCGCCTACATCCACACGCTGGGGATCGGACACAACACGCTGATCGATCCGCAGGGGCACTTCGCCTACCTGTTTCCCATCAAAGGCGGTCCTGGTCATTGGCGGCGGCCATCGCTGGGATTGCCCAGGACGCAGCCGAACGAAGTGACGGTGGTCGATATCACCAAGAACCATCAGGTGGTGGGAACCATTCCTGTCGGGGACGGACCGCGGCCACCCATCATGTCGGCCGACGGCAAACGGATCTACATGGACGTAGACCGCCACATGGGATTCCTTGTGATCGATACCGATGCGCGCAAGGTGATCGGGAAGGCGACCATGAATTTGTCGGCCGATGAACAGGCGTCGGTCCCTAACGGGCACGCCCACGGCATTGCGATAGGAAATGGCGGCAAAGAAGTCTGGACGAACGCCACTGGGCTCGACACGACATTCGTCTTCGACGTCACAGTGAATCCGCCGAAGCAGATCGCGCGGATTCCGGTGGGCGGCGGTCCGTATTGGATCGTGCCCTCGCAGGACGGAATGCAGATGTTCGTCGCGTGTCCCGCCTCCGACGAGATGCTCGTCCTTGACGTCGCGACCAAGACGGTGAAGAAGCGGTTCAAATTCCCCGCCGGCGATCATCCCGTGCGAATGATCGATCTGGCCGTCCCGGTCCGCACGCAAGTGACGTCGCGGTAAATGCGTCGAAGAACTTTTTTCAGCGTTGGTCTCACGCTCGCCGGTCTCAGCCGGCGAGCGTGGGCTCAACTCACGGCGGCGGCGCCGCGGTTTGCGCCGCTGACCCAGCCGGTCCGCATTCCACTGGAATCAGTCGCGATACCCTGGCGTCCCGTGTCGTTTGTTGGCGAAAGCGTCACGCCTCCGGGTTCCGAGACACCGGGCCGGCGGGTTCTCATCAAAGGGGTGCTCTTTCGGAAACAGACGGCGGACAATTCTTCCGCGTTGAGCGCACTCTCTGTGATCTGCCCGCATGAACAGTGCGCGGTCGCCCTCGTCACCGATCCGGAGCGGCTGGCCAAAATGAGTGGAAACACGTCAGGCCGTCCGCTATTCGAATGTGCATGCCATTTCAGCAAGTTCGATGCTTCGGAGGAAGGCGCGTGGGTCTCAGGAGTGGCATACCGCGGTTTGTTCCGCTTTCGGATCGGCGCTGTGAGCGACGGCACCGTAGAGATTAGCGACATCGAGGAAGAAGCCTTATCCGTACTCTGACAGGAGGATGGCGAATGAAACACGCATGGATCATGGGTGTCGTTCTCGCGGCACTCGTCACCTTGCCAGCGGCAGGCTGGGCACAGGCGAAGACGAACTTTTCAGGCACGTGGACGTTTGACCAGGCCAAGAGCGACCCGCCTCCCGCGCAGGCAAGACGCGGCGGCGGAGGCGGTGGGCGCGGTGGCGGCGGCGTCGCGACGGCGCTGACCATCACCCAGACGCCCACGCAGATCACCATCGAACGCGCACTGGGCCCCGCGGGCACGACGTCGGCGGTCTACAAAATGGACGGGAGCGAGAGCACCAACGCCTTGGGCGACGTCTTTCTTTCCAGGTCAAAGGTCTCCTGGGATGGCGCGACGCTGGTCATCACGACGATCAAAAGTCTGGGGCAGGGGCCGGACGGGATGATGTCTGAGGATTTGAAAGAGGTCTATAGCGTGGAGGGCGGCGTGCTGACGCTCATCACCACGACACACAACACGCCGAGTACGCGGAACGGCGACCAGACGCGGAAGCTTGTCTATGACAAGAAATGAAACCATGATGAAAGTTGGTGCGACCGTCGGGTTCATCGCCATAGCCGTTGGCCTGGCCGCGGGTCAGCGAGGCGGCGGCATTCCGCAGGCCACGGGCCCGAATGTCGCTCGCGATCTTCGCGGCGCCGTCGACATCCACGTGCATTCGGCTCCAGACAACGTGGCTCGCTCGATCGACGGTCTCGACGTCGCGAAGCTGGCGCAGCAGAAGGGGATGCGCGCGATCGTCCTCAAGAACCACTTCGATCCGACCGCCGGCCTCGCGTTTCTCGCCCGCAAGACCGCACCCGGCATCGAAATCTTCGGTGGGATCGATTTGAATTTACCGGTCGGCGGCATGAACGCGCATGCCGTCGAGCACATGACGCAGGTCTCCGGCGGCTGGGGCCGGATGGTGTGGATGTCGACCTTCGACGCCGAGAATCAGATTCGCGTGAATAAATCGAACGCGCCGTTCGTGCGCGTGTCGCAGAACGGCCAACTGCTGCCGGAAACCAAGGCGGTGATTGCCGTCATCGCGAAACATAACCTCGTGCTCGCGAGCGGCCACACGTCGGCACAGGAAGCTTTGCTCATGTTCGAGGAGGGCAAGCGTCAGGGAGTACAAAGGATGGTGGCCACCCATGGCATGGGGCCGCCCACGTCGTTGACCGTCGAGCAGGCGAAGCAGGCGATTGCGTTCGGTGCGTTCATCGAATTCTGCAGCGGCACACTGGCGAACGCCGGCGCGCAGGAAAAGATCGATCGATTTGCCGAACAGATCCGGCAGATCGGCGTCGACCACGTCATTCTGTCCTCCGATCTTGGTCAGGCGGGCAACGCGCTGCCCCCTGACGGTCTCGCGACCTACATCGAGGCACTGCGCAGAAAAGGATTTACCGATCAGGAGCTCGACCGGATGGTGAAGCAGAATCCGGCGAAGCTGCTAGGGCTTCCCTAGGGAGACATGGATGTTTCGCATCAGGTTTGCGCTGCCTGTCGTCCTGGCGATCGCGGTCGGCGTCTCGGCGGCGCCTTCGCGCGAGATCTTTTATGCCGCGGCAGGACCAGAGCTGGCACAGTACACGGTGAACGCTGCCGATGCCACGCTCACGAAAGCCGGCAGCGTGACCGTTCCATTCGCGGTGCAGTACGTTTGGCCACACCCATCGAAAAAGTTCTTCTACGTGGCGTGGAGCAACGGCATGCAGGGCGATCGGCACGGCGTCTCCGCATTTCGCATTGACCAGGCGACCGGTGCGCTCACGCCGCACGGCGAGCCCATCGCGCTGCGCCACCGTCCCGTGCATCTCACCGTGGATGCCAACGCGACGCACGTGCTCGTCGCCTACAACAATCCGAGCGGCCTGAGCGTCCATGAACTGCACGCCGACGGCACGCTTGGCGCTGAAGTCACCGAACCCAATCCGCTCGACACCGGCATTTACGCCCATCAGGTGCGCGTCGATCCCGCGAACAAGATGGCCATCCTCGTGACGCGCGGCAACGGGGCGGCGGCCGGAAGAGCGGAAGATCCGGGGGCGGTCAAGGTCTTCGGCTACGACAATGGCGTGCTCACGAATCGTCAGTCGATTGCGCCTAACAAGGGTTACGGATTTCAGGCGCGCCATCTCGATTTTCATCCGGCAGGGCAGTGGATTTACGTGACGCTCGAAGTGCAAAGCCAGCTCGCGGTGTTGAAGAAGAATGCCGCCAGCGACGCGCTCGAACCGCAGCCTCTGTTCATCAAGGACACGCTGGCAGATATGGTGAACATTCATCATCCCGCGCAGCAGGCCGGCGCCATCCACGTCCATCCGAATGGCCGGTTCGTGTATCTCACCAATCGCGCGAGCGGCACCAAAATGGTGGACGGCAAACCCATCTTCGAAGGCGGCGAGAACTCGGTGTGCGTGTTTGCCATCAACCAGCAGACAGGAGAACCGACGCTCGTCCAGCGCGCCGACACGCGCGGGATGCACGCACGCACTTTCGCGATCGATGCGGCTGGCCGTTTGCTCGTCGCGGCCAATCAGAACGCCGTGACGGTCAGGCAGGGCACGACCGACACGCTGGTTCCGGCGAGCTTGGCTGTGTTCCGAATGGGCGCGGACGGCAAACTCGACTTCGTGCGGAAGTACGACGTGCCAACCGAGCGGGGCTCGCTCATGTGGGTTGGGTTCCTCACGCTGCAGTAATTACAGCAACTCGACGCCGCGGCGCAAAGGCGCGGATCTCTACCACTGAGAACACGGAGGCACCCTTTGCAGAAAACACCGAAAATAGAGCAGATGAAAGGCAGACCCCAATGAAACTCGCCGCCGTTCTCGCAACGCTCGTCTTGCTCGCTGCGACACTTCCGGCCATGGCTCAAGACCGCATGCCGCCGATTCCGGCGGACAAACAGACGCCAGAGCAGAAGAAGGCGGCGGCCGCCTTCAAGGAAAATAGAAAACAGGACGTCTTCGGACCGTTCGTGCCGCTCTTCCGCAGTCCGGAAGTCATGCTGCGCGCCATGGCGCTCGGCGATTACCTGCGCTATCGCTCGGTGCTGCCGCCGAAGTTGAACGAGTTCGTCATCCTGATTACCTCACGCCACTGGTCGCAGCAATACGAATGGTATGTGCACCATCCGATCGCCTTAAAAGAGGGAGTGAGCGCCGAGACCGCGAAGGCGATAGCCGAAGGCCGCCGGCCGGTGGGCATGTCGGCGGACGAGGAGCTGATTTACGACTTTTGCAGCGAGCTGTTCAACAATCAGAGCGTGAGCGATGCGACCTATGCGCGGTCGATTGCGCGATTCGGCGAGCAGGGAACGATCGACATGGTGGGCGTCGCGGCGTACTACACGTTTCAGTCGATGGTGCTGAACACAGCGCGCACGCCGCTCCCCGCAGGAACAGTGCCGGGGCTGCCGTCATTTCCGAAATAAACCAACAACCAACAACTAACCAACCAACAACTAAGTGAGCTTACAGATCCAACTCGAGCCCGCGTCGCAATACCACAGCGCGCCTTTGCCGTCGATGTCGAGGCCGTGTGGCGCCGGGTCTTCCTTCGACAGTTGAATCTTCGACACGACGCTCCCGTCTTTCGGGTTCATTTTATAGATCGCGCGATCGTCAGAGTTGATGCACCAGAGCATGCCCTTGTCCCATGCAAGGCCGTGTGTGCGCTGCGTCGTGCCTGGACCGGGAATGCTGCGGACAATCTGCCCCGTCTCCGGCTCCATCAGGAAGATCTTGCTCGCCGCCGGCACCGCCATCCAGTATTTCCCCTCCACCCACTTGATGCCGTGCGCGCCCGACGGTGATCCACGTTCCGCCGTCACGTTCCCGTAATAGCCCGAGCCCGGCGTCACCCAGGACTTCAGGGTCTTGCCGGTTTTCGGATCCACTTTCAGCGTGGCGGGCGGCGTTTTCGGATCGACCATTTTGGTCGAGGTGATCCACAGTGCGCCGTTGCCGTAGGTGATGCCGCTTCCGTGGATCGACTCGGTCTGAAGCTCGCGCAGAACTTTTCCGTCTTCGGGTCGCAGAAGGAATGCTTTGTTCGGATCTTTCTGATCGAGAATCCACAAACCCTCGGGCACGAACTGCATGTCGTTGGGCTGTGTGAGGCCGGCGACCTTATAGAGCTTCTCGACCTTGCCGGCGACGGTCGGTACGTCAGAGGATGCCGCTCGCGCGGCGCGCGGAATCGCGATCACCCCCGCAACACCGGCCAGAAAGGCGCGACGCGACACGTCTCGACGAACAATCATATGGCCTCCTAGTTGTCACACCTGGAAATTAGGGGCAGTATAGCCCTGAAGGGGTCTGAATGAAGCTGCAAAAAATATCCACGTGCACGGCGGCCGGACTGATCGTGCTGACGGCGGCGTGCCGCGAAGCGGCGCCACCAGCCGCTCCGCCGCCTGCACCGGCGCCCGCGGCGTCTGTTTCGTCCGATCCCTATCAGGCCGAAATTCAGAAATTTCAACAGGACCACGAAGCGCAGCTCAAAACCGACACCGGCTGGCTGACCATTGCCGGCCTGTACTTCTTGAGCCAGCCCGTGACGACGTTCGGATCGGACCCGCTCAACGACATCGTCCTGCCCGCCGGTGCGCCAGACAAGGCCGGAACGTTCCAGCTGAAAAATGGGAAGGTCGTCGTGAAAGCCGAGCCCGGCGTCACGTTCATGCTCGAAGGCAAGCCGGTCACCGAGAAGCTCCTGAAATCGGACGGCGAGGGACCGCCCGATCGGCTCACGCTTGGCGAGTTGCAGCTGTGGGTGCATCAAAGCGGCGATCGCCCCTCGATTCGTCTTCGCGACAAAAACAGCAAGCTCCGCAAGGAATTTGTCGGCACGAGCTGGTTCCCGATTAACGCCGCGTACAAAGTTGAAGGCACGTACACGCCGTATGCGAAGCCGAAGATTGTCGAAGTGCCGAACATTCTTGGCGACATCGACAAGATGCCGGTGCCGGGCATCGTGTCGTTCACGATTAACGGACAGGAAATGAAGATGGAGCCCATCGCCGAACGGGGCGACAAGGAATTCTGGTTCGTCTTCCGCGATCTCACGAGCGGCCACGAGACGTACCCGGCCGCACGATTCATCTACTTGCCACCGCCGGTGAACGGCAAGATGACGATCGATTTCAATCGGGCGGAGAACCCCCCGTGCGCGTACAACCCCTACTCGACGTGCCCGCTGCCGTTCGAACAGAACCGGCTGAAGACGCGGATCGAGGCGGGGGAGAAGGCGTACGCGGGACACTCGTGAACCTCAATCTAAAATCTATAATCTAAAACCTGAAAAGTAAGCGGAGCACGAGATGAGGCAAATCCCACACATCGGCATCACGGTCATCGCGGCGATTCTCATCGCGGCCGGCCACGTCGGAGCCGCGCAGAACGCAGAAGAATCGGCGCAAAATCGTCCAGATTTTTCCGGGCACTGGGTGCTCGATCAGAGCGGATCATCAACCGTCGGCGGCGGCGAAGGCGATAAGAACGGCGTCGCGAGCGGCGGCGGCGGTCGCCGCGGCGGCGGCCTTGGTCTTGGCGCGCCGATTGGCGAAGTCACGATTCGGCAGAACGCCACAAGCCTTACGGTGGATGAACAGCGCGGTGCCCGGACTCTTCAGACCACCTATCGATTCGATCGACGCAAAGTCACCAACACAATGTGGGTCGGCAACATCACGCGCGGCCGGGCGACCACAGCGGTGTTTACCAGTCGTTGGGACGGCGCGCAGCTTGTCACGACGATGAGCGTCAAACTGCCGGATACACCGAACGTCGGGACATTCAAAGAAGTCCGTTCGCTCGATGCCAGCGGGCGCATGGTTGTGGAGCTGACAGCGGACGGCAAACCGGGGAACCGGAAGGCCGTGTATCGGCGCTAAACTCTTAGTCCATGCACGTCGTCGCGTGGCGATTCCAGGTGAAGCCAGAGCACGCCGCCGAGTTCAAGCGCGAGTATGGCCCCGACGGCGCGTGGGTAAAGCTCTTTGAACGCAGCGATGGCTTCGTGAAGACCGATCTCATTCCCAACCAGGCCGACCCGGCCGAATTCACCACCGTTGACTACTGGAAGAGCCAGGACGACTACGATCGGTTCCTCGCGGCGAACAGGGACGAATACGATCGGCTCGATCGTCAGTTTGCGCCGCTGACGACGCACCAAGAGCGCATTCGCCGTGCCGCGGTACCGTCGACAAAGTCGATGGTGTTCCGGGAGCTCAGCAACGCCGCGCTCATTCTGTTCGGCATCGCGTCGGCTGGCATCGGTTTGAAGGGATTTCTGCTGTCGAGTAATTTTATCGACGGCGGGGTCACCGGCATTTCGATGCTGCTCGCGAAGGTCACACCGGTATCGCTGTCGGTGTGGCTGCCCCTCGTCAATCTCCCGTTCATCGCGTTGGGGTTTCGTCAGATTGGGCCCGCGTTTGCTCTTCGCAGCTCGCTGGCCATTTCCGGACTCGCGATCGTGCTGGCGTCGGTCCACGTTCCTGATATCACTCCCGATCTCGTGTTGACGGCGGTGTTCGGCGGGTTCTTCATCGGCGCTGGCATTGGGCTCGCCGTGCGCGGGGGGGCCGTGCTCGACGGCACCGAAATCGCTGCGCTCCTCATCAGCAAGCGGAGCAGCGTCCTGAAGGTCGGCGACGTCATCCTCCTGTTCAATGTCTTTCTGTTCCTCGTCGCCATGGCGTTGCTCGGCGTAGAAGCCGCGTTGTATTCGATCCTGACCTATCTCTCTGCGGCCAAGACGCTCGACTTCGTCATTCATGGCATCGAGGAGTACACGGCGATGACGATTGTCTCGAGAGAGAGCGAGGCGATTCGGGAAGAAATCACCGGAACACTGCAGCGCGGCGTCACCGTCTATCGGGGTTACGGCGGACTGACAAACGCAGAGCAGGAAATTCTTTACTGCGTCGTGACGAGGCTCGAGATCGGCAAGGTCAAGTCCATCGTCCGCAGCATCGATTCCAGCGCATTCATCGTGTCCCACGCGCTCGCCGACGTGGACGGCGGCGTCGTGAAGCGCACCGTACTTCATTGATCGGTCTGGAGGTTGCATGAACGTTGGCATTCTGGGATCGGGCGACGTCGCAAAAACACTGGGTGCCGGATTCATGAAGCACGGCCACCAAGTGACGATGGGCACGCGCCATCCCGAAAAACTCGCGGACTGGTCCATGAAAGGAACCGGCGCGCAGGTGGCGACATTTTCAGAGGCGGCGAAATTCGGCGAGCTCGTCGTGTTGGCGGTTCAGGGCGCCGTCGCCGCCGACGCGCTGCGCGCGGCCGGCGTCAGGAACCTCGAAGGCAAGACCGTGATCGATGTCACCAATCCCCTGGCAGCTGGACCCACCCATGGCGTGCTGAAGTTTTTCACCACGCTCGAGGATTCGTTGATGGAGCGGTTGCAAACGGAATTTCCGAGCGTCCGGTTCGTGAAGGCGTTCAATTGTGTGGGCGTGGCGTCGATGGTGAATCCCGCGTTCAAGGACGGTCCGCCCACGATGTTCATTTGCGGCAATGACGATCACGCGAAGCAGACGGTGAAAGGAATTTTGGATCAGTTTGGGTGGGACACCGAAGACATGGGACGTGTCGAGGCAGCGCGCGCCATCGAACCGTTGTGCATTTTGTGGTGCATTCCAGGATTTCTGCGCAACGATTGGGTGCACGCGCTGAAAATGCTCCGGTAGTTCAACGAGTGGATTGTTCGATTCGCCGATCGGGAACCAGCCACATCAGCGCCACGATCACGTAGATCGCGTCGGAGATCCACTGATTCACAAAGGCGAGCCCGATCCCCGCCGCATACAGCACGATCGACAGCTTGCCTTTCGCGTCGCTTCCCATCGCGCGCGCGAGCCGCGAGTCAGGTCCTTGCTCGGCGACGAGCAGCGTTTGGAGAATTGTCCAGGAGATCGCCGACAGAAGCAGGACGGCGCCATACAGCGCCGTGGGGATCGGTGCGAAGTGGTTCTGACCCATCCACCCGGTGACAAACGGCGTGAGGGACAGCCAGAACAGCAGGTGGAGGTTGGCCCACATCACTTTGCCGTTGATGCGCTCGGCGGCATGCAGCATGTGGTGATGGTTGTTCCAGTAAATGCCCACGAACACGAAGCTCAGCAGATACGTCAGAAAGATTGGCACGAGCGGACGCAGCACGTCCCACGACGTGCCCTCCGGCACTTTTAACTCGAGTACCATGATGGTGATGAGAATCGCGATCACCCCATCGGTGAACGCTTCCAGCCGGCCCTTCGTCACTCGGCATAACTTTACTGATAGAATCCCACGCATCCAAGAGATTTGCCGGAAGGGGGACGCGTGATTGAGAAAGAGGTCAGTCGGCGCAGTGAAACTGTCGCCGCTGCCGCGGGACGGACGCTGCTCGACATGAACGGCTACCAGTGGACGGTGTTGTTTGCCGCCTGGCTCGGCTGGGGCTTCGACATCTTCGACAGCTTGCTGTTCAATTACGTGGCGCCGAACGCCGTCCCCACACTTTTAGGCCTGCAGATTGGTACGCCAGCGGCACAGCAGGCGACGCTGCGATGGACGGGCCTCCTTACGTCGCTGTTGCTCATCGGCTGGGCCGTGGGCGGTATTCTGTTCGGCCGCGTCGCGGATCGGATTGGCCGCACCAAAACGTTGCTGCTGACGATGGCGATGTATGCGCTCGGCACAGCGGCCTGCGCCTTCGCGCCGAACATGGCGACGCTCGTCGTCTTCCGCATCGTCGCGTCGCTTGGCATCGGCGGCGAATGGGCCGCCGGAGCCGCGATGGTTGCCGAAGTCGTCCCCGAGAAGCGGCGCGTCGAAGCGGGCGCTCTTCTCTACACCGCCGCACCGATCGGACTGTTCCTGGCCACGTTCATCACGTTTCAGATTCAGGGCGTCTATTTCCGGGACAGCCCTGAGTTTGCGTGGCGCTACGTGTTCCTCTTCGGGTTGGTCCCTGCGATCGTGGCGTTTCTCGTGCGGTTGTTCGTGAAGGAGCCCGAGCGGTGGGAGAAAGTGGCGACGAAGGCCGCGCCGCCGCGTCTTCGAGAAATCTTCACGCCGCAATATCGCATGATTACCGTCAGCGGTTTTCTGATGGCGCTCGTGGCGCTGATCACATGGTGGAGCTGCAACGCGTTTCTTCCGGTCGTCGCGACTGGCCTGGCGTCTCAGGCGTCCGCAGGATTGGACCGCGCCGCTGCCACCCACCTTGCGGAATCATGGAAGGCCATCGGAGGGAACTGGTTTAATATCGGCGGGCTCATCGGCACGCTGCTAACAGTGCCGGCCTCAAAGATCCTGGGGCGCCGCACGATGTTCACGATCTACTTCCTCGCATCCGGTCTCTCGGTTCTGGCGGCCTTCGGCCTTCCTATGGATCCGCACACACGCCTCTACATGTATTTCCCGATCGGACTCAGCGTCTTTGGCGTGTTCGGCGCGTTCACGTATTACTTGCCCGAGCTGTATCCGACGCGGCTCCGCGGAACCGGCGCTGGTTTCTGCTACAACTCCGGCCGGCTGGTCGCGGCGATTGGCCCGTTCATCGTTGGTTCGGTCGCGGCGCGCGGCGCCGGTGCCCTCGGCAGTGCGCTGCAGGTGCTGTTTTACGTGGGATTCGTGCCGTTGGCGGGACTTCTCGTCATGCCGTGGGTGCTCGAGACAAAGGGTCGCGCGCTGATCGATTAATTTACAATTGAGCGATGGCGCGCGGGGAGCGCACGCTGGCGCATTTGGATGCCGAGATCGACGCGTAAGATTACTTTCAAGTTTCCAGTTTCAGGTTCCACCGAGGAGGTGTCATGGATCGCCGTGAATTCGTTCGGCTTACCGGTACCGGAATGACCGCGGGCGCGTTTGCCGAGGCGCTCGTCGAGGCGCAGGTCGCCAGAACGCCGAGCGCGCCGAAAGCGGCGGCGGCGTCGTCGTCGAAGGTGAAGTTCAAAGTCGGCACGCAGCAAGGCGATTCCGATGCGATTCTGAAAGCGATGGCGGCCTTCGGCTGCAACAACATCTGCAGCAATCTTCCGTCGTCGAAAATGGATGAAAAGTGGTCCGTCGAATCGTTGACGAAACTGCGCGAGCGCGTCGAGTCGTACGGCCTTTCGCTCGACATGGTGCCGATTACGATGACGTCGGCTCCCATCACCGGCGCCCAGATGCCGGCGATTTTCCTGGGCCAGAGCCCGGAACGCGATCGGAACATCGACGACATCTGCACGCAGATCCGCAACATGGCGAAGGCCGGCATTTTCCAGACGAAGTACAACTTCACCATCGTCGGCATCCCCCGCTCGGGCACGGTCAAAGGTCGCGGCCCGTCGCAATACAGCGAGTTTGTGCTTGCCAAGGACAAAAACAAGGACACGCCAACGATTGCCGGCAGAGTTGACGCCGACACATATTGGGAGCGCATCACCTATTTCCTCGAGCGCGTCGTGCCCGTGGCTGCGGAATACAAAGTGAAGATGGGCTGCCATCCGCAGGATCCCGGCCTGCCCCCTGGCTACCGGGGTGTCGATGCCGTGCTGAGCACGCCGGAAGGGCTCAAGAAGTTCGTGTCGATCAAAGAGAACCCGTACCACGGCTTGAACTTCTGCCAGGGCACAGTCTCCGAGCAGTTGGAGAAGCCGGGTGAGCAGATCTACGACGTCATCCGCTATCTCGGATCGCGCAAGAAGATCTTCAGCGTGCATTTCCGCAACATCGAAGGCGGCCGCCTGAATTTCCGCGAGACGTTCATCGACAACGGCAGCGTCGACATGCTGAAAGCCGCGCGCGTGTACAAAGAGGTTGGCTACGACGGCATGCTCATGCCGGATCACGTGCCACACGTGGAGGGCGACGACAATCAGATGCAGGGCTTCGCCTTCGCGGTTGGATACATCAAAGCTCTTATCGCGGCTGTGTCTGCGGAAGCGTAGTGATGAGAATCGCCTCAGCGATCGGCGTGTCGGCTCTCCTGTGTGTGACGACGTCGGCGCAGCAGTTCGCGCCTGGTTACGTAGACCCGGCGCCGCTCCTGGCAGCGGCGGCGAAGGAGATCGGCGAGGCAAACCTGAAATGCATCACGTTCTCTGGCACCGGCTACAGCGGCGCCGTGGGACAGGCTTTCGAGTCGGCGGTGAACATCGACTGGCCGCGCATCGATTCGATGGCCAACTACACGCGCACGATTAACTTCGAGACCCGCACGATCAAGGAAGAGTTCGACCGCAAGCCCGGACTGAATCCGGCGTCGTGGAAGTACGGCCTTGGCTGGCAGGACGGCACGCCGACACAGAAGAACCCGCATCAGACCTTCATTGTGAACGGCGACTACGGCTGGCATATGGACGGCACCGGCGTTCAGCCGGTGCCGATGTCGCCCGAGGATGTCGAGCTCAGTCAACTCGAGATCTGGATGAACCCCCACGGGTTCATCAAGGCCGCACGATTGCCTGGCGCCAACCCCAAGGCCGTTTGGCGGTGGGAGCTTGGCGAAATGGGGCGCGACGGCCCAACGATGCTTCCGGAAAAGATGCACGTGGTGTCGATCACGGTGGGCAAGCACCGTATCGATGCGACGATCAACCGCCAGAATCAGATTCAGCGCATTCACACGATGGTTGCCGAGCCGGCGCTCGGCGATTTCAACTACGAGCACGAGTCGACCAATCAACGGACGTTCGGCAACATCAAATGGCCGACGGCCTGGCATTCCCATCAGGGGTGGGACGACAACTTCGGCTTCGACAACGTGAGCGCCGGACACAACGCCTTCGGCGGCACGTTCGAAAAGGTTCAGCCGAATGTCTGCACCGATCCGGTGCCCGTGCCGGACAGTGTGCGGCAGGCGCGGGTTCCAGAGCCGCAGGTTAGCGTCGACAAGATGGGGAATGGGGTCTACCTGCTTGGCGGCGGACCTGCGAACAGCATCGCCGTCGAATTCAAGAACTTCGTGACCGTGTTCGAAGCGCCCACGAGCGAAGCGCGCAGCCTTGCCGTCATCGAGCAAGTCACCAGGCTGATGCCGAACAAGCCGATCCGCTACTTGATCAATTCGCACCAGCATTTCGATCACATCGGCGGCATCCGCACGTATCTCCACATCGGCGCCACGATCGTGACGCAGCGCAAGAACATCAATTTTCTCAACCATGACGTGCTGAATTTCCGCGCGCGCACCGTCGCGCCCGACATGGTGTCGTTGTGGCCGCCTACCGAAGTCGCTGAAGGCTACAACTACGAAAGCTTCAACGAGAACTACGTCATCACCGATGGCTCGCGGATCATGAACGTCTACTATGTTCAGCCCTTGCGGCATGCAGAGGGCATGGCGATGGCGTACTTGCCGTCAGAGAAAATCCTGATCGAAGCCAATCTCTTCGACACCCACGAACCGCCGCCGGCGGCGCCCACGCCTTCGATGACGACGCTGTATCACGAGATGCGGACGTTGAGTCTCGACGTGGCGACCATCGCGCCGGTTCACGGCAAGTCTGTGCCGATGGCGGCTTTCATGAAAGCCATGGGCGCTGCGGCAAAAGACTGTCCGATCGCCGGAACGGGCGGTTCCGTCGTCTGGGAACCGTGCAGATAAAACGCGAGCACGAAGCCAACACTCGACATGCCGGTTAGCAGATCGCAAGCACGCTCGATGGTCGTGTCGACCCACGGCATCGTCGCAAGCGAGCACCCGCTCGCCTCGCAGGCCGGTGCCATGGTGCTGTCGCAAGGAGGACATGCTGTCGATGCGGCGGTTGCAGCGAACGCCGTGATGGGGGTTGTCTGCCCGATGATGTGCGGCATCGGCGGCGATCTTTTCGCCATCGTTTGGGAAAAAGACGGCAGCCCTCAAGGGCTGAACGCAAGCGGCTGGGCGCCTGCCGGCCTGACGCCACAGTTGTTGCGCAGCCGCGGTATAGACACCATGCCGCAGAGCGGAGTGGACTCGATTACTGTTCCGGGCGCGGTCGCCGGCTGGAGCATGCTGCTCGAACGCTTTGGCAGAAAATCGTTGCGCGAGGTACTGTCGGCTGCGATCGCCGTCGCCGACGGGGGATTTCCCGTCGCTGAAATCACTGCGGCAGAGTGGGCGAACTGCGAAGCGCTCCTGCGCGACGATCCGGGCGCCGCCAAAACGTTTCTGCCCGAGGGACGCGCGGTTCGCCTCGGCGAGATCTTCGTCAATCGCGATCTGTCACATACCTACCGGCAAATTGCCGAACACGGGCGCGACGGGTTCTACGCGGGCGAGGTCGCTCGTCGTCTGGTCGCCTGCATGCAGCCGCGCGGCGGAACGATGACGGAGGCCGACCTGGCGGAGTTCAGCGGTGAATGGGTGGCGCCCATCTCGACCAACTATCGGGGATGGGACGTGTTCGAAATTCCCCCGAACGGCGCAGGCATCGCCGCGTTAATGATGCTGAACATCCTCGCGCAATTTCCACTGGGTGATTACAGCCACAACTCGACAGACGCGCTGCACCTGATGATCGAGGCGAAGAAGCTCGCGTACGCCGACATGCAGCGATATGTCGCCGACCCTCGATTTGCAGGGGTGCCGGTCGAGGCAATGCTCGCGGAGGACTTCGCTCGAGCGCGTGCGCGGCAGATCGATCCCGCGATGGCCGCCGCCTCGGTATCCCCGGCAGAGCTGCCGGTCCATGCCGGCGACACCGTGTACCTGAGCGTCGTCGACCGTGACGGCCACATGGTGTCGTTCATCCAGAGCAACTTCGCGCTCTTCGGTTCCGGCGTTGTTGCGGACGGTACGGGTTTTCCACTCCAGAACCGTGGCGCGTTGTTCACGCTCGATCCCGCGCATCCGAACGTGCTGGCATCACGCAAGAGACCGCTTCATACGATCATTCCCGCCTGCATGCAGAAAGACGATGCCCGTGTGGCGTTCGGCATCATGGGGGGCTGGAACCAGTCGCAGGCGCACGCGCAGTTTGTCTCGAATGTCGTCGATCATCAGATGAACATCCAGGCAGCCCTCGAAGCCGCGCGCTTCACGAAGCTGACGTTCGAGGGCCGGGACGTCAGTGTGGAGCGTCGGATCCCGAAGGCGGTGCGTGCCGGGCTCTCAGCGAAGGGGCATCAGGTCGATGTCCAAGGCGATTTCTCCACCATGATGGGCGGCGGGCAGGCGGTGATGCGGAACCTGACGACGGGCGTGAATTACGGCGCGTCGGATCCGCGAAAAGACGGAGCGGCTGTGCCTGAATCTCCAATCTTAAATCTATCATCGAAAATTTAAGGGCAGGCCGATGTTCAGGCCCGCCCAATTCTCACTTCGTAGTGTTCAAGCTACCACTTCACCTGGAACGCGAGTCTCGGGAACCGTGCAAGCAGGATCCGCGTGACCTGTCCGAGGGAATTTCCGACGCTGTCGTTCGTGGTGAAGATCGCGTTGCTGTTCAGCAGGTTGAAGTACTCCAATTCAAGCGTGTACATCTTCTTGCCGTCACGGAAGTTCTTTTTGAAGTTGACGTCGACTTGGTTCCAGCGCGGCTGGAACAATACACCGGGCTTATTGAGCACGATGGTTTCGGTATTGGTCCGCGCCGCGCCAGGGAAAAGGTTCGCGGCGGGCTGCCACGTAATGACGCGCTCGGCGCCCGGATAGCTCTGGACGACAAAGCCGAAACCGACGTTGTAAGGCAACTGGTAGTTGCCGCCGAGCTTGAATTCGTGGCGGAACGGGACCTTGAACTGGCGTTGATCGCAGAATCGCCCGCCAGACGGCACGCTGAATCCCTGATAGAGGTCGTCCTTGTTAATCCCGTTCGGGTTGTCGTTGCTATCGCAAAAAAACGACATGTTGTGCTCGGCCGTCCAGCTGCCGAACACAATTGAGCCGTTCGGCAGACGCGAGCTGAACGACGCTTCCAAGCCGGTATAAAACGACCGGTCCGTGGAGCTGCTCCGATCGAAAATTGGCGCGCCGTACACCGTGCGTTTGGCCGCGTTCAGGTTGTAAACGGTTATGACCTCTGCCGGATCCAAAACACCGGCCAGAGTCGAATCCCGAGAGAAGTCCGGCATCGGCAGCGCGAAGGACGTGTAATCGGCAAGTCCGATCTGCGAACGATCCTGCACGGCGATATCGTACACGGTCCGTTTGTAGAGCATCGCGCCAACGGCCAATGACGGCCTGAGTTGATGTTGGAACCCGGCGGTGTATTCCCAGTTGTACTGGCGCTTCAGACCAGCGGGATTGCGATCGGCGCGCGCGCCGAAGGTCGCGGTGCCAATGCCGATTTCGCTATCCTGGACAATGCCATCGTTATCGGTCGGCTTCGCCACTCCCGAGCGCGTACCCGTTGTTCCGGGAACGAGGTCGACGTCGAACCAGTTGCGAGTCTCGGTCCGGCGTCCGGCGTCGGCGTACGGCATGAATGGGTCCGCATCGTACTGCCGGTAATACTTGCTCGCGTTCACTTTCAACGCCGTGCGGCCGTTGCCAAACAAGTCGTACGCAGCGCTCAAGCGCGGAGCGTACGTCGGGCCCCAATTGATGAGTTGGGCCTTCGGGTAGAACCGCGCGGGAGCGAAACGGCCCGCGGCCATGCTGGTCTCGCTGACGCTTACCTGGAAGTACTCCACCCTCACGCCTGGGTTTACCGTCAACCGTTTCATCGTCCATGAATCCTGAGCGTAAATGGCGGCGTCGTGGTCGATGTTCCCGGGTGCGATATACGGGCTGTTGTTGACGGTGACGTTGCTCGGGACGCCGTTCACGTAATTCGCCACGAGGTCCGCATTCAACGAGCCCTTCCGAATGTCGGGCCCAAATTCATTTTGGACGCCGAACTTCAGGTTGTGCGACCCAGTGACGTACGAGACAGCGAATCCGAGGGTGTTCCGTGTGTTCTCCTGCCGCTCGTCCAACCCGTTGTAGATCCATGCGCGGCACCCCGTTGTGTATGCGCATTGCGGATTGATGTTGTTTGCGGTATCGGTTTTTCTCGCGCCCGCATACCACGCGGGGGAAAAGGGCGTCGTCACCGTCGTGCCGGGATAGCTGCTTCCGAGCCAAAGGAACGCCGCGGTTGCGTAACCGGCCTCAACAAGAATCTTGTTCGTGATTGGCGACGTCCACTTCGCGTTGCCAACGTAATGGTGCGCGTGCCTTGGGTCACGATGCGTCGATGCACGCGGATCGGTGTCAGCGCCAAAATCAAGTCCCTTCCGCTTCCACCAGCGTTGCGCAAACATCGACAGCTTTTGCTTCTGAGTCGCCTGCCACGTCAAGCGGACGGACGGTCCCCGCACATAGTTGTCGGCGATGCCCCGGAAGAACGTGCCATCCGATGCGACAAACTGTTCGGGCACGTTCGCGACGCGCTCGTCAGATGACTGATGCCGGGCGGCAATCAGAAACCAGATCTTGTCTTTTTTCATCGGCCCGCCGAGCGACGCGGTGAACTGCTGAATGTGCGCGACGCCGTTCCCGAGACTGACGCCTCTCTTCTTGAGCGCGTCGTCGACGTTGTTGGATTGCCAGCCGCCGTCGGTCCCTCCGATGAACACGGAGCCGCTCATCGTGTTGCCGCCGTCTTTCAGGATGCTGTTCATGCGGATGCCGCCACCCGATGTGTCGGCGGGAATTGCGGCCGTCATGATGCTGATTTCCGACTGCAGCATGTCGTCGAAATAGCTTTGGGACGCGCCCTCCAGACTTTGAATGGACATGCCCTCGACCAGCTGTTCGGCGTCGACACCACCAAGCCCGTGGGCCCGAAGGCCCACCTGCTCGGTCATGCGCGACCCGCCAATGTCCGGGGTACTGCTTTGGCGCACGCCCGGTGCGAGCACACCGATCGACATCACGTTGCGTGACACCGGAAGCGTGTCGATGACGTCACGTGTAATCTGGGTGGTTCTCGACGATTGCGTGACGTCGACTTGCGGCGCCTGTCCGGAGACCGTAACGGTTTCTTCGAGCGTGCCGACTTTCATGTCGGCGTTGACCGTCAGCGTTTGGTCGGCGTTCAGCGCCTGTTCCTCGCGGCTGAGAGTGCTGAAGCCCGTGAGTGTAAACGTAACTTTGTACGTGCCGGGACGGAGGTCAACGATGCGATACCGACCCTGATCATCAGTGACCGCCGACTTCACTTTTTCAATCAGCGCCGGACTCGAGGCTTCCACCGTGACACCAGGCAGAATGCCACCCGATTCATCCCTCGCTTGACCGACAATCTGGCTCTGGGCGGCGACGACCGTCGGCAGCAAAATTGCCCAAACCGCCGCAGCAAAAAATGGAATTCTCCTGCGAAGCATTGCTTGCATGAGGGCTACCTCCGAACACGTTCGTTAACGGTGTGCATAGCATAAGCAAACGGAGTCCACAGAACAATGTGATTTAGGCATCCAATAATTTGGACCTTTACGCAACGCGCAGCGAGGATCGTGTTACATTTCCTCCGTCCACAAAACTCGCAGGGGAGATAAAAAGATGATCCGAAAACCGTTCATCATCGCCGGTCTGGCGTGCGCGATGGCCGTTCCAGTCGTGTACGCCGCGCAGAAAGCTCCGCGCCAAATCACCTGGACCTTCGACCGCCTCGACAAGATCGGCGGCGTCGAAACCAAGGTGGAAGGCAACCCGAAGGTCGTCGACACGCCTGTCGGCAAGGCCGTCGAGTTCGATGGCGTCGACGACGCGTTGTTTATCGAGCAGCACCCGCTCGCGGGCGCTGAAACATTTACCTTCGAGGCGATTTTCAGGCCCGACGGCGGCGCGGTCGAACAGCGCTGGTTCCATCTCGCGGCGCGCGACCCCAAAACGGGATTGCTGGCGAGCGCCGAACACGCCAAGACGGGACAGGATGCCAACTCGCGATTCCTGTTCGAGCTGCGCGTTATCGACGGCAACCAATGGTGCCTCGACGCGTTCGTCAACGGCCCCGGATACAACAAGGCGCTGATGTTCCGCGACAAGCTGCACCCCATCGGCCAGTGGTACCACGTGGCGCAGGTCTACGACGGAAAGATCTATCGCAGCTATGTGAACGGCGAGGTGCAAGGCGAAGCGGAGATCGCGTTCAAGCCCCAGAGCGAAGGCGTGGCGTCGGTCGGCTCGCGCATCAATCGCGTGAACTATTTTCACGGCGCGGTGCGGCAAGCCCGGTTTACGCCGAAAGCGCTGACGCCCGATCAGTTTCTGAAAATTCCAGGGAAAAAATAATGAGAACGTTTGTTGTGGCTGCGCTGCTCACTGGTGCCGTCGCAAGCGGCGCGGCGCAGGTGAGCGATCAGGATTTGCTGAAGCCCTCTCCGCAGGACTGGGTGATGTATTCGGGCAGCTATAACGCTCAGCGCCATTCGCTGCTGAAGCAGATAACGCCCGCCAATGTCGGCAACCTGCAGGCGAAATGGGTGTACCACATGAACCAGCAGGAGGCGATTCAGGCCGTCCCGATCGTGCATCAAGGCGTCATGTATGTCTCGCAGTTCAATCGCATCGATGCGATCGACGCGAGAAGCGGAAGCATCGTGTGGCAGTACCAGCGGCCGCCGCTGACGCGCGGTGCTCAGCGAGGAACCGCGATCTACAACAACAAGTTGTTCGTCACGGCAGCCGACGGCGCTCTCGTCGCCATCGACGCGCGCACGGGACACACCGTGTGGGAAACGAAAGTGGCCTCGCCCTGGAGGCTCGCCGGACAGGCGCCGCTCGTGGCCAAAGGCAAAGTGATTGTGAGCGGCAACACGCCTAGCGGGTTCATCCAGGCGTACGACGCCGAGACAGGAAAGTTTCTGTGGATCTGGAACGCTGTTCCGCAGAAGGCCGGCGACCCGGGCAGTGAGACTTGGGCCGGCGACTCCTTCAAGGTCGGCGGCGCGCCTGTGTGGGTCAGCGGCAGTTACGATCCGGATCAGAACGTGATCTTCTACGGCACCGGTCAGCCGGGCGCGCAATGGACGGGCGAAGTTCGCGAAGGCGACAACCTCTACAGCAACAGCATCGTCGCGCTCGACGTCGACACTGGAAAGATCAAGTGGCATTTCCAGAACACGCCGCACGACGTGCACGATTGGGATTCGCTCGAGATGCCGGTCCTGATCGACGCGAATTTCAGAGGCCAGCCGCGCAAGCTGCTGATTCAAGCCAACCGCAACGGTTTTTACTACGTCCTTGATCGCACCAACGGCAAGTTTCTGCTCGGCACACCGTTCGTGAGCAAAGTGGACTGGGCGAGCGGATTAAGCCCGGAAGGACGCCCCGTTTTGGTGCCGGGTCACGATCCGACGGTGGAAGGCAGCCACACTTGTCCGTCTACGGCAGGGGCCACCAACTGGCCGTCTCCGGCCTATAACCCGGATCTGAATTATTTCTATCTCGTCGCGCAGGAAGGCTGCGGGCTCGTGTTGCGGACGACCGATCGGCCTAACGCCGGTGGTGGCTATCTCGAGAGTCCGAAGCCCGAAGAAGCGTGGCAGCTGTTTGTCCGCGCGATCGACGCGACGACCGGCAAGAAGATTTGGGACTACGAGCAGATTAGCTCGTTTCACTACGGCCCGGGTGTGTTGTCGACAGCGGGAGGCATCGTGTTTGCCGGCGAGCATAAAGGGCAGGTGACAGCGCTCGATGCGCACAACGGCAAAGTGTTGTGGCACTTCAATACCGGCGACCTCGTCACGTCATCGCCCATCAGCTACGCGATCGACGGCCAGCAGTACGTAGCCATTTCATCCGGGACGAATATCTTTTCGTTCGGATTAGGAAATGAACGATGAAACGAACATTGGTCGCGCTTGTCGCGCTGCTGCTGACGGCGGCGAGCTTTGGATTGACGGCGCAGCGTGGCGGCGGGCGCGGCGGCGGCGCCGCCGCAGGACCGGCGAATCCGTTCCTTGGTAACGCGCAAGCGGTGGACCAGGGCCGGAACATTTACAACCAGACCTGCACCATGTGTCATGGACTCGATGGCGCGGCGGGGGAAATGGGCCCCGCCCTTGGCGCACCCGCGCGCCGATACGCACAGGGCACCGACGCGCAGATCTTCGAGGCCATCAAGAACGGCATTCCCGGCACGCAAATGCCGGCCTCCGGTGGTCAACTTTCCGACGACGACATCTGGAAGGTTGCGGCCTACATTCGCGGCTTGCGCGGCACCGCCATCGATGCGCCCGCGCCGGGAGACGCGTCGTTAGGCGAGCAGATTTTCTGGGGCAAGGGCGATTGCGGGAGCTGTCATGTGGTGAAGGCCAAAGGTGGACTCGTCGGGCCCGATCTCACCAATCTCGCCGGGTCGCGTAAAACGGCATCGATTGTCGAAGCGCTTACCAAAGAGCAGCATCGCGTCTTCGGCGATGGCGGCGCCATTCCAAAAATCCTCACGCCGTTGTCGACGCATCAACCGGTCCTCGTGACGTATCCCGACGGCCGAACCGTGCACGGCGTCATCAAGAATCAAGACAGCTTCTCGCTGCAGGTCATGGGCCTCGACAATAAGCTGCACATGATCGATCGCCAGAAGGTCAAGATTGTCTACGAAAGCAAGAGCCTGATGCCTACCGATTACGACAAGCGGCTCACGCCCGACGAGTTCAAGAATTTACTCGCATACCTCACGCGACTCGCCGTTCCGACTCCACCAGCGCCGCCGGCGCGTGGAGGCGGAGCACCGGTCGGGTAGGTCATCCCTGATAGGGAAGAGGGAAAACATGAAAAAAATAATAGTTGTGATGGGAACGGCGCTGGTAACGATGCTGCCGGCGTTCGCGGCGGCGCAGAAGCCGGCCGGCGATTATTTCGTGTTTGTCGGCAGCTACACGAATCCGACGGCGACGACGACATCGGCGTCGAAAGGGATCTACGGATTCCGCTTCGATTCAAAAACCGGCGCGCTGGCGCCGATTGGTTTGGTGGCCGAAACGGTGAATCCGGCTCACGTCTGGGTCTCGCCGAACGGCAAGTTCTTGTATGCCGTGAACTGGCAGGCCAACGACAAGGTGAGCGGCGACACGGTAAGCGCATTTGCCATCGATCACCAGACCGGCAAACTCACCTTTCTTAATAAGGTGAGCGCCCATGGCGATCTCCCCAACCAGGTCGTGCTCGATCCGACCGGGAAAATTGCGGTGACCGTTACCTACAACAGCGGAACGATGACCGCTTACGGTGTTGAGCCGGATGGAAAACTGAGCGAGGGTTTCTACACCGACCAGCACACAGGTCAGCCGCTGACGCCGCGCCAGCCAGGACCAAAGGCGCACGGCGTGGTGTTCAGCAAGGACAGTAAGTTTGCTTACGTCGCCGAGCTCGGTCTCGATCGCGTGTATAGCTATCGCGTCGACCCGGCGAAGCGAACGTTCACGCCATTTGACCCGCCCTACGTCAGCATCAAGGGCGGCTCGGGCCCGCGCCGCTTGCAGCTGCACCCAAACGGCAAATTCCTCTACGTGAACCACGAAACCGATTCGCAGGTGAGCGTCTTCGAAGTGAACGCCGGAAATCTGAAAGAGATTCAGACGCTTTCGACGCTGCCGGCCGATTACAAAGGCAACAACACGACCGCCGAGATCCAGATCGACAAGGAGGGCAAGTGGCTTTACGTGACCAATCGTGGTCACGACAGCCTGGCGCTGTACGCCGTCGATCCCGTCAAAGGCACGCTGAAGATGGTCGAGAACATTCCGAGCCTTGGCCGCACGCCGAGAAACATCACGATCGATCCGACGAACGAATATTTGATTTCGGCGAACCAGAACGGCGACAACGTGGTCGTGTTCCGCATCGACCACAAGACTGGCCATTTGACGCCGACCGGATCGCCGCAGCCGGTGGCCCAGGCAGGCGGCCTTGCGTTCGTCAAAATCCCATAGATGATGCGACTCTCGATCCGGCTGGGGCTCGCGCTGCTGCTGGTCCACGTCCTGACGGCCCAGACGCGGGCGGGCGATTACATCGTGTACGTCGGCAGCTACACGAACACGACGGCGAAGGGCATCTACGCGTCGCGCTTCGAATCGAAGACCGGTGAACTGAGCCCGCTCGAACTCGTCGCCGAAGACGTGTACCCCGCGCAATTGTGGGCCACGCCGAACGGACGCTTTCTTTACGCGGCCAATTGGCAGGGGACCGACGCGGCGCCGGGTGACACCATCGCCGCATATGCGATCGACCGGCATACTGCCGCCCTCACCTTCCTGAACAAAGTGAAGTGTGGCGGTAGCGGGCCGAACCAGGTGGTCGTCGATCCGAGCGGCAACGTGGCCGTTGCCGTGAACTATCGCAGCGGCAGCGTCGCGGCGTTTGGCATCGAGCCCGACGGAAAGCTAACAGACGCGTTTTACATTGATCAGCACGCCGGTCAGCCGACGCCGCCGTCGCGCCAACCGGGCCCACGCGCACATGGCGTGGTGTTCAGCGAAGACAGCAAGTTCGCTTACGTCGCCGATATCGGACTCGATCGCGTCTATAGCTACCACCTTGATGTCGCAAAGCGGACGATGACGCCATTCGATCCGCCGTACGTCACACAGACCGCCGGATCGGGACCGCGACGGCTGCAGCTTCACCCGAATGGAAAAGTGTTGTATCTGGCGCGCGAGACCGACTCTTCGGTCAGCGTGTTGGCGATCGACGGCGGCCACTTGAAGGAGATTCAGAATATCTCGACGCTTCCGGCGGCCCAGACAGGAAACACGACTGCCGAGATTGTGATCGACCAGGCAGGAAAATTCCTTTACGTGTCAAACCGTGGGCACGACACGATCGCGGTCTTCAAGGTTGACCCCGAGAACGGCACGCTTGCCGTCGTCGAGTACGCGCCCGCCGGTGGGCGCACGCCGCGCAACTTCAACATCGATCCCACGGGCGAGTATCTCTTCACCTCGAATCAGAACGGCGAGAACATCGTCGTCTTTCGCATCGATCAGAAGACGGGACGCCTCCGACCGACCGGCGTAGAGTTACCGCTCGCCAACCCCGGATCGATTTTCTTCGTGAAAGCATCCTGACGGTTAGAACGCTTCGCCGGGGCCGATGTTGATCCGCCACGTGCTAACACCGCGCCGCGAACCCGACGGAACAGCGGACATCGGGCCTCTGAGGTCGCCGCGACTGGTCAAGGGGCGGTCTGGTTGAGTAGGATAGCGCCTTCCCCACTGAGTGCCCGGTAACAGGAGTTGCTATGAAAAGAGTTTGCCTTTTGCTTTTGATCGTGTCGGCGGCGGGTCTGGCTTTAGAGGCGCAGGCACCTGCAGCGCCCCCAGCGCGAGGGCGTGGACGCGGTCAGGCTCAGGACCAGGCGCCGCCACCACGTGTGTTCCCGCCAAGCGCCGGGCAGAAGACGGAGATCGACGCGAAGCTCGCCGATCTCACGACTCGCATCAACAGCCTTGTCGCCAAGAAAACCGACCCGACTCTGTTGGCCGACGTGCAGATCTATCAGAAGGCCGCGCAATACATTCTGCGATTCCCCGAGGAGTTCTTCGGGGCCAACTACGCTGCCGAGACGATCCAGGGGCTGAACGCGGGCCTCGAGCGAGCGAAAGAACTCGAAGCAGGAACCTCGTCGTGGACGAAGAAAACCGGTCATGTGGTGCGCGGATATGTGTCGCGCGTCGACGGCAGCGTGCAGCCGTATGGGCTAACGATTCCCGGCTCGTACGACGGCTCGAAGCCGATGCGGCTGGATATCTGGCTGCACGGCACGGCCCAGCAAATGAACGAGGTCAGATTTATCGCGCAGCAGTCCGCAGACCATGAAACGTCGCAGATTCTCGCGCCCGACTACATCATGGTTGAGCCGCTCGGCCGCATGAACCACTCATACCGATACTCGGGTGAAACCGATGTCTTCGAAACAATCGAATCGGTCCAACAGCGATACAAGATCGATCCCCAGCGGATGCTCATTCGCGGTCACTCGATGGGTGGACAAGCGTGGCACCTGGGCCTGCAGCATCCGGGATTTTTTGCCGCGCTCGAAGCCAGCGCCGGTTATGTCGACACGCACGAATACGCGGGTGCCAGGCTGCCGAAAGAGGGATTGCCGCCGTATCAGGAAACGACGCTTCATTATTACGACTCACAGGACTACGCGTTGAACGCGTTCGACATTCCTTCCGTTGGGTATGGCGGCGAAAACGACGCGCAACTAAGGGCCTCGGTCAAAATCCGCGAAGCGCTCGTGAAGGAAGGATTCCATTTCACCCAGGAAACACCATTCCGGTGGACGACCAAGGAACTGCCAGCGATGCTTTTCCTGATGGGACCCAAGACCGGGCATGCGTGGCATCCAGACAGTAAAATTGAATCGGAAGCGTTCTTGCGAAAGGCGCTCGAGCACGCGGAAACGCCTCAGAATCATCTCCGCTGCGTCACCTACACCACGCGCTGGGACAAGTGCGACTGGCTTACGTTCGAGGTGCTCGACCAGACGTACCAGCGCGCAGACGCTGAAGCGGTGAAGAGCGAAGACGGCAGGCAGTACACGGTGACGACGAAAGGCGTGGCACGGATCAAGTTCGATGCGCCGGCGGCGAACTTTACGATCGACGGCCAGGCGATCAAGGCCGGCGCCCATCCGACGTTCGAGAAGGCCGCAGGGAAGTGGGCGGTGGCGACCGGCCGTCCAGCGGGGCTGCGGAAAATTCACGCATTACAGGGGCCCATCGACGATGCGTTCCATGAGGGGTTTCTGGCGGTGCGCGGAACCGGCCAACCGTGGAATGCGGCGGTCCAGTTGTATGCCGACAAACGCTTCGCCGCGTTCAAAGGTGATTTCGCCAAGTGGATGCGCGGCGACATCCGCGTGAAAGACGACAAGGACGTCACGGCGAGCGACATCGCCAGCTACAATCTGATTCTCTTCGGCGACCCGGGCAGCAACACTCTTATTGCGAAAGTGATGGGCAAGCTGCCGATGCAATGGACGCGTAGCGAAATCGCCCTCGGGGCGCAGAAGTTTCCGGCCGCCGACAACGCGCTGGTCACGGTTTACCCGAACCCGCTCAACCCCCAGAAATACGTCGTCATGAATAGCGGCCCAACCTACAACGCCGATCGAAACCTCGCAGGCAGCGAGTCGATGTTCTTCCCGCGTATCGGCGATTACGCGGTTGTCAGCACCGATCCGGCGGCGATGGTTGGCCTTGCGCCTGTTGGCAATGTGAAGACGTCGGGGTTCTTCGACGAGCAGTGGAAACTTAAGTAGTTCGGATCTGTCCGTGCTGGGGCGGCGCTGGTCGCCGCCTCAGCAACGCGTACACCGAAATCGCGCTTCCAGTGATCGCGATCGCAACGACGCCCACCACGATCTCTTGCATCACATCGGAATTGAGCCAGCGAAGCACCGACGTGCCGTAGCGCGCGGCGACGAGCGTTTCGGCTCCAAACCGCGCGAGGCGCACCGCTGCGAGGACGCCGAGAAAACGGGCGCCATCGACGCCGAGCGCGCCCGATGCGAGCACAAAAGCCGTGAAGGGGAAGGGCGGCGGCACGAGACCGAATACGGCGGTGATGGCCCCCCTTTCGCGCACGCCGACTTTCGCCGCGTTCAGCCGCCGTTTCGATATGTATTTTTCGAGACCCACCTCGCCGATCTTTCGTCCCATCCAGAAAGTGACGGCTGTGCCGACGAGCGATCCGGCGGTCGCGAGGATGGGATAAATCCATCTGGAATCGGGATGCCGGACCGCGAGGATGATCACGACAGCATCAATTCCAAACGGAAACATGAAAAAAATGGTGGAGTCGAGCGCCGCGAGGATAAAGACTCCACCAGCGGAGAGGAAAATGCCGCCGGCGAACCGGCTGAGGCCGCGCACGGCCATTCGGTCTAGCAATCCGCGCACCACATCGCTCGGGGCTCGTTTATTGCACGTGAGTAATCTGGAGGTGTGTATGAATAGATATGTTGCTGCATTCCTGATGACGACGTCGCTGTGCATGAGTGGTCCAGCCTGGGCGCACGCGCCGCAGGGGAAAAAGCACGCCAAGAAAGTCGCGAAACACGAGAAAGTGAAACACGAGGACGAAGGGAACCGTTCGGCGACGATACGCTTTCAGGGGCTCGATCTGGACGGCAACAAGGTGATTACCCGCGCGGAATGGCGGGGCACCGACGCGTCGTTTCGCGCCAACGACTGGAACCGCGACGGCGTGCTATCGGGCGACGAAGTGCGGCCCGATGGACGCAGGCCGGAGCGTTTCAGCCGCAAGGACTGGACAGGCGACTTGCGCGAGTTTGACAAGGCGGACACGAATCACGATGGCGTCTTGAGCGCCGAGGAGTTCGCGCGCTGGCGCTAGCCCTTTTGCGGTTGGTGCTGGCAAAACCCCCCGATTCTTGAGTAGGATAACCACTTCCCATTCGAGGAATCGGACCACCAATCAAGGATAGGGTTTCACGATGAGCGTATTGACGGCACCTCCGCCCGTAGTCACTTTGAATCCGAAAGACCGGCAGAAGCTCGAAGATGTCGGCTTCATGACGTGCATGACTCTGACGCTGCTCGGCAACTATGCCCAGACTGGACATTTCGGCGGTCCGCTGGCCTATACGCCCTACAACGTGGCAGTGCATCTTGCCGGTCCCGAGCTCGGCGGCCTTCGTCACGATTACCGCCGCCCGAAGCATCCGTTCGGCGACAAGTTCATGCTGGCTGCCGGCCACTGCGCGCCAACCTGCTACGCCCTCTGGATCATCATGGGCGAGGCGCTCTACCGGAAATACAAGAAGACCGGCGACAAGAAGTACTACGTGGCGCCGAAGGACGGCTTCCTTGCCGTCGATGCGCTCGGATTCCGTCGCGGTGCCGCGGTCATGAAGACGATCCTGCAGGACAACGGCCTGACCGACCATCCGCTCTTCGCCGAAGCGAAAGAGGGCGGACGGGGCATTCACGCGCTGTCGGGCCACATTGAGTCGATCGACCAGAGCAACGATGTCAACGGCGGGCCGTCGGGTGTGGGCCTGGCGAACGCTGCCGGGAAAGCGGCGTTCTGGGACATGGTCGGCGCGCCTATCAATCAGCCCAAAGTGATCGCCTTCGAGGGCGAGTTCGCGCTGTGTGCGGGCCACGCGCAGGAAGTGAAGACCCAGGCACTCGCACTGAAGGTGGGCAAGCGTCTGCGAGTGATGTTCTCGGAAAACAACGCGGGCATCGACGATTCCCTCATCGGCGGCGTCATCGACAGCAAATACACCGGCTACGACTTCGTCGATCAATGGAAATCGTATGGCTGGAACGTCATGACGATGGCCAATGGGAACGACTACGAGCAAGTCGTCAACGCGCTGAAAGCGATGGACGATATCGATCCGGACGACCGCCGTCCAGTCATCGTCATCGGCAAGACCGTGAAGGGCTATTGGCCAACTGCGGCGAATGGCAAGCTCGCGCCGGGTTCGTGCGATCAGGTCGTCGGCTATCCGAGCCATCCCTATGCGATGAAGATGAACTCGGAGTACTTCGTCGCGTTGGCGAAGACGTTCGAAGATCAGTACGGCGTCGAGTTCCAAGGCATCAGGAACGGGGCGGTCAGCGACACGAAGGAGCGGCTCATCCAGTTCAAGACGAACATGGACGTCGCGATGTCGGTACTCGAGAAGAACGGCCTCGGCGACTGGCTGGCTGATCGCATCGTAGAGATCGGCGATCAGGTGAAAGACGATCTCAAGCTGCGGATCGACACGAAGACCGATCCGTTTCTCGACGATCGGCTGAAGGTGGCCAACCTTCCAACAGACTCGCAAACCGTGAAGGTGAAGAACTCACTGTCGGGCGCTGAGAAAGAAGTCAAAATCGCGCTGTTCAAGAAGTACGGCGAAGTCGCCGGCGCGCGTCGCGCGATCTCGGAAGTGATCAAGTGGATGAATTACGTCACCAACGGTCGAGTGCCGACCATCGCGGCCGACCTGTCCGAATCGGTGAACCTCGAGCACGGCAGCTTGTGGGGGCACTACGATCCGGAGAAGAACCCAGCGGGCACGCGCCTGAAGGCGGCCATTCAGGAAGCGGGCAACGCGTCGTCCGCTTTCTGTCTCGTGGGCCAGAACGCCTCGCTCGATCCGGAGTAGTTCGCCGGCGTGTGGGCGTGGAGCGGCACGTATGGAGCGTTTACGCCACTGATGTATCTTCCGGCGCGCGTCTGGAGCCAGCAGAATCAAGATAGCAAGTTCCGCACAGGCGTCCTGCACATCCTCGCCGGCCACTCCGGTCCGGAAACGGCCGCCGACGCGCGCACGCACTTCGGAATCTTTTCTCCGCAGGTCTGGAAGCTGTTCCCGCGCGGGCAGATCATCAGTCTGAGCTTCTGGGATTACAACGACGTATCGGCCGGTTACTATGCCGCCGCAGAGATCGCGGCGCGGGAGAAAAAAGTCGGCATCATCGCCATCGAAGTCGCGCGTCCAGATTTCCCGGTTGCCGATCGCACGAAGTTCGCCGACACCGACATGAAGGCGGCCGCCAAAGGCTTGTATGTGATTCGCGACTTCACTCCCGGTAAACCGAAGCACGGCTACGTCGTCGCGCAGGGCTCGAGCGCCACGTTCAACCTTGTCTCGATCCTGCCGAGGCTGGAAGAAGCCGGCATCAACGTGAAAGTAATTTCGGCGATCAGCGAGGAGTTGTTCGACAGACAACCCGAGTCGTATCGCAATGCCGTGCTGCCGCCGGAGGCCGTCTACGACCTCATGTTCGTCATGAGCGGCACGCGGCGCATGTGGCCGCTGCGCAATGTGGGCCCGCTCACCGATGATTATTCGATGACGTCGGATTGGGACAACCAGTGGCTTACCGGCGGTCTCGAGCCGGATGTCATCGCGGAGGCCCATCTGGATCAGAAGTCGATCCAGGAGAGCATCGGCCGATTCGCCAAGGATCGTGCAAAGCGGATTGAGAAGACAAGGACGCTTCTCGGGAAGCTCGAATAGTCGTTGGTTGTGGGTTAATTAATTGTTGGTTGATTCGGGACCGGCGGGTTTGTGGCCGGTCCTTTCTTTTTTTCAGGAGACATATCACATGAAGCGGATAGCCGGCCGGTTGATCGTCGCACTTGCACTGGTGTTGTGGGTCGCGCAGGGCTCGGCGCTCCAGCTCGGATCGCGCTCGGCGGAGGAGTGGGTCAAGACGCTCGACACGCCGCAGCGCATCGCCACCCTGAAGATCGACGATGTGGTTTCGAAGCTGCGGCTGGCGCCAGGCATGGCGGTCGCCGACATTGGTGCCGGGACAGGGCTATTCGAAGGCGCGCTCGCCGGGGCCGTGTCTCCCGGCGGAACGGTTTACGCCGTCGACGTGGAGCAAGGCCTGCTCGATCACATTTCGCAGCGCGCGAAGGAGCTCAAGGTGAGCAACGTGCGGGTCGTGCTCGGCAAGTTCACGGACCCTGCGTTGCCGGTCCGCACTGTCGACGTCGCGCTGATCAACGATGTGCTGCACCATATCGAGGATCGCCAGACATATCTGAAGAATCTCGCGGGTTATGTGAAACCTGGCGGCAGGATCGCCGTCATCGATTTCCGCCCCGGTCTGGGCGGACATGTGAACCAGCCGGAGCTGCGCATCACGAAAGAGCAGACCGACGGCTGGATGGCTGCCGCCGGCCTGAAACCGTCTGAGGAATTCGATCTGTTCACCGACAAGTTTTTTGTGGTCTACGCGCGCTGAGCGTAGACCTGGAGCCAGCACTACGGCGTGACGGTTGCCTCCACGGCGGCCAGACGATCCGGTGTAAAATCCGGGCCGAATCGAGAATTGTCCGGCCGTACTACTGGAGGCAGTGCATGATCCACCTGCGACGCGACAGGTTTCGCAACGCCCTCGTTCTCTCGCTCTTCCTGACTGGCGCCGCCATCTGCGGTGCGCAAGTCACCGATCAGGATTTACTCAAGCCCGACCCGGCAAACTTTCTCCTCTATTCGGGCACCTACGATTCGCAGCGCCATTCATTACTCAAGCAGATCACCACCGCGAACGTGGGAACCCTGCAGGCGAAATGGGTGTTCCACGTCAACGGGGCGAAAGATCTTGAAATGACGCCGGTCGTCTACAACGGCGTGATGTATGTCGCGCAGTACAACCGCGTGCACGCCCTCGATGCGGGAACAGGGCGATTGATTTGGGAGTACTACCGGCAGCCCGCCAACGTCGGGTGGCAGCGCGGCGTGGGCATCTACCAGAACAAGATCTACGCTGTCGGTGCCGACTCGGTGCTTATCGCGCTTGATGCGCGCACGGGGAACCTGCTGTGGGAGGCCAAGCCCACTCAAGCAGGCAAGCGCTTCCAAGGTCCAGCGCCGTTTGTCGCCAAAGGGAAAGTGATCATGAGCGGCAGCGGGCAAGGCGGCGGGTTCATCGAAGCATTCGACGCCCAGACCGGCAAGTCGGCGTGGACGTGGAACGCGATTCCCGGGCCCGGCGAGCCAGGGCATGAAACCTGGATGGGCGACTCGTGGCAGAACGGCGGCTCACCGATCTGGGTCAGCGGCAGCTACGATCCGACGCTCAACCTTATTTACTGGGGCACGGGACAGCCCTCGCCGGATTTCGTCGGAGATAACCGCGAAGGCGACAATCTGTACTCGGATTGCATCGTAGCGCTCGACCTCGACACAGGAAAGATGAAGTGGTACTTCCAGAACACACCGCACGACGTCCACGATTGGGACTCGCTCGAGATGCCGGTGCTAATCGACGCGCCCTGGCAGGGCCAGCCGCGCAAGCTGCTGTTGCAAGCGAATCGCAACGGCATCTACTACATCATCGATCGCGTCAACGGAAAGTTCCTGCAAGGCACGAAGTTCGTCAGCAAGGTCGACTGGCTCAGCGGTTTCAGTCCTGAAGGGCGGCCAATCCTCGTGCCGGGTCATGAGCCGAGCGTTCAAGGCACGACCACTTGTCCGTCGACGGCAGGCGCGACCAACTATCCATCGCCAGCCTACAGTCCCGACACAAAATATTTTTATCTGATCGCGCAAGAAGGTTGCGGCATCACCTACCGGTCGACGACGAATTTCCGACCTGGTCAGGGCGGTAGCGGCACGGCTTACATGGAGAGCCCGAACGCGCAGGACAATTGGCAGCTGTATGTACGTGCGCTCGATGCGCTGACGGGCAAAAAAATCTGGGATTACGAGCAAATTGGCTCGCATCATTACGGCCCAGGATTGCTCTCGACGGCCGGAGGCATCATCTTCGCGCCGGAGCAGCAGGGCATGTTCACGGCGCTCGATGCGAAAACCGGTAAGCCTCTCTGGAATTTCAACACGGGCGGGCTCATCACCGCGTCGCCTTCCACCTACATGGTCGACGGACATCAGTATGTGGCGCTGGCGTCCTATTCAAATATTTTCGCGTTCGCGTTACCCGACGCGAAATAAGGGCTGTTCCATGTCGAACATGATCAAACTGACAGTGATCAACATTGCGGTGGTCGGCATCGCAAGCGTCAGCGTGTTGGCTCAGCGCGGTGCTGGACCCGGCGCAGGAGCCGACGTCGTGAATGCGGCGATCGGCAACCCGCAGGCGGTCGCCGAGGGAGAAAAACTTTACAACCAGACCTGCACCGCGTGCCACGGTCGGGACGGCAACGGCGGGGAACTCGGTCCGCCGATCGCCACGCCAAATCGACGGTATCTCCGTCGCACCGATCCGGAAGTCTTCGATGCTGTCAAGAACGGCATTACCGGCACGCAGATGCCGCCGTTCAGCAGCCAGATGCCGGATGACGCCATCTGGAAGATCACGGCGTACATCCACGGCCTGCGGGGGACGGCGATCGATGCGCCGTCGCAGGGTAATGCCGCCAGCGGCGAGGCCATTTTCTGGGGCAAGGGCCAGTGCGGCAGTTGCCACATGATAAAGGCCAAAGGCAGTATCCTCGGTCCGGATCTCACCAACATCGCCGGCCAGCGAAAGATCGTGTCGATTGTCGATGCGCTCACCAAAGCGCAGCATCGCATCCCGGCAGACGGTGGCACGCACGACTCAACGTTGCTGCCACTGCAGACCTATCAAGCCGTGCGCGTCACGATGAGCGACGGTCGAGTGATCGACGGCATTCTGAAGAACGAGGACAGCTTCTCGCTGCAGGTGCTCAGCCGAGACGAAAAACTGCATCTCCTGAAGCGCGCTGCTGTGAAAGAGGTGTACTACGAACCAAAAAGCCTGATGCCAACCGACTACGACAAGCGCCTGACCGCAGCAGAATTTCAGGATCTGATGGCGTTTCTGACGCGACTGTATGTTGCGCCGACCGCGCCTCCACCGGGCCGCGGCGGCGGCCCGGTGGGCTAGTCTTCCAACTTTCGGTGTTAGTTAAGTAGGGGCGGCGGGCGTAAAATGTCCGTCGCCCCTTCCTTTTTCTGGAGAACACCATGAAGCGATTCGTCCCCATCGCGGTCGTGCTGCTTGCGCTGGTCGCGCGTCCGATAAGCGTTGATGCCAGCGTTACGAAGATCGAGATCCTCAAGGTCGAACCCAAAACGGTGCCGCCAGGCTCGCAGGGCGTTGGGCCGTACGAGCACATTTTCGGGCTTATACACGGTGAGCTCGATCCCAACGATCCCAAGAACGCGATCATCGTCGACATCAAGCTCGCGCCGCGCAATGCGCGCGGCAAGGTCGAGTACGTGGCCCAGTTCTCGATGGTAAAACCTGTCGACATGTCGAAATCGACCGGCGTGCTTCGCTATTCGGTCGTCAATCGCGGCGGCGGTATGGCGGTGGCGAGTCCCGAAGGTCACGTGATGCTCGTCAGCGGATGGCAGGGAGACGTCGTGCCGACCGCGACCAACATCACGATCAAAGTGCCGGTGGCAAAGAATTCAGACGGAACGAGCATCACCGGGCCGTTCGTGCTGCGTTTCACCAGCCGGCAGGCGAATCAGGGCGGCAATACTGTGGCATTGATGGTGCCCAACAATCAACCGTCGCCTTATCCGCCTGCGTCGCTCGACACCACGAACGCGACGCTGATCGCTGCAACGGCGGAGACATCGAGCGGTGTGAAGAGTGGAACGACCGCGATTCCTTCGACCGAGTGGGCGTTTGCCGACTGCTCGACGACTCCGTTTCCGGGGAAGCCGGATCCGTCGAGCGTTTGCGTCAAGAATGGCTTTCGTCCCGACACGCTGTACGAGTTGCAGTACACAGTGAAAGACCCGCTCGTGCTCGGGCTTGGACTCGCGGCGACGCGAGACATCAACTCATTTTTCCGCTACGAACAACAGGACGCAGCCGGCACGCCGAATCCAGTGGCGGGGAAGATTAAGTGGTCGATCTCGGACGGCAGCTCGCAGTCGGGCACGTTCCTGAAGCTGATGCTGCTGCTCGGTTTCAACCAGGACGAAGCCGGACGAAAAGTGTGGGATGGCGTCAACCCGCACATTGCCGCGCGATTGACCGATCTGAATCGGCGTTTTGCGCTGCCGGGCGGCGTGACACTGCTGTATCAGCTCGGCCATGAGGCACCGGCGTGGTGGGAAGATTGGAACGATACGGCGCGGGGTCGAGGCACGTCGGGACTCCTCGATCGCTGCCGCCAGACCAAGACGTGCCCGCGGATCATGGAAGATTTTGGCTCGAGCGAGTTTTGGGGTCTGAGACAGTCCTTCACGCTCGTCGGGACAACGGCAAAGGCCGATATCCCACTGCCGGCGAACGTGCGCCGCTACTATTATTCCGGCGTGGCGCACGGCGGCGGCCCCGGAGGTTTCAGCGCAAACGGCACCGGCACGATCGCGCCGGGTTGTGAGCTGCTGACGAATCCTTCACCCAGCGCGCCGATGTATCGCTCGCTCCAGCAGGCGTTTGTCGAGTGGGTGACCCACGACACGGCCATGCCGCCGAGCGTGTACCCGACTATCGCGAGTGGCACATTAGTGAAACCAACGAGCGCCGCCATGGGCTTTCCGAAAATTCCAGGAAAGCCGCTGCCGGACAATCTCATCCACCCGCTCATCGATTACGACCTCGGTCCCGCGTTCAACTATCGCGATCAGTCCGGCATCGCCTCGCACATTCCCGTCGTGAAGCAGGTGCTGCCACAGCTCGTGCCGCGCGTCGACGCCGATGGCAACGAAGTGGCCGGCCTTAAGGCGCCGCTGCAGATGGCGCCGCTTGGGTCCTACCTCGGATGGAACGTGATCTCCTCCGGCGTTTTTAAAGGGCAGCTCTGCAACAACAACGGCACGACGGTCGCCGGCTACATTCCGTTCGCAAGAACACAAGCCGAGCGCATGGCGTCTGGAGATTCGCGTTTGTCGCTCGAAGAGCGGTATCACACGCACGAAGGCTATGTGAAAGCGGTCAAGGACGCCGCGACAAAGTTGGTGTCCGAGCGGTATCTTCTTCAAGCCGACGCCGACGCGATGGTGGAACAGGCGACCAAGAGCGACGTGCTGGCCGAAAGGAACTGAGTCTACGGCGGCTCGCGTCCGCGCGTTGAAGCGGAATGCTTCGACGCTGATCTCGTGCCAGCTGGGTCCGGACCCAGTTGCGATACGTCTACACTGGACCACAGGTTCGACTCGTGCTGATTGTGTGCGCGGCACCGAAGCTGAAGGTTTGCCGCCGACGTCGCCCCGCCATTGGCGAACGGGATAACGTGATGGAACTCGAGGAATGCCCGTTCCTCGCAACGACCGCGCGTGCCGACGAACGCGCATCGGGCCCCGTCCCGCCGCCAGACCTCGTGCTTGACTGCCGGGGAAATGTGTCTTGAGTGTTTCTTCGTCGCTCGCGAACCCCCGGGCCGCGCGGATGCGCCGAGTTTCTTTTTCTCCAGCTCTTCGACCAGCATTGCGAGCCCGCGTTCGAAGATTTGTGCGGCGTCTCCGTTCGGGATGCTGTGTCGCAATAGATCTTGCGCGCGACGGAGATGTTCGTAGCCGCGGCCCGACAGCGTGAACTGCACCTTGTACGTTTCGGCCGCCAGTGGTCTGACATCGGCGGGTCGAGCAACAGCTGGTGCGGTAAAAGACATCGACATCGGCTCTGCGGGATTGCTCGCGTTCGACGGCGCCTGGACCTTGTTCCTGGGTAACGGTGTTTTCCGTACGACGGTCGCCACACTCGGTTTCGGACGCATCTCGGCCACGAGATGCTCGACTTCGCGCTTGCTTTTGTGCCGAGCACGCTTCAGTAGAACGCTCGCGTTCCCGGACGTCATCAGCGGCGCAAGAAGACCGACAGCCGTCAGGGTGAGCGAACCGTCGGCGAGCCGCTCAAGAATCTCCGGAAATCGCCGAGCGCATCGTGCGGCTTCGATGCGCCCGTATGCCGCGTACTCCGAGAGATGCAGTACCTGCGTGCAGTAGGTGAAGAGCGAGGAATAGCCGGCGCCGAGGTACAGTCGCCGCGCGTCAAGTTCGCTGAGCGACGCGACAAGTTCCGCGGTCGTTCGTTGCTCGCGTGCGACCAGCGCACCGACGTGGTCGATCAAGGCGGCATCCGAGAGCGTTGCGACGGCAGAGAGCGGAAGCATGATTGCTGAGTGCTAAGGCAAGCGGGATGCCATGCCGCGGCATGAAGAAACGCAAGGATGTTTGAATGGAGCGAGGCTACGACTGGCAAGTTTTGCCAGTCGTCAAAAGAGAAACCTGGCAATTTTCTCAACGCGTCAACCTCGCGCTCAGCGCCGTGCATGATGAAGCGCGCGACTCTATATGTTTTACTCGGCGAACGTGATGATGTATCCGTCCGGATCTTCGAATGCGAATTCCGTAACGCCGTACCATTTCTTTTCGAGCGGCATCACGATCGTCACGCGCGACTGTAGCGAGTCGTAGACGGCGTGGATGCCTTGCACATCGATGAACAACGTCAGCGTGCCGCCAAGCGGCCGATCCCTGAACGCCGGGTACTCCGAGACCGCGCTCTCGCGCGCGTTGAGGAAGATGTCGACGAGGCCAGACCGTAGCGCGGCAAACATGTGTGGCGGTTCGTCCGGGACAGCCATGGCGACGGCAAAACCCAGCACGTCGCGATAGAACTCGAGGCTTCGTTGAAGCTCGGAGACGACAAGGTTCGGCGTGAGTTTGTTGAGGACGCAGGGCATCGCACACTCTCATGTGTGCTCGCTGATGCCTACATCCGCGAGCCCGGCGAGAACGGGGGCGCAGGTAGGAGCCCTGATGGTGGTCGGCGGGCCCCGCTAGGTACAACGGCAGGATAGCAAATGTCAGGTCTATTTCGCTGGATTTCCTTCGATGTCGAGCGCCACTACCGGCGCCACGTTCGTCGCCTTGAGCGGCGCTTCGATGCTCGCACGGTCGCCAACAACGACGATGGCGAGATGATCGAGGTCGATGTATTTCTTGGCCACTCGCACGACATCCTCCGCGGTGACCGCGGCAATTGCTTTCGCATACTGCTGGTAATAGTCGTTGGGCAGCCCCTGAATCCAGAGCGTCGTCAGCGCGCCGTTGATAGCGCCCACCGATGCGAAGGTGCCGGGCAATCGCTGCACGAGCGCCTCCTTCGCGATTTGGAGTTCCTCGGCCGTGACCGGACGGGCGCCGACGATTCCGCGCAACTCCTTCATGAATTCGATCAATCCGAGGTCGCTCTTGGCCGACACGATGTCCCCGCCGGCGCGGAACGGACCCGGTCCCTTGCCGTAGCCGAAGCCAGACGTGACGCCGTAGCTGTAGCCCTTCTCTTCGCGGATGTTCGCGTTCAGGCGCGACTGAAACATGCCGCCAAGAATCGTATTCATCACCTGCAGCGCGTAGTAGTCGGGTGTGTTGCGCGGCGGACCAGGAATGCCAAGCGCGAAGGTCGACTGCGCGGCTTCCGGTTTGTCGATCAGGTAAATCGTGGTGGGTTTGACGCCCGGCACGGCCGGGTACGAGAAGTCCGGCTTCGTCCCGCCGGCGGTCCAGGCGGCGAGCCCCTTCTCGACAATCGGCTTCACAGCCGAGGCGGTGACATCGCCAACAACCGTAATGACGGCACGGCCAGGCTTGAAAAACGCCTGATGGAACGAGACGACGTCGTCGCGCGTGATGGCCTTAATGGATTCTTCGGTCGTCGAGCGACCGTAGGGATGCGCGTCGCTGTAGAGCACGCGCGGAAAGACACGGCTTGCGATGGCGCCGGATTGTGCTTTCGCCTGCTGCAGCGCGACCAGCCGGTTTGCACGTAGTCGCTCGAGCGCCGGCGCGGGGAACGTGGAGTTGACCAGCATGTCGGCGAGGATGTCGAGCGTTGCGGGGAACTTGCTTGTCGTCGAGATGAAGGTGATCGCGCCGCTCTCGCCGGCGACGCCGGCCGATACGTTCGTGCCGAGCAGCTGCAGCGCATTCGAGAGCGCTTCACCATCTCGTGTCTTCGTGCCTTCGCTCAACATCGCGGCGGTGAGGCCCGCGACACCGCGGCGTCCCGCTTGTTCGAACTGATCGGCGCCGCCAAGAAACGTAATCGAAAAAGAGACGAGCGGCAGATCGTGCTTTTCCGACACGATCAGCTCGGCGCCGTTGGCGAGCGTGGTGGTCGTCCAGGCGGGTACGCGCAGCTCCGGGGTCTTGCCAATCGGCGGCGTTTTGGTGCGATCGAGTGCTTGTGTCGCTGCTGTCGCGGCTTGCGCAAACAACGGCACGCTGGAAGTCGGCAGTTGAAGGGTAAGCGCGACCAGGAAAATGAAAATTCGTCGATTCATTTCACGCTCTGGCTTTCTGCGGGCTTCGACGCCTGATCCGCCTTGCCGACGGGGACGACGCTGAGCACGAGCCGGCCGCCGGTGAGATATTTGTTGGCGACGCGCTTCACATCGGCGGGTGTCACGGCGAGCGTTTTTTGATACTCGGTCCGGAAGTATCCGGGATCTCCGTGGATCGCCGCGCCATTGGCCAACTGGAACGCCTTGCCGAGGTTCGACTCCAGTCCGCGCACGAACGACAGTTCTTCACCGGCCGTCGCCTTCTGCACTTGTTCGGCCGTAGGACCGTCGGCTTGCATCCTGGAGATGACCGCATCGGCGGCCGCCTCGAGCTCGGCGAGCGAATGGGCAGGCCTCGGCGTGATGGTGACGAAGAATTCACCAACATCCTCGTTCGTATTCTGATCGGCCGACACCGACGCGGCAGCCTGCGTGTCGAACACCAGCGCTTTGGTGAGCGGCGCCGTGCGCGGGCCGGCGAGAATCGATCCGAGCACCGCGAGCGCAAATCGATCGTCGTTCTTCTCGCCAACGGTGGGCCAGACAATGTAAAGGCGCGGCACCTGCACGCGGTCTTCGTAGGACAGTCGCTTCGGCATCTGGAGCGTCACGGGCGCAACCGTTGGACGCGGCACGGGTTTCCCGCGCGGAATATCGCCGAAATATTTCTGCACCCACGCCTTCGTCTGCGCCGGATCGAAGTCTCCCACGATCGTCAGAAACGCGTTGTTCGGTGCGTAGTACAACCGGAAGAAATTCTTCACGTCTTCTTCCGACGCGGCAGACAGATCTTCCATGCTGCCGATGACATCCCAGTGATACGGGTGCGCGTCCGGGTACATGTTGTTCGACAGAATCTCGAAGACGCGGCCGTAGGGTTGATTGTCCATCCGCTGCCGCCGCTCGTTTTTCACGATGTCGCGCTGCGCGTTCAGCTTGGCGATGTCCAGCGTGTCGAGGAGATAGCCCATTCGGTCCGATTCAATCCACAACGCCGACTCGAGGTAATTCACCGGAATCGTCTCGTAGTAGTTGGTCATGTCGTTGGACGTCGAGCCGTTGTTCGAGCCCCCGACGCCTTCTGTCAGCTTGTCGTGCACGCCATAGGGCACGTGGCCAGACCCGGTGAACATGACATGCTCGAACAGATGAGCGAAGCCGGTGCGACCCGGCACCTCGTTCTTCGACCCAACGTGGTACCAGATGTTGACTGCCACGGTGGGCGCCGTGTGGTCGGTCGAGAACACCACAGTCAATCCATTCGGCAAGGTATAGGTTTCGAACGGGATGTTGATGGCGGTTTTCTGCGCGAGGACCGAGCTGCCCACGAGGAGAAGACCCGCGATCAGGACGCCGCGCGGATGTGTCATTCGTGTCTCCCCATGGCTGAGTCGCGCCGTGTGTCGCGCATGGTCGCATAGACTACAAGCGACGTGGCGATCAGGGCGGTGAGATAGTAATAGAACCAGCGTTCGTGCCCAATCGATTTGAACCAGAGCGCGATCGATTCAGCCGTCCCGCCGAAAATAGACACGGTGAGCGCGTACGGCAGGCCGACGCCCGTGGCGCGCACCTTGGTGGGAAATAGTTCCGCCTTCACAACGGCGTTGATCGACGTGTAGCCGGCCACAATCAACCACGCCCCCGCGATGAGCAGAAACGCCACCATCGCGCTCTTGGTGGCTTGAAGTGCATCGAGCAACGGGATCGTACAGAGCGTGCCCATGACGCCGAACCAGATGAGGATCACTTTGCGGCCAATTCGATCCGACAAAGCGCCGTAGATCGGCTGCAGGAATAACGCAAAGATCAACGACCCGGCCGTGACCAACGTCGTCTGACTGTCGTTGAGACCGACCGACAACTTCAGGAACTTCTGCATGTAGGTTGTGTACGTGTAGAAGGCGGTCGTGCCGCCCATCGTGAGGCCGACGACCAGCAATACCTCGCGAGG
>JANMJM010000348.1:0-6072 GCA_031371345.1 Vicinamibacteria bacterium
AAGAGGGGAGAGCCGACGCGCGATTTCAGCGCGAAGCGCAGGTCCTCGCGTCGTTGAATCACACCAACATTGCCCAGATCGATCACGTCGCCGGTCATGGCGAGCGGTCGACAAACGTTCGGACATTTGGGCGTTCGGCTGCGTGCACGACGAATGGTTGACGGGGAAGCGGCCGTTCGACGGCGCCGACGCTCGCGTTCATTACTACCAAAGAACCCGATTGGAAATTCCGCGCGGCAATGCCTACTCCGGTGATTGACGTGTCTCAGTATTTCTTCGGCGCGTTCGGACGCACGTACGTCCGAATGTTGGAGAGCATATATAATGTGATATACTCTCATATATATGGGAAAACTCATAATGATCCGCGAGGAAGACGACCAGCGCATCGAGCGGCTAAAGCGGCAGCTCGGTATCGAAACCAAAGTGGACGTGGTTCGCGCTGGCATGGACCTCCTGGAACAGATGGCCGATCGGCAGGCGCGCGCCGGCAGGTGGCGTAAAGCCGCGGCGAGCGTCAGTCGGAGCAGCCGGACGGTGAATGTCGAATTCCGAGGCCACTCGCGTCTCAAGCGCGGATGACGAGCCATGGTCCCCACGCAATGGCACTTATATGTCGTGGACCTCGAACCGCGAGTCGGCACCAAGCCTGGCAAGCAGCGCCCGTGCCTCGCGATTCAACCGACGGAGTTCTCTGAAGGCGGACTGGAGAGTAGCGTCGTCCTGCCGCTGACGACTCAAGTTTCGACCGGCGATGTCTTTCCGTTGAGGGTTCGCGTGCCTAAGGGCACTTGCGGCCTCGCACGAGAGAGCGACGTGCTAATCGATCAAATCCTGGCGTGGGATAACAGCCTCTTCAGGCGGGATCTTGGAATCGTCCCCGACGCTCTTCAGCACGACGTCAAGGCTGCGCTTCGCGAGTTTCTGGATTTGCAGTAAACCACGGGCGGCAAATGGCTTCTGATGATTAAAGCATCTCGAACGCAGGTAGTGTCTTCAGAGACTTGTCGAAGGTGACGGTCGTGTCGCATCCGCGCGACTGGTTGACGCGACCAATGAGACAATCTGCGAAATCGGCACGGCTATTCCTGTAGTCGGCGAGAGCGGCCCAGGCCGTATCTTTTTCATCAACCTCGAACTGCGCTGTAAGAAGGATCGCTTCAACCGCATCGGCCAGGCTTGCTTTCGGATAGCCATAGGCGGCATCAAGTACCCACGTGAGCTCGCATAAAACGATAGCGTCAATCAGCAGGCGCTCGCCGTCCGCGGCAGTCCGCTCAATGAACACCGTCGCGCGCCGGGACTGATTCTGGTCATCCTGCACCAGGTACCGGACGAGTACGTTGGTGTCGAGCGCTTTCAATTGTCACGCCGTAACCGCCGCCTGACGGCCGCGTTCATCTGCTCCAGCGAGACCGGTCTTGCGCCGGGGCGTCGCAGAAGACCTTTCAACGCCGACACGTCGATCGTGGCCGGCTTCAGCACCACCGATCGATCGTTCTGAATAATGAAGTCCACGCGATCGCCGGCCTGAAGTTTCAGGTGCTCTCGGACAGCCTTGGGTATGGTGGTTTGTCCCTTGATCGTAATAGTCGAGGAGGGCATTCCTTACTATAACATAAATTCCTTACATACAGTAAGGCGACGCTCGTTCCGGAACGAGTTCGAATCAGTCACTACTGTCGGGAGCCGTCACTCGGCGGGCACCGACATAATGCGATCCCCAATACTCAGACGTCAACGCTTCAACGCGAACCACCCCCCGCGAATTCGGCGCATGGACGAAGCGATCTTCCCCAACCGCAATCGCGACGTGCGTGGCGCCCGAGCCTTTCGTCGAGAAGAACAGCAGATCGCCCGGCTTGATGTTCTTGTCTTTCACCTTGTCGCCAATTTCATATTGCTGCTCGACGACCCGCGGGACGAAGACGCCGTACTGCGCGAACACGTACTGCACCAGCCCGCTGCAATCGAATCCACCAGGATCGGCCCCGCCCAAGCGGTAGGGCACGCCACGGAATCCCAATGCGAACTCCGCGATCGCGCGGCCATCGTAACGATGGGCCAACAGAGTGCCAGGCGGTGGCAACCCATCCGCTGAAGGCGGCAGGGAAGGTTCGAAGGGTGCGAGGGGCGCGGAAGGTGGTGGCGCCTCCACGGGCGCTTTCCAATCCGGACTCGGGAACGGGCGAGGTACCGCGTTCGTGCTCGCGCACCCGGTCAGGGCCCCAGCGGCAAGCCCCATCATTATTATTAATAGGTGTATACGACGTGTAGCAGTGAGCATCCCTGAGAATTATCGGCAGGCGCGGACCAAAAGTACAGTCCTGTAATTTGACACGTAAAAGGAGCTACGCCACAATCTTTTAACGATGGAGCAGACGCTCCTCCTTAACGCGACGTACGAGCCTCTGAAGGTCGTCAACTGGCAGAAGGCTATTACTCTGCTTTGCCAGGGGAAAGTGGAGGTGATCTCGGTTTACGACCGGGAGATTAGGGCGGTGTCGTTCAGCATCAAGCTCCCCTCCGTGATTCGCCTTCTTCGCTACATCAAAATCAAACGCCGGTTCGACTATGTCCCGTTTTCACGGGCCAACATCTATGCCCGCGATAACCACACGTGCCAGTACTGCGGCGACTCGCTGCCGACGAGCGAGCTGACGTTCGATCACGTCGTGCCGGTCGCTCATGGCGGCCGCAAGGACTGGGAGAACATCGTCACCTGCTGCGTGTCGTGCAACCGGCGGAAGGGCGGACGCACGCCGCACGAAGCCGGCATGCACCTGGTGAAATTCCCGAAGCGGCCCGAGTCGATTCCGGCCATTCGCATCACGATTGGCCTGCGCAACGCGCCGGACAGTTGGCGCGATTTCCTCTACTGGAACGCCGAGCTGGATGAATCGTGAGCGCACGCCTCACCGCCATCCAACCGCACTGGGCGGTTGAGGGCGGACGCATCACGATCCAGGGCTCCGGTTTTCCGATCGACCATCCTCAACTTCCTGAAGTCAGAATTGGCGACACGCCGGCGCGAGCCGTGTACGCGTCTTCGTCCACGATTTCGGTGCTGGTGCCGGCGGGGCTTGACGGCGGACGCACGCCGGTCCGCGTGGAAGGCGTGCCTGGAGAAACGGGTCTCGTCGAGGTCGGAACAATTCTGGCGGCGGGACTGCATCAGGTCGACAATCCTGTGTTCGATCGGCACGGCAATCTCTACGTCACCTACAGCGGCACACGCGGACAGGAAGTTCCGGTCTCGATATTTCGCGTCTCGCCGACCGGTCGCCGCGAATCGTTCGTCTCTGGCATCGTGAATCCGACGTCGATGGCGTTCGATTCGTTCGGCAACCTCTACGTGTCGAGCCGTTTTGAAGGCGTCGTGTATCGCGTGCGCGCCGATGGCACTCCTGAAACGTTCGCGAGCGACCTCGGTTTGGCATGCGGCCTTGCGTTCGGTCGCGACGACGTTCTGTACGTCGGCGATCGATCGGGGACGGTGTTGGCCGTTCAACCTGGTGGAAAAGCGCGGGCCGTCGCGACGCTGCCGTCGAGTGTGGCGGCGTTTCATCTCGCGATCGGTCCCGACGAAGCGGTCTACGTCACGGGGCCCACTCTCGGTCCCTACGATCACGTCTATCGCATCGATCCGGTCAGCGGAAAAATTGATCGCGTGTATTCGGGATTCGGCCGCCCGCAAGGACTTGCCTTCGATGCGCAGGGCTCACTGTACGTCGTCGAAGCGCTGGCGGGGTGGAGCGGGCTGTACCGGCTACGAGACGACGGCAAGCCCGAACTCGTTGTGGCGGGACCATCGCTCGTCGGGGTCGCGTTCGATCCGCGGGGCGGGCTGGTCATCGCGTCCAACGACACCGCCTATCGCCTCGACGTGAGCATTCGGCCGCTCGCGAACTGAACCAAACGGCGCAGGTGTGGAAGCCGCGCTGGTTCTGTTAGAAGCAAGGGCTGCAGCGATCGCACTTCCGATCACGCACACTGCTTCTTCCATCGGTTAGGGGGTTTGCTCACTGACCCCGACGCAAGCAGTCAAGTTAGTTATGGTACGGGGCTATCACCGGGCCATTCTCGGCGATCTACGCGGCGGCCTGGCTTTGCGAGTGTCGCCTTCAACTCTTTGACGGGTGGTCTGAGGCGCGGACCGCTGAGGTAAGTCATCCATCCGTCTCCGAAAAGTCTGCGTCCGTGATCCATTCGTGGCCACGTGGCCACCAATCATTAAGGATTTCGCGAGCTCTCGACGGGCACGAAATTGCTCTCCCGGAACGTCGCTGATCGCTGATTCGGGCGACCGGCGAACTGTGGGAGGGACTATGATTCTCGAGCGCTACGTTGCTGCTTCGGTCGCAACCCTTTTACTCTCGGGTATTGCCGAGACACAACCGCCTGGACGTGAAGCGCTATGGCAAGTCAGTGAAGGCTCTCCGCTTAAAGACATCCAAGGCATCGACGTTTTAGTCGAGGATCTTCCTGAGGACGCAACAAAATGCGGACTCGACGCTGAATCATTACGGCTGTCCGCGGCCCGCGCATTACTCGACGGATCGATCGCCGTCGGCGAAGGCGTGACACATCCCACCCTGTACGTGAACATCATGGCATTACGTTCGGCAGCAAATGACCGTTGCGTCGCTGCGTTGACGGTTGAACTCTATGACTACACATACTTTGCGCCTCGCTTTCAGCAAGACCCACGAGCTCGTGGTGGCCTTGGGCTGTTCGCGCCTTGGAGAGGCGATCGCGCCGGAGAAAAGCAGGTCAGACCGGTACAATTGGCGCCCGGTACTGTATTACTAATGACTGATGGCGGAATTTTTTCCGGGCCGAAGCGTGGGTTTGACGTTCGTATCACCACGCGTGTCAGGCAGCTCGTCGATGGTTTTGTGACGAAGATAAAACTTGATAACGAACCTCAGTAGCGACGACTCCGTAGCCGGCTCATTTTAAAGCTGCGTCGCGTTCGATCCTCGCGGCGGCCTCATCGCGTCCAACGAAGTGAAACCAACCGGCGCAGGCGGTGTCTAAAACGGGAGGTGAGGGCAGCCACCACCTCGTTTGCCGCCACGGCCGTGGCCATTTGTCTGATGGTGTCGTGTGCCTCGAAGCCGACTGCCCGTCCGGCCGTCAAACCCTCGCTTTCTCCCGAACAAATTCAGGCGCGGCTCGCCGAAGCCGACGCGATGGCGGCGCGCGGCTGCTATCTGTGTTTGAAGGACGCGGCCGACGCGTACGCGGCGCTCGCCGATTTCGTGCGGGAGCCGTCCACCCTTTACCAGAAGTCGCTCGAGAACGATTTGATGATTGCGCTGCGCGAGTTCGAGCTGCGACTGCCCGATTCGGGCGCCCGCGATCGCGCGCAAGGGCTGCGCCAGCGTGTGAAAGCGAATGACGATCTGCTGTTCGCGGCGCTCGAGCTGTTGACGGCGCCGGCTGGGGATGGCCTGACCTTCGGCCGTGATTTCCAGCAACAGCAAGCCGTTCGCCAGCAAGTGCTGCTGCAGCTCGAGAGCCAATGGGCCGCCAATCCGGTTGCCGCGTACTTCTATCTCGCTCTGGGCAGAGGCTCGATTTATTTTCGCGACTTCAAGTTTGATCCGCAGCGAGTCGCCGATTCGCATCCCGAGCATGCCGCCTTGCGATACGCGCTGCTGAACTACTTCGCGCAGCCAATCGTCACCGGCGTGTTCGATCAAATGCTTGCCGTCGAGCCGCGGTTCGCCGAACTTCATCTCTGGCGTGGCCAGCGAGCACTCCTGGGCGGCAATCTCGCGATCGCGCGGCGGGAATTTCTCGCTGCACGAGAGCTGCTGCTTCCCAGTCTGATAGTGACATCTGGCCTCGCACCGGTCGAGTTTGCGTACTCGCACTACGTTGCGGCGCTTTCACTTTACGAAGAGATTCTCGCGCGCATGCCCGACCCGCAGGCACAACTGGGCAAAGCCGAAGCCTTGAGCTATCTTCTGCGCCATCAGGAGGCCGTTCGCGAGCTCGACGATCTCCTGAAAGACCCTTCTCGCAGGCCGGGCGACAAATACTACTGGCGCGCGTGGAACAAGC
>JANMJM010000349.1:0-2574 GCA_031371345.1 Vicinamibacteria bacterium
GACGGCCCGCTTCTTCATGCCTTGCGCACCACCCACGTCGTCATGCAGCGCTGTGCCTGCACCACCGTAGTCTTGATCGGGTCGAGCAGTCTGCCGCCCAAACGTTCGGTGAGATCCATCAGCGCCTGCTCGTCGACCAGATATCGTTCGCTACCGTCGGGCAGGAGAAAGCGGCCGTTGCCGACCGACCGGACGCGCGTTTCCATCCCGATAGAGGATGCGAGCCGCGCGAACAACATCCCACTGGGCTTCAGGACCCGCCACATCTCGTTCACCATCCCTGAAAATTGATCCGGGTCGTGTGCGAAGTGCAGGACGGCGCTGCTGACGACGACATCGGCGAACCCATCGGGAAAGGTCATGCGTTCGACTGGCTCCATGCGAAAGTTCGCGCCGGGCAAGCCTGGCGCCAATGCAGCGGCCATCCTCCGCACTTGATCGATCGACGCTGGGTCGGCGTCGGTGGCGAAGACGTCGAAACCAGACTGCAGCAGGTACACGAGGTTACGTCCCGATCCACAGCCGGCGTCGAGGACGCGCATCCCCTGCCGAATACGGCCGCGCAGAAGCTGGTCGAAGAGGTAAATGTCGATCTGGCCGAATTGGCGCTCGAGGTCAGACATCTAGCGGCCCGACTGGATATCCGAGATGGCGATGCCGGCTCCGGCGAGGATCAGCATGACGCCGGTTGCCGCATTGGTTTGCTTCACAAATCTCGGCCGGCGCGCGAGCGTTGACGCGCGTCCAGCGAGATAGCCGTACCCGCCTAAGATAGCGAATTCGATGAGCACCGACGTGATGGCGAGAATCGCGACCTGCGGGGCAATCGGATGCCTGGTATCAATGAATTGAGGTAGCAGCGCGACGAAGAAAACGAGCGCCTTCGGATTGGCAACTTGGAGCGCAAACCCGCGGGCAAGCGTTTTCCAGCCGGAATAGCCCACCTCGAGGGCACGCGTCGGTTCTGATCCGAGTCCCGACCCGCGGAGAGTCTGCACTCCGAGAAACACCAGGTAGGCCGCGCCAGCGTATTTCAACATCGTGAACAGGTCGTGCGACGCGAGCAGCATGGCGCCGAGGCCGAGCGACGACAACAAAAAATAGAACGTGTTGCCGGCAAGAATGCCGGCGTTGGCCCAAAGCGACGCCCCGCCGCCGCGCGACAGCCCATTGGAGATGACGAACAGAACGGCAGGGCCTGGCGACAAACACAAAAATACTTCCGTCACGGCGAACAGCAGCCACAGGTGCCAGCTCATGGAGTTAGCCCTGCCAGGTCTCTCTCGATCGTCTCAGGCGCGTCACGCGCGCCGTATCGGCGAACGACTTCTCCATGGCTGCTGATTAAAAACTTGTTGAAGTTCCATAAAATCGCGCGCCGCCAGAGCATTCCCCTCTTTTGCGATGTGAGAAAGCGGTACAGCGGATGCGCGTCGCGCCCGTTCACGTCGATCTTCGAGAACATCGGAAATGTGACGTCGTAGTTCGTTGAACAGAACTGCTTGATGTCAGCGTCGGTTCCGGGTTCTTGATGGCCGAACTGATTGCACGGGAAACCGAGGACGACGAAGCCTTTGTCCTTGTGACGGCGGTACATGGCTTCAAGGCCGGCGTACTGTCGAGTGTAGCCGCAACGGCTCGCGACGTTCACGATGAGCAGGGTTCGTCCTTCGTAGGCACTGAGGGTGATACGCGCGCCGTCGATCGTCGTGACCTCGATATCGTAGATGCTTGTCACCGGCGACCGGCGGCGTCGACGAGCGTCTGATAAATCATCTGCGTCCCCTGCTTCAGCGACTCTACGCTTACACGTTCGTCGTTGCCGTGCATGCGTGAGAGATCCTCGGCGTCGATCGGATACGGGTAGATGCCGTACACCGGAATCCCACGAGAGCGCCAGGCACTGGCGTCTGTCGCCGCTTGAAACAAGTAGGGCGTCACCTCCGCGCCCGGAAACTGCCGGCGCGACGCCTGCTGAAGCGCGCGCATCAGATCCGTGTTTTCCGAAGAGGCTGTTAAACCAGGAGGAACGCTGGATGTACCGCCAAGACGGACCTCGATCTTCGGGTCGCCAATCACACGCTGGATCTCCCCCACCATATCCATCGGATCGGAGCCGGGAACCAGGCGGACGTTGAGCGTGACGTCGGCCGAGCCCGGAATGACGTTGCTGCGGAAACCGGCGTTCATGATGACGGGGGCAATCGTGTTGCGCATGATCGCGTGCAGCAGCGGATCTTTGCTGATCTCTCTGTCGGCCTCACGCACACGCGCGGCATCGCTTCCCGTGAGATTGCGAAAATGCGTCGCCATCGGCTCGCTGCTCGTTCGTGCCAGCGTCTGAAAGAACTGGCGAGTGCTCGGCAGCAGCTTCAAGTCGGTTTCATAATCGGCGAGCTTCGCTAGAGCGCGCGACAACGCGAAGATCGCGCTATCTGGCCGCGGCATGGACGAGTGTGTCGACGTCCCGCGCGCCGTCATGACGATCGGTAGCGAGAGCTTGTCGGCCGTCGAGATGCTGACGTACTGCACGCGCCCATCGCGACCCTTGATGATCCAGCCGCCTTCGTTCAG
>JANMJM010000275.1:0-2756 GCA_031371345.1 Vicinamibacteria bacterium
CCGTCGGATGCCCCACGATGTCGACGTACGGGTTCGAGATGGCGCGCAGGACGCGGTCGGTCATCTGCGTCTCTTCCTGACCGAACGCGGAATGCACCGACGCGACGACGACATCGAGTTCCGCGAGGCAGTCGTCGGCAAGATCCATGCTGCCATCAGGCCGGATGTCGCACTCGATGCCCGCGAGCAGTGTGATGCCGTCGAGCCGGTCGCTCGTCTCGCGAATACGGCGCGCGTGCTCGACTGCGCGGGACTCATCGAGCCCGTTGGCCATCGCGAGCGCTTTGCTGTGATCGGTAATTGCCAGGTAGCTGAATCCGGCGTCGCGAGCCGCGAGCGCCATCGCCTCGATGTCCTCGCGCCCATCGGTGGCGGTGGTATGCGTGTGGATGTCGCCTTGAATGTCGGAGAGCGAGACGAGGGTCGGAAGCGTCCGTTCCGCCGCCGCCTCGATCTCGCCGCGGGCCTCACGAAGCTCGGGTGGAATTGCCGAGAGGCCAAGCCGCTCATAGATATCGTCTTCGTTGTCTCCCGCAACAGCGACGCCGTCTTCCACACGAAACAGCCCGTACTCGTTCAGTTTGAATCCCCGCGCAATGGCGCGATCTCGCAGGGCGATGTTGTGCGATTTCGATCCGGTGAAATACTGCATGGCGGCGCCTCGGCTTTCGGGCAGGACCAGCCGCAAATCGGCTTGAATGCCGCCCCACAAGAGCACGCTCGACTTGGTGCCGCCCTGCGCGAGAATGCGGTCGACCAGCTTGTAGATGGTGAACGTGCTCATCACGTGCGGATCGGCGCCTGTCGCCAGGATATCGATGTCACCAGTCGTGTCGACGCCGCGCCTGAGACTGCCGACAGCCACGAAGTCGACCGTGGGACACTCCGCGCGCAGGTACCCGAGCAGTAGCTGGGCTGCCTCTGCAGCGTCCGGCATCAAGTGACGTCCCGTATGCTGCTTGCGATCAGAGAGGGCTTTCAGGATGAGCTCTTCCTTTTTCTTGCCCATCCCTTTCAGCTCGCGCAGACGGCCGTCCTTGCACGCGGCTTCGAGCTCGTCGAGCGTGCTGATGCCGGCCCGCGTATAGAGCAGCGCGACGGTTTTCGGACCGACACCCTGCAGGTGGAGCACATCGAGAATCGTCGGCGGAAACTGCTCGAGGAGATCGCGGTGATAGCGAATCTCGCCGGTCTCGGCGACCTCGCGGATCTTGGCGGCGAGCTCCTTCCCGATGCCGGAAATGGCGCGGAGTTGTTCCTCGGTGCAATAGCTCAGCTTCTCGGTCGCATACGCGATCGTCTCCGCCGCGTTGCGGTATGCCCGAATCTTGAAAGGATTCTCGTTCTTGATTTCGAGAAGATCGGCGATCTCTGAGAAGATGCGCGCTATCGCAAGATTTTCCATCAGGTCAGATTCTAACCACAGAAATCTTTTGGTATTTCCTCTGCGTCCTCTGTGGTGAAGGTCAGTCGGATTCGACGAGCAGGCCGGTCGTCTCGATATGGTACTCGAGCAGGGTCGCGCCCGCGTCGGTGAGCGCCTTCTGCACGGCAGGCACATCTGCCGGATCGGCGAGGCAGAACAGGCAGCCGCCTCCACCTGCCCCGCAGACTTTCGCGGCACGCGCGCCCGCTGATGCCGCGCTCGCCATCAGGGCGTCGATAGCCGGCGTCGTGACGCCGGGCGCCAACTGCTTGCGCGCGTCCCACTCCAGCTGAATGTGGCGCGCCGCGCTTTTCCAATCCGCCTTCGTCAACGCCTGCCGCAGGCCGGTTGTCGCATCGCGAATGTGTTCGAAACAATCAAACACGTGGCGATCGCCGTCGATGTGGCGTTTGGTGATGTCCCAGTTGTTCGTCCCGGAATTTCGCGGTGCGCCAGTATAGGCAAGGACGATGCGTCGTTGAAGCTCGAGCGGATCGACTTTCAGCGGCACGCGTCTCACGCCGTCCGCGCGAAGTTCGATGGAGGCGATGCCGCCATAGTACGCCGGCCGATAATCCTGCAGGCCGGTGGGCACGTTGATGACCTGCGCCTCGACGTTCATCGCGATGTGGAGAAGCTTGTCGGCGTCGAGCGTCATGCCCGCCCAGCGAGCCAACGCGCCGCACACGGCGACGTTCATCGCCGACGATCCAGCAATGCCTGCGCCGGCGGGCGATTGGCCGCGCGTCCGGAGGGTGAGACTCCTGGCCTGAAAAAAGTGGCCGAGCCTGGCGAGCAGGGGCAACCCATCGAGCTGTTCGAGCTCCTGCCAACTCGAGACTTCGAGCGACTTGTCGGTATCGATCGATTCGAGCCGGACCTTGCCATCGGTTCTCGGCAGGATCTCAGCGTGCGCACGCAGGCTAATCGCGGCGTTCAGCGTTTGTGCGTTCTGATGGAACAGATAAATCGGCCAGATATCGAGCGTGCCGCCGGCGAGATCGATGCGGGTTGGGGCTGACGCGCGGATATGCACTGCGGTATTAGTTCATAGTCCATGGTCGATCGTCCATCCTAAACCTGCCCGCGCAGCAGCAGCACCGGCACGAACACCTTGTGCCGCAAGCGATCGACCGTGGTGCCGTGAATCACGTCGCTGAGAAATCGATGCCCGTGCGTCGACATCGCGATCAAATCCACGCTCTCTTCCCGGGCGATCCGGATGAGTTCTGTTGAGGGGTCGCCCATCGCGAGCACCGTGTCGACCGTGAGCCCAGCGCCGCGCAGATCCTCGCAGCGCTCGGTGAGGTACGCGCGATCGCTTTTCATC
>JANMJM010000281.1:0-37397 GCA_031371345.1 Vicinamibacteria bacterium
CCTCCCCGGCGTTACAGTCACCATCACCAACAACCGCACGGGTCGCGTGACGACGGTCGTCACCGACGGTTCGGGTATGTACCGGGCCGATCTCGACCCGGGCATGTACAAAGTTCACTTCGAGCTCGCCGGCTTTGCGCCGTCTGAAAATCCTGAAGTTCAGGTCGAGCTCGGACGACAGTTCAACATTGACGCCGCCCTCAAAGTCGGCAACCTGAACGAAGCGGTTCAGGTGACGGCGGAGAATTCGCCGCTCGTCGATACGCGCAGCACGCTCATCGCGCACAACGTGACGGCGGAAGAAATCGACCGCCTGCCGAAGGGGCGCAGCTTCCAGTCGATCGCGCTCACCGCTCCTTCGGTGAACTCGGGCGAAATCGAAGGCGGCTTTCAGGTGAACGGTGCGTCGGGCGCCGAAAACGCGTTCACCGTTGACGGCGTCGTCACCAATAGTCTGGTGAACGGCGCGTCGCGACAGAACACGGTGTTCGAATATATCCAAGAAGTCCAGGTCAAAACGACCGGCATTCCGGCTGAATACGGCGGCGCGCTTGGCGGCGTCATCAGCGCGGTCACCAAGTCGGGCGGCAACATCACGACGGGTGAAGCGCACTACTACTTCGACGGCAGCAAGCTCAGCGCAGGCCCCGTCAAGCGGCTCGTGCTCAGCCCCGTGGACGATATCACCGTGAAGTACATCCAGGACACCAAGCAGCCGGACATTCGTCACGAGTTCGGCGCCTCGCTCGGCGGCCCGATCATGAAAGACCGGTTGTTTTTCTTCGGATCGTTTTCTCCCCGCATCAACACGCGGACCAACTCGTACAAATTCTCGAACGGCACTGACCCGGGTGACATCAAGCGCACGACAAAGCTCATCCAGGGGTTTGGGAAGGTCAGCCTCGGCAGCCGTAAGGTGAACGCGTATGTCGCCACGCTGTTCACGCCGACCTACGTGAAGGGAACGCTGCCGGCTTACAACGGATTCGATACCAACGTGCTGGCGTCCAGCAAGGCCGCGAACGAGGGCAACAAGACGCGCGGCTGGGAGCAGATGCAAGTCAACACGACTGGCAACATGGATCTTGTCGTCTCCAACGGCGCGTACTTGACGCTCCGCGGCGGGTACTTCCACGATCGATACACTGATACTGGAATTCCCCAGACCACGAATTACACCTACCAGCGGCCCACGTCGAATTGCGTGGGTTGCGCGATTCCGGCCAGCCTCGTGGGTAGCAACCTCACACAGAACGTGCCGCGCGCGCAAATCACGGTCTTCGATACGACCAAGCGCAGCTTGTTCAACGCCGACTACAACCACACGTTCCAAGGTGGTGGCTGGCACACGCTGAAAGGCGGCCTCGGATTTCAGCACACCGTCAACGACGTGAACTCTGCCTATCCCGGCGGGTACGTCGACGTCTTCTGGGGCGCAACGCTGTCCCTGGCGAATCAGGCAAACGACACGGGGCCGTTTGGGTACTACGCCGTGAACAACCGCGGAACAGTCGGTAAGGCGGGCGCCAACATCATCTCGCTCTACGTTCAGGATCAGTGGCAGATTGCCAATCGCCTGACGTTGAGCCTCGGCATTCGGGCGGAAGACGAGAAAGTGCCCGCCTTCAGGACTGAAGTGCAGAAATACGCGTTGGACTTCCCGTTCAGCCAGAAAATTGCACCACGCCTTGGCGCCAGCTACGACCTCATGGGGAATGGCCGCGCCAAGTTGTATGGCAGCTGGGGCCGGTACTACGATTGGACGAAGTACGAGTTACCGCGCGGCTCGTTCGGTGGCGACATTTGGTGCATCAAGTACCGAGCCATCGATAACCCGAACGATCCGATCACCGCGACCTACACAAGCGCACCGGGACGCGATCTGTGGAAGGGTTCGGGCAACTGCCGCGACCGCCGCGTGCCCAGCTTCGACACCATCGCGAAGGACATCAAGCCGATGTCCCAGGACAGCACCAGCGCAGGGTTCGACTTCGAAGTGTCGGCGCGAACAGTCGCAACCATTCACTACGTGCACAACAACCTCATCCGCACGATCGAGGACCTCGGCGCGCTCGTCGGAGGCAACGAGGTCTACTTGATCGCCAACCCGGGTGAAGGCGCCGCGGCGCTCACGCCGACGAGCTTCGCTCCGCTGACTCCCACGTTCAACACACCAAAGCCGAAACGTCAGTACGACGCCGTCGAACTTGGTGTGAGCCGCCGGTTTTCGAATAACTGGTTCGGCAGCGCGAACCTGACGATTAGCCGGCTGTATGGCAACTACGCGGGTCTCGCAAGCTCGGACGAGATCACGACGCCAACAACGGGAGTCTCCAGCGCGACAGCGCAGCAGCAATCGGGCTCTATCTTCCGTGAAGGCGGGAACGTCAACCGCGCGTGGGACAGCGACGAACAGGAGTTCGACTCGCACGGCAATCTCGATCCGAGAGGTCGCCTCGCGACCGATCGGCCCGTGGTGGCCAAGTTCTACGGTGCGTACAACATTGCGAAAAACACGCAAATTGGCGCATTCATCTATGCGGGGAGCGGCACGCCGATGACGACCTACGTGAACACCGTCAACCAGACGCAGTTGTTCGTCGAAGGCCGTGGCGACATGGGCCGGACGCCGTTCTTCAGCAAGACCGACCTGCTCGTGTCGCACGAACTGCCGATGTCAGGAAACAGACGGATGCGCCTGGAGTTGAACGTGTTGAACCTCTTCAACCAGAAGACGACACGGCACATCTTCAACAACCTGAATCGCGGGGCCGGCGCGGCGAGGGCCTCGTCGGCGATTGACCTGACCCCGTACAATCTCTACAAAGGCTATGACTATCGGAAGCTCATCAGCGCGACGCCGGACGGCGCGAACGCCTACGACCCGCGCTTTGGGATGGCCGACCTGTTCGAGGCCGGAACACAGGGTCAGTTCACCGTGAAGTTCCTGTTCTAAATTCGGTAATCTCGCACGACGTCCGAGGGGGAGCAATTTGCTCCCCCTCTTTTTTTGCGTACTCGCATTTTGTACGCCCTGCTCCATCTGCAGTGTGCCGTTCGGCGCACGTTCTTTCGTAATTGGGTGACACACGCCGTAAGTGGCTGAAAAATGGCCCATTTCTAGGCCCCATCTTTCTGGCCTGAATCTTGTATTAGACACGGGCAGGAGACGGAGGCAAAGACCATGATGACCACCACTGAACCGAGAACGCCGCTGACGGGCAAGGCTGCCTCACAGCAGGTCGTCGTGGTGAGCAAGCAATCTCAGCTGAACGGCTTGCTGGAGACCGTGCTTGACGCCGGCCAATACGACGTGGTGTTTGTAGAGTCGACTGAACACGCCTACAGCCACATCAAGCGGCTCACGCCGCATTTGATCATTGTGTGCCTGGATATCGACGACATCGACGGGTTTCAGGTGCTGTCGATGCTGAAGCTGGATGCCACGACGCGGCACATTCCGGTCGTCACCTGCACGGTGACCTCAGACGACGACAACGATCGCGACGAGCCGTTCGAACGCGCCGAAGACGACGTCTTCAGCGATCCGCCCGCCATGTGTATGAACTAGCCACCGAACGCGCCCGCCCTGCGTATGTCAGGGCTGACGTTGATGGGCTGAGGGGTCGCTACCTCAGCCCTTTTTTTGTGTACTTGCCCCTTTTGTTGAGGGTCCGTACACTACGCCTCACAGATGACGGGACCACCGGACGAAAAACGAGACCGCGAGCGGGTGGAGATTCTCGGGGACCTGCACGGCGAAGTGATGATTTTCCAGCCGCTCTCGATCAAGGAGATTAGCCACGGCGGATGCCTGGTCGAAACGGCGTTTCAGCTCCATTTGAACTCGCTCCACGATATCAGGCTGACGCTCGGCGACCGATCGATCGTCCTCAAAGGCCGCGTCGCACATTGCAGCATCAGCGACGTGGAACAGGAAATCGTTCACTATCGATCGGGCATTGAATTCATCGAGCCTTCGGACCGCATCCGCGACGTCATCAAAGAATTCATCCAAGCCATCAGATCCGGCCGGAAGCTCGTGTAAACTCGTCGAACTACCCCGCAATGACACAGCAAGTGTTTTTCTACGGAACGCTGCGCACCGGCTTCAACCGCACGACGCGCGCGGGCATCGATACATTTCTGAAGTTCTCCGGGCGCGCCTGGATCAACGGCAAGCTGTTCGATCTGGGCATTTATCCGGCCGCGGTGCCGGCGACCGACGCACGCGTGTGGGGGGAAGTCTTCGAGATGGCCGACGCGCCGAAGGTGCTCGCGGCGCTCGATCGCATCGAAGGCTATCGTGCGGCGGAGCCGGAGCGAAGTCTCTATACGCGTGCGAGCGTTCCCGCCACGCTGGACGACGGCCGGACGGAAGATGTGTGGGTGTATTTCTACAATGCGCCGCTTGGGCGCGCGCCGCGGATCGCGTCAGGCGACTATATGGAGCATCTGAAATTTAAAATTTAAAATTTAAAATTTTAGATTTTCGATTCCCCGATCACTTGCCCGGCTGGCCTCCCGGCCGCTGACCGCGCGCCGGCATGATCGTGAGAAAGACCTCGGGGGTCATCGCGAACGACAGCTGCACGGTGCTCCCGGTGCCGCCAAGCTCGAGTGTCTTGAGCGCACTCTGAAACTCGGGTTTCGCGCCGGCCTGCATACGAATCAGTGTGATAAATCCTCGGAGTACGTCGCGCACCTGATCGGCTGCGGCCTGATCGGCCGTTTCGGCTTTAATCGTCGCTTTCACGCCTCCGTTAATGTGCGCCTTGGCCGAGACCATACGCAGCGGCGGCACCTGCTGCCGCAGCGCGCTCGGCACGCCCATCCTGCGGCTGACGGCATCAAAATGCCCCACCACCCAGGCGGTTTCACCCGACGCGTCGCGGGCCATGTTCATCACCTCGGTATTGCTCGTCACGCTCGCGTCGGCGGATGGATTGGTCGAACGATCGATGGCGCGGCGCACGAGATCAACATGGCCGAGTGCGATGAGATTCGGCTGCAGAAATCCGACGGCCATCTCTTCAGCGTGGCCCTGCCGGACTTTGTTTTCGGGGTCGTCGGGCGAGACGTGATGCACCGCGAGACGCTTGCCGTGATAGTCCTCCAACGTGCCGCCGTGCTCGCGGATGAACTGCTCGACCTTGGCCTGCTCGAACGTGCCTTGCGCCAGCATGAGACCTCTCGGCTGCGGCTCGCGACGCGGGTCCGCGGGTTGAGCGCCCTGAGCGGTGCTCGCATCTGCTTCGATCTTTTCGAGATATCCGACGATGTGATTCACCTGCGTTTCCAGATCGATCCCCGCGACGTCGTGAATGTCGCCCTTGTGTTTGTCGCCGTGGCGCTCGCTGGCGGTCGCGCGTTCCAGCTGGCGGCGCAGGTCTGAACCCATCACCGTATGAACGTCCACGTAGCCGACGAGTTCCGCCGTCGCCGGAACGTAGCGAAGCTCGTCGGGCAGGCCGCTGGGAATGGCGGCCGCGCGGCTGGTGCCGTAATACGCGACGAGCCCTACGCCGATGCCGACCATGAGAAGAAAGGAGGCGCCAACCAGGAAATAGCGGGTTTTATGAGTCATATCTGGGGTACCTCAATAGACGAAGGCCGGCGGCTGACGGTTCCGTCCGGGTAGCCGCTTACTGTTCAAGCACGTATTCGCGCGTCTCCACTGTGCGGGCGGCGAGCCAGAGCGCCACCACGAGGATGGCCAGCAGCCACAGGATGCTCGAGTACGTCGGCGGCGGCTCTGCAAACAGCGACTGAATCGCCGACATCACATCGTCCTGCGGCATGGTGTGCGGCACGAGCGACTGGAGGTAATACGCCACGGTGAAGCGGCGAAGATACCCCGGCACGAGCAACGCGACCTGTTCCCAGCCGAAGACCAGGACAAGACCGGCGACAAGCGGACGAGGCACCCGGGCGCCGATAAACGCGAACACTGCGCCGTAGACCGCGGACCCGAGCGCGAGGATGCCGAGGTCGGTGAGGAGCATGGGAAAGGTCTGTCCGAGGCTCCCGCCTCCGACCGGCGTCATCACGAGATAGACGACCATCACCGACGGAAGCACGACGAGCACCGTGCACACCAGGTACGCGAGATATTTGCCGATGACAATCGCGCCGCGCGGAATCGGCCGGGTGAACAAATAGGTGATGGTGCGATCTTCCACTTCATCGGCGATAAGCGCCGTGCCGTAGAACGTGCCGAGCACGGGGACGATGAATCGGAGATACAGCAACCAAATCATTCCCCCGAACATCACGGGCCCGCTCACCTGTTGGCCGTTCACCCTGAGGGTGGACACACCGACCGCATCGGTCAGGCGGAAGATGAGGGCAATGACGATCGGGGCGATGGCCGCGAGCATCATGAAAAGCGTGCGGCGCGACCAGAGTAGTTGTCCGACGGCGACGTCGAACACGCGGAACACAGCGTTGGTGAACGACGGCGCGCGTTTCATGATTGCACCAGATATTCGAAGACCGCTTGCAGATTGTCGTCGGGCGACGTCACTTCGAAAATCTCGCCGGAGCTGCCGTTGGCGGCCATCTCGGTGAGCCGCGCGTAGAACACATCGGGCTTCGCGGTTTGCACAAAAACGGTGTCCCCCTCGAAGCGCACGCTCAGCACATCGGCATTCGTCACCAGCTCGCGCGCCAGCCGGCGGGGATCCTTTGCGCGCATGCAGACAGTATGCGGGTGCTCGTCGATCAGGTCGCGGATTTGATGCACGTTGCCTTCGGCCAGGACGCGGCCGTTGTGCATCAGCAGAATGTTCGACGTCAGCGCTTCCACCTCGTGCAGCACGTGGCTCGACACGATGATGTTGCGGCCGTTGGCCGCCCAGTTGCGCAGGAGCCGGATGGTCTTACGGCGGGCCAGCGGATCCATGCCCGACAGCGGCTCGTCGAGCACGAGGAACTCGGGCTCGTGCGCAATCGCCTGCGCCAGCTTCACCCGCTGCCGCATGCCTTTGCTGTAGGCGCCGATGCGCTTGCCCGCGGCGTCCTTCAGGTCGACCTCTTCGAGGGCCTGAAACGCGGTGTCTCTCGCTGCGCGCTCGTCGTAGCCGTGCAGCCGCAGCAGCGCCATGAGCCACTCGAGACCGGTCATCCTGTCGTAGAAGGCATCCTGTTCGGGACAGACGCCCATCTCCAGGTAGATCGCGGGATTTCCCCACACCGGCTGCCCCAGCACGGTTAATGAGCCCTTGCTCGGCTTCAGTTGGCCGGTGATGAGCTTCAGCAGCGTCGACTTCCCTGCGCCGTTCGGGCCGAGCAGGCCGGTCACCCCGCGACCGATCGTGAGCGACACGTCATTGAGGCCGATGATCTGTCCGTACCACTTCGACAAGTGGTCGGTCGCCACAACGGGGACGTGGTCTGACTCCGTTCTTTCTCCTGCCGTCATGTCACCACCTCGATCGCGCGAATGCGGCGTCCGAGCACCGCAATCGATGCGCCAATGAGGAGCGCTAAGACGGCGGCTGATACGGCGGGTGGCGTGGTATAGCGGGGCGGAAGCCGGAAAATGACGTCGCCGATTTGCACCAGGTTGCCAAACACGGCGATCCAGGAAAACGACGTCCCGTCTGTCGCGATGCGGGTGGCGGCAAAGACCGCTTGCGTGAAAAATCCTAGACCGGCATAGAGCACGGCCACGAACCAGCGGCTCTTGCTCAACGACGAGAGCGCCAACATCAGGAACGCGGCGAGCGCGGTCTGGATCATCGAGAACACGGAAATCGCCGGCACCAGATATAGATTGTTGCGCACAAACGACAAGCTGCCTGCAAACAGCACCTCGACAATTAACAAGAGCATCGCTGGGACCCACGTCACGAACGCAAGCGCTGTCGCCAGCACCACGAACTTTCCCGCCACGTATTGCGCGCGGGTGAGCGGCCGCGAGAGATACAGCTGAAGCGCGTTCGAGCGGATGTCGTCGGCGATGAGCCCCGACCCGGCGTAGACGGTGAGGAAGAAGACGAACAGCTCCTGCTGATTCAGGAAATCGCGGAAGGTCTGTGGCGTGATCGCCAGAAACGCGGCCTGCGGAAAATTCGCCGACGCGTAAATCTGCACGCCACGGACGATTGCCGGAATCCACGCGACGATCATCAGATAGATGAAGGGCTTGCGGCGCGTGAGCGCCCGCAGTCCGTAGGCTGCAATCACCGCCCAGGCGCGGCCACGAACGTCGAGACCCCCTTCGACACGCCCAGGGTCGCCCGAGTCTGTCGAGGAGCGGCGCCGATAGCGGTCGCGATAAATCGGCACGCTACTCTTCTCCCATCGCTTGCGCGAAGACGTCTTCGAGCGTGGGCAGGCTTGGTTTCAGATGGCGCACCTGCGCGCCGACTTTCGCGGCCGACAGGAACAGCTCTGCGGGTCCCGCTTCCGGCGGCAGCACGACTCGGAGGAAGTCTCCCTCGGTCTCGCGGCACTCGAAGGCTTGCTGCCGCATGGCGTTGACGAATGCCGGCCGGTCGCCCTTCACCCGGACCTCGAAAATGTGCCCGGCCGGACTCTTTAGCGACGCAATCGGCCCGTGCATGATGACTGTTCCGTGATTCATCACGAACACGGAGTCGCACACCGACTCGACATCGGGCATGACGTGAGACGACAGAATCAGGCTGATGTGTTTTTTCTGCGCGACGTCGCGAATGAGCGCCAGCATCTCCTCGCGGCCTTTTGGGTCCATGCCGTTGGTCGGCTCGTCGAGGAAGAGCAGGTCGGGATCGTGCACGAGCGCTTGCGCGAGTTTGATGCGCTGCTTCATGCCGGTGGAGTATGTTTCGACGTTGCGGTAGCGCGCTTCGCCGAGGCCCACATAGAACAGGACTTCGTGCGCGCGCTGCATGGCGTCGGCCGAAGGCAATCCCGAGAGCTCGCCGCAATACGCGACGAACGCCACGGCGGTCATGCCGGGAATCTGCGCGTCGCTTTCAGGCATGTAGCCGATGCGCGCGCGCACGTCGAGCGGACGGGCCGCGACGTCGAGCCCGAGGACGCGGATGCTGCCGGTGTCGGGTTTCAACAGTCCAAGCAGCGCTTTCAGCAACGTGCTTTTGCCGGCGCCGTTCGGGCCGAGCAAACCCACGGCACCGGCGGGAAACGCCGCCGACACGTCGGCGAGCGCCCACTGTGTGCCGTAGCGGACGCCCACGTGGTCCAGGCTGGCGATCGGTTCAGTCTCGGCCATCATCAAAGGGCTATACGAACAGCGATCAAGGTTTGTTCGATCGGGATCACGGAGATCACGAAGACACGAAGCAACGTGATCCTTCGTGCCGTCGTGATCTTCTCCGTGTCATAGGCCGATGACATCGGCACGTTCGCGCATGAACCCGATCACGTTGGCGATATGTTCCTCGAGTGGAATGCCCAGCTCTTCGGCGCCCTTCCGAAGATCGTCGCGGCTGACGCCGCGCGCGAACGCTTTGTCCTTCATCCGCTTGATCACCGACGCGGGCTCGAGGTCGCGGACGCTTTTCGATGGGCGCACCAGCGCCGACGCGGTCACAAATCCCGCCAGCTCGTCGCACGCAAACAGCGTCCGCTCGAGTCGCGACAGGCGAGGCGTGTTCGTGTGCTCGCCGTGCGAGAGAATGGCGCGAATGACAAACTCCGGACAGCCTCGCGTGCGCAAGATCTCTGCGCCGCGGAACGGATGATCCTTCAGGTCGGGGTATTGCTCGTAGTCGAAATCGTGGAGCAACGCGACGACACTCCAGACTTCTTCATCCTCGCCGAATTTGCGCGCGTAGCCACACACCGCCGCTTCGACGGCGAGCGCATGCTTTCGAAGGCTGTCGCCCTTGGTGTGCTCGGTGAGGATATTCCACGCACGTTCCCGCGTGAGCTCGAACATGATCAGCGGTTCTCCGACGGCCTCGCCGCCCGATGCGACAACATCGCGATGAGCGGCCGCGGCGTCAGTCGCGCTGCCACCGGTATCAGCTTATTGCGAATGCCGGGGACCACCAGCGTCTTTCCTTTCATCATCCCCTCGTAGCCGGCGCGGGCGACGGCAGGAGCATCCATCACGAACGCCTCGAACAACCGCGAGCGCTCGGACCCGGCGCGCACCTTGAACTCCGATTCGGTGGGCCCGGGACAGAGCGTCGTCACGGAAATGCCGCTCGGCTCGAGTTCGTAATCGATCGCTTGCGAGAACGAAAGGAGAAACGCCTTCGTGGCGTAGTAAATCGACATCCACGGCCCCGGAACGAAGGCAGCCGTCGACGCAACGTTGAGGATCCTTCCGCGTCGCCGCGCGACCATGGCCGGCAAAAATCGTTTCGTCAGCTCGACCGGCGACGTGACGTTGAGCTGGATCATTTTCAGCTCGGCGTCCAGATTGGTCGTGATGAATTTTCCGTAGAGGCCAACGCCCGCATTGTTGACCAGATTGTGCACGTCGAGACCCTGAGCGCTCACGGCGTCGAACACACGCCGAGGTCCGGCCGGATCGCTCAGATCCTCGGGAATACAGGTGACCTGCACGTTGTACTTCTGCTGGATGTCTTTCCCGCGCGCCTCGAGCTTGTCGCGAGTGCGGGAGACAAGGATGAGATCGTGGCCATGCTCGGCGAACACGTCGGCGAGCGCGGCGCCGATGCCAACCGATCCGCCGGTGATTAACGTCCGTTCTGTGCCCATTGGTGAGTCCTCGCCAGCAAGACCGCCTTTTCGATCACCGCCGTGGCTTTCGGCGTCAGCCGATACGGCGCCAACTCGCCGGGATCGGCAAATTCCGCCGCGGCCACGTCAGACCCGTGCGTGAGTGAGCCGCCGACCGGGCGACAGAGATAGTCGATGAGCACGTAGTGGTACCTCACCTTGCGCTCCGGATCGAGCAGAATGCGATCAAAGACGTCGACGACCGGACCCACCTGCACGTCGAGGCCGGTTTCCTCGCGCATCTCGCGCGCCAGGCCTGCCTCGAGCGTCTCTCCGAGCTCGAGCCGGCCGCCCGGCAGGCTCCATTGACCGGCGAGCGGCTCGAATCGGCGCTTCACGATCACCACTTTGCCGTGTTGCATGATGACCGCGCCCACGCCGACGATCGGCTGCGCAGGATATTGCCGCGACGGTCGTGTCGTGACGGACGGAGCGACGACGTCTTCTTCGGTTTGAAAGTGAAAGGGATGAAGCACGCTGCGCTGAGCGCGGATGAGGCCGCCCTCGATCGTGAAATCGTCGTAGCCGGCGCTCGTCGACACGTCGCCGCTCTCGGCATGCTTCTCGGTGCCCCGCCACTCGGCGTGCATGGCGCCGGTTTCTACGCGCGCGATCATGCGGACGGTGCGCTTCGCCGATCGCGCCAGCATGTTCCCGAGCGATTGCCGGATGGCATCGCGTCCCTGCGCAGCCTCGCTCCCCGTATCGGAGGCGGCGTGCTCGTGGTAGAGCGCGATGAGCCCGTCGAGATCGCCGGCATTCAAGCACTGAAACCATTTGCGGATCAGATCGAAGGCATCGAGCGTTGCGGCCATGACGCGTGGATAGCTTAATCTACTGGCCTGTCCCGCTGAACGAGTACCGAATTCCGGAGCGCGGCGCCCGGATGGCAAGGCGGGACGACCGAGAATACCGGGAGTATTTGAGGGAGGAGCAACGCAGCTAGCCGGGATGCCCCGCCCGGTAGTCGGTACTTGATCAGCGGAGACAGGACACTAGTGCGGGAGGAACGATGAAGTCGCTGACGCGATATCTCACGATGAACATTCCGTCACAAATGGCGTTCAAGAACATCACGGCCGACGTCGAAGAAGCCATCCATGCGAGCGGAGTCCAGGAGGGACTGGTGCTGGTCAACAGCATGCACATCACCTCGTCGGTCTTCATCAACGACAACGAGCGCGGCCTGCACCACGACTTTGGCAAGTGGCTCGAGGGACTGGCGCCCTTCAATCCCGATCCGAATCATTACCATCACAACCGCACCGGCGAAGACAACGCCGACGCGCACCTGAAGCGGCAGATCATGGGACGCGAGGTGGTGTGCGCCATTACGAAAGGCCAACTCGACTTTGGTCCGTGGGAGCAAATCTTCTACGGCGAGTTCGACGGGCATCGGAGTAAGCGGGTGCTGGTGAAAATTATTGGAGAATAGCGACCAGCTACGAGCAACCAGCTCCCAGCTTCGAGCCCTGGAACACCGCGAGGGACGAGATACGTCCGGCCAAGCGGCCGTGCTCGTGCCGCGTCAGTTTCGGCCGCAGGACGGACGTATCTCGTCCCTTGCGGTGATCTGGCTACAGCTCAAGAGAGGGGTCCGCGTTCAAATCCCAGCCCGCGCGGATACCTGCGTGGAAATTGCGCAGGCCGGCAGCGGCAATCATGGCCGCGTTGTCGGTCGACAGTGATAGATGCGGCACAAACGCCGGCTGCCCTTCGCGCCGGGCGCGTCCGACGAGATCGCTGCGCAGCCGCGCATTGGCCGATACACCGCCGGCAATGCCCACGCTTCCGGCGCCGAAACGACCGGCGGCTTCGAACAGTCGATCGAGCAGCGTATCGACGACCACGCGCTGAAAGCTCGCGCAGATGTCTGCGATCGCCTTGTGAGTCAGCGGCTCGCCGTGCGCCGTCCGCTCGCGCACGTGGCGCATGACCGCCGTCTTCAGCCCGCTGAAACTGAAATCGAGATCGCCCTTTATCGTTGGCGCGTTCCGATCGGCGTGGGTCATGCGTGCTCGCGGCAGATCGATCGCCTCGTCGTCACCCTCGCGCGCAAGTGTATCCACGATCGGTCCGCCCGGATAACCAAGACCCAGCAGTTTGGCGACCTTGTCGTACGCTTCTCCCGCGGCGTCATCGCGAGTACGCCCAATGCGGCGATAGGATCCGGGTGCGTTCACCAGATACAGGCTCGTGTGGCCGCCCGACACGACGAGCACCACGAGGGGAAGCGGGATGTTGCCGTGCTGAAGAAATAGCGATTCGATATGACCCGCCAGATGGTGAACGGGAATCAACGGGCGACCGAGCGACAGGGCCAGCGACTTGGCGAACGACACGCCGACGAGCAGCGAGCCAACCAGCCCCGGACCTTGCGTCACCGCGATCGCATCGACATCGGCGAAATCCGTCTTTGCTGACTCGAGCGCCGTCCGAACGACCCCACAGATATCTCGAATGTGCTGGCGCGAGGCGAGCTCCGGCACGACGCCGCCCCACTCCCGATGGATGGCGATCTGGGACGCGACGATGTTCGAACCAATCGACCAGACGCCATCGTGTTCAGAGACGATGGCTGCCGACGTTTCGTCGCAGGAGGTCTCGAGGCCAAGGATGATCATAGGAACTGGTGATCTGGTGAACTGGTGAACTGATGAACTAACTTTGAAACTTAGATCACCAGATCGCCAGTTCTCCAGATCACGAGTTTACTAGTTTCAGCAATGTTTCCGTATAGGGCGGACGCGCGATGCCACGCTCGGTGATGATTGCCGTCACATACTTGTTGGGCGTCACATCGAAGGCGGGATTCCTGACGTGCGCAGCTTCCGGCGTCATGCGCGTCGGGCCGACATGCGTCACTTCTCTGGCGTTTCGCTCCTCGATCGGAATCGTCGATCCGTCGGGCGTCGACAGATCGATCGTCGAGATCGGCGCCGCGACGTAGAACGGGATGCCATGCTCCTTGGCGAGCACCGCCACCGTGTACGTGCCTATTTTGTTCGCCACGTCGCCGTTCGCCGCGATGCGGTCGGCGCCCACGACGACGAGATCGACCTGGCCACCCTGCATCATGGCGCCCGACATGTTGTCGGTGATGACCGTCGTGTCGATGCCGTCGCGCGTGAGCTCCCACGCGGTCAACCTGGCGCCCTGCATAAACGGGCGTGTCTCGTCGGCTATCACCACCACTTTCTTCCCCGCTTCAACGGCTCCGCGAATGACGCCGAGCGCCGTGCCGTAGCCTGCTGTCGCCAGCGCGCCGGCGTTGCAGTGCGTCAGTACCCGCGCCGTATCGGGCACCATTGTCGCGCCAAAGACCCCCATGGCGCGACAGCTCGCCAGATCTTCGTCGTGAATGTTGCGCGCCTCGGTCTCCATCAGAGCCTTGATCTGATCGACCGACTGTCCCGCGGCCGCGGCCGCGGCAAATACGCGTTTCAAACGGTCGATGGCCCAGAATAAATTCACGGCCGTCGGCCGCGTCGCGGCCATCAACTCGCACAACTTGTAAAACTCAGTGGCCAGCTTCTGCGTGCCGGTCGCCTTGCTCGATCGAACACCGAGCGCGAGGCCCATCGCCGCGGACACGCCTATCGCCGGTGCTCCGCGAATGACCATCGTCTTGATGGCTTTGGCGACCTCCTGCGGGGTCTTGCACGTCACGTACACCTCGGCGCCTGGCAGCTTGCGCTGATCGATCATGACGACACCGGTGTCGTTCCACTCTATGGTCGGAAGCATGAAGAATGATTATTCCAGGAAAAGTGCATCGAAGGGATGCGGCAGCAAATCCTTCAACGGGTACCGCGCGCGAACCTCGTGCAGATCGGCAAGAATCACTTCGAGGTTTCCCGCAAACTCCCAGAGGACCTGCCGGCACGCGCCGCACGGCGAGGTTGGACGATCGGTGTCGGCCACGATCGCAATGCGACGAAACGATCGATGGCCCTCCGACACGGCCTTGTAAATGGCGATGCGCTCCGCGCACATGGTCAAGCCGTAGGTCGCGTTCTCGACGTTCGCGCCGGTGATGATCTGCCCATCGGCGGTTTCGAGTGCGGCGCCCACTTTGAAATTCGAGTAGGCTGCGTGCGCGCCATCGCGCGCGACGCGCGCCGCTTCGATAAGGTTGGGCGCTGGATCGTTCACGCGGCGCGGACCGATGCGCCGATCCAATCCGAGCCGGCGCTCGCCATCCTGCCGGCCGACGTTCTGCTGCCGGCGATCTTTCGAGGCGCGCCGGTCCGGCGCGACACGACGTTCCTGCCAGGGACCAGCAGAAGCCAGCCCTATCTCGACGGCCCACGCCACGTCGACGAGCGGCGTGGCGCTGACGTTCTTCGCGAGTTGTTTCCGCAGCTGGGCGATGTCGCCGTCGGATTCCGCCTGTGCGGCCGCTTCGCCGCTGCGCCAGACGCGGATGTCGTAATAGCGGCGAGGATGGCTGCCGTCGCGCAGCAACTGGTTCGTGCCGTAACCTTTCCGGCGCACCAGCGCCTGCAGTTGTCCCGTGAGCGAAAGAAATTCGCTCTCCTTCTCAGACGCAATCTCGAGCGCGACGACTGAAACTACTGACTGATCAGCCACTTGTCCTCACAACCGCGAAAAACGATTCAAATCTTCGCGATGATCGCTTGGAGCAACCCGATGAATTGCCCGCGGACCCGGCGGGCTGTGTCGAGCACTTCCTCGTGATTCAGCGGCTGCGGCAACACGCCCGCCGCAAGATTTGTGATACACGAAATCCCGAGCACCTCGACGCCCATGTGCCGAGCCACGATCGCCTCGGGCACCGTCGACATGCCAATCGCATCGGCGCCGATCATCCGCAGATAGCGAATCTCCGCGGGCGTTTCGTAGCTCGGGCCGTGCCACACCACGTAGACGCCGTGCTCCAACGGCAGCCCCAGATCGCCCGCCGCCTCGTCGGCGACGCGGCGAAGGCGTTTTGAATATACCTCGGTCATGTCGGGAAATCTCGAGCCGAAGCGGTCGTCGTTCGGACCGACGAGCGGGCTGCTCCCGATCAAGTTGATGTGATCGTCAATGACCATCAACGTGCCCGGCGTGAACCGCGTGTTCACACCGCCGGCCGCATTGGTGAGAATCAGGATCTTCACGCCGAGCATGCCGAGCACGCGCGTCGTGAACGTGACGGTCCGTAAATCGTGTCCCTCGTAAAAATGTGCGCGACCCGCAAGCGCCGCAACGGGCCGTCCCGCGACGTCGCCGATCGCCAGCCGTCCTTCGTGCCCGACGACCGTTGCAGCCGGCCAATGAGGAATTTCCTCGTACGGAATCGACACGGCGTTGCCGAGGCTCGACGCGAAATCTCCGAGGCCCGAGCCAAGGATGACCGCGATCGTCGGGATGGCGCTCGCTTTCCCGCGGATGAAGCTGGCGGCCGCCGCCCCCTGCTCGTAGTACGAAATGTCGCTCACCGTTCCTTCTGATACGGCCGACCCAGCGCCCGTGGGGGCCGCGAGTGACCGATGAAGCCGGCGAGTACTACGATGGTGAGCACATAGGGAACCATCTGGATGAACTGTACCGGAATGTCTTCGCCGGATGGCAGTTTAACAACTCCCTGCATGCGGATGGTAATGGCTTCGGTCAGCCCGAAAAACAGGCATGCCACCATGGTCTGGACCGGGCGCCACTTGCCGAAAATAAGCGCCGCGAGCGCAATGAACCCGCGACCGGACGTCATATTGCGTGTAAAGAGTGACGATTGGCCTATCGACAGATAGGCGCCGCCGATCGCCGCGAGACCTCCCGACAGCAGCACGCCAGCGTAGCGCACGCGTGCCACGTGAATGCCTGCCGCGTCGGCCGCTTCCGGATTCTCTCCCACCGCCCGCAAGCGCAGACCAAAGGGCGTGCGATAGAGCACATACCACGTGATCGGCACTGCCGCAAACGCCATCACAATCGGCGTCCAAGGGATGAGATGTTCTTTGGGAATCTGCGGTGTCGAACCCGACGACAGAAAGAGCGCGCCGCTCAGGAAACCGGGAATGCCGAGCATCAGAATATTGATGGCTGTGCCCGTCACCACCTGATCGGCTCGATAGCGAATCGATGCGACCGCGTGAATCGACGCAATCGCGAGACCGGCAACAATCCCCGCAAGCAAGCCGATCCACGGACTGCCAGTGCCGTACGTCACGGCCGCAGCCGTAAACGCTCCTGCCAGCATCAACCCTTCGAGCGCAATGTTAATGACGCCCGCGCGTTCGGCGTACAAACCGCCAAGGGCGGCCAGAATCAGCGGCGTCGACAACCGAATCGTCGACGATATGAGCGAAATGTTTAGAATTTCACCCATCGCCTGAGCCCTTCCCGAAAAAACGCCTCGGCGGCGACGAACAAAATGATCGTCGCCTGCAGAATCTGCACGATGTCCTTCGTTACGTGTTCGGTGAATGCGTCGACCGGCACGCCGCCGCGCGTGAGAGCGCCGAACAGCAGTGCAGCGAAAATGACGCCGACCGGATGGTTGCGGCCAAGCAGCGCCACGGCGATGCCGGTAAACCCGTAGTTGTCGGAGAAACCGTCGTAGTAACGGTAGCGGTAGCCGAGCACCTCGTTGACGCCGACCATGCCGGCCAACCCTCCCGAGATGGCCATCGCGATGACGATCTGTTTCCTGGTCGAAATGCCGCCGTACTCGGCCGCCGACGGATTACTGCCGGTTGCGCGGAGCTCGTATCCCCACTTCGTGTGCCACAGGAAGACGTACACGAGCCCGCAGCACACCAGCGCGAGCAGAAACGCGACGTTCAATGGTACACGTTCAGGGAATCCCGGAATGAATTGTCCAAGCCGCGCGATGTGCGCATTCGGTCCGATGGGCGCGGTCTGCATGATCGGATCGCCCGGCGTCCTGTAGTGGTACTGCGTGAAGTAGCCGATCATCGCGACCGCAATGAAGTTCATCATGATGGTGTTGATGACTTCGTGCGATCCAAATCGCGCCTTCAGCAGGCCGGGAATGGCGCCCCAGATGGCGCCTGCCAGAATCGCGGCGAAGACGCACATCGGAATCAGTAACGCGGCCGGTAAATGGGCGAAGACGATGCCGACCCACGCGGTGGCAAACGCCGCGACGTAAAGTTGCCCTTCCGCGCCGATATTCAGCAGGCCGGCGCGAAAGGCGACCGACACCGCCAGACCTGTAAAAATCAGCGGCGTCGCAAGAAACAGCGTGTAGCCGATGCCGTCCGGCCACCATAACGCGCTCCCAATCAATAAGCTGTAGGTCTGCCAGGGGCTTCCGCCGATCGCGAGCACGAAGATGCCGCCTACGACGAACGCCGAAAGGACCGCGACGACTGGGAAGAACAGTTCGCGAAGGAGCCTCAATGGCCCCTCGTCATCAGCAGCCCGACGGCGGCCGCCGTGGCAACGGTCGGGTTCACTTCGCCGGCGATTGTTCCTTTATGGATAATCAGGAGCCGATCCGACAGCGACATCACTTCCTCGAGCTCGGCAGACACCAGGAGCACGGCGCAACCCCCGTCGCGCAGCTTCACCAGCTTTTCGTGAATGAACTCGATGGCGCCGATGTCGACGCCGCGCGTCGGCTGCGACACGAGCAGCAGCTTGGGATTCAACTCGAACTCGCGGCCAATGATCAGCTTCTGCTGGTTGCCGCCCGAAAGCGAGCGTGCGGGCAAATCGGGATTGGGTGGGCGGACATCGAAGCGCTTGATGATGTCGAGCGTTCGCCGCCGAATTTCTCCGTCGTCCAGGAAGATGTCGCCCGGCAGCGTGGTAATCGGCGGCCTGTAGTGCACGCCGAGAATCGCGTTCTCCTTCAGGCCGAACTCCAGCAGCAGGCCGCGGCGATGCCGGTCTTCGGGAATATGCGCGACCCCGAGCTCGCGCCGATGCCGCGCGTTTGCACCGTGAAGACTCTGTCCTGCCAGGACGACATCCCCGGAGACACGCCGCGGATCGATCAGGCCCGCGAGCGCCTCGATCAACTCGGTTTGTCCGTTGCCCTCGACGCCGGCGATGCCGACGATTTCGCCTGCGCGAACCTCGAACGTGATGTTGTCAACCGGCTTCGCCCCTTCCACCGTCGTCACCGAGAAATTGCGAACGCTGAGAACGGGGCCACCGGGCTTTGCATCTGGCTTGTGGACATGCAGGAGGACGTCGCGACCGACCATGAGCCGTGCCAGCTCGGCGGCGCTGGTATCTTTCGTCCTCACGCGGCCGACGACTTTGCCGTCCCGCATCACCGTCACGTCGTCTGAAATGGCGAGCACCTCCGCGAGCTTGTGCGTGATGATGACGATGGTCTTTCCCTGTTCGCGCATGCTGCGCAGAATGGTGAAGAACTCATCGACTTCCTGGGGCGTCAGCACCGCGGTCGGCTCGTCCAGAATCAACAGCCGCGCATGACGGTAGAGCGCCTTCAATAGCTCAACGCGCTGCTGCTGCCCCACCGATAAGTCGTGAATACGCGCACGGGGATCGACCGATAGCTTGAATTCTGCCGACAGCGTGCGGATGCGCGCCTCGGCTTCTCGCAGATCGAGCGAGAGCGTCGTGCCCGTCTCGGCGCCGAGCACGATGTTCTCGGCAACGGTCATCGTGTCGACCAGCATGAAATGCTGGTGCACCATCCCGATGCCGAGCGCGATGGCGTCTTGCGGGCTCGCCAGGCGGCGAACCTCACTGTCGACCACAATCTCGCCGCTGTCGGCCGCATAGAAGCCATACGCGATGCGCATGGCCGTCGACTTCCCCGCGCCATTTTCTCCGACGATGGCGTGGATGGTGCCCGGATCGACCTTGATGTTGACGTGGTCGTTGGCCTGAACGGCGCCGAATTTTTTGGAGATCTCGCGTAGCTCGATCATGGATAGCTTCCAGCTTCCAGCTTTCAGCTACGAGTCAGTCGCTACCAGCTGAAACTGCTGGGAGCTGGACGCTGATAGCTCGAAGCTCAAGAAGCTCATTGGAACATCGCGTCGGTCACCTTGATTTCGCCCGCGATGATTTTTCTCTTCGCCTCCTCGGCCGCTTTGATGGCTTCCGGCGAGAGCAGCGCCTTGTTGTACTCGTCGACGGTGTAGCCGACGCCATCGCTCTCGATCCCGAACACGTGCAGTCCCGGCTTGAACCGCTTGTTCACCACGTCGCTCGCGATCAGATACACGGCGTTGTCGACGCGCTTCACCATGCTCGTCAACACAAACCCTGGCTTCAGCATGTCTTGGTTGGCATCGACGCCAATCACGAAGTGCGTCGCCCGTCCGCTCGCGTCTTTCCCCATGCCTTCCACCGCATCAAACGCCCCGAGCCCGGAATTTCCTGCAGCCGGAAAAATGATGTCGGCGCCCTTGGCAATTTGGGAGAGCGCCAGCTCTTTGCCTTTTCCGGGATTGTTCCAGGCGCCATCGGTCACGCCGACGTAATTTTGAATGACTCGGATGTTCGGATTCACCGACTTGGCGCCTTCTTCGAATCCTTTGGCAAACCGGTGAATGAGGCCGATGTCCATGCCGCCGATGAACCCCAAGGTGTTGGTCTTCGTCGTCATCGCGGCGAGGACGCCGACCAAGTACGCCCCCTCATGTTCTTTGAACACGAGTGAGGCGACGTTCGGCAGGTCGCTGACGCCGTCGACGACGGCAAAGTGGAGGTCCGGATAATCTTTCGCAACCGTGTCGATGATGGGCGCCTGCGCGAAGCCGATGCCGATGATGAGGTCGTACTTCCGTTCGGCAAACGCGCGCATCCCAGGCTCGATGTTCACGGGCGTGCCCGGTTCCACATCGCGAAGGATGATGCCGAAGCCTGGTTTGCCGCAGTCGGTGCCGTCGGGCCATGTGCCGGTCTCTGCGCAGTGCACGCCGTTCCACGCACCGGCGTTGAACGATCGATCGTCCTTGCCGCCGATGTCGAAGACAATGCCGACGCGCGGCTTCGACAAGTCGTCGTTCGCATAGCTTTGCTGGCTGCAGGCGGCGCCGACCGTGGCATACGCAAGAACCGATGCGAGCCTAAACCACTTCATCGACAATCAGATCCTTCCCAGGCCGGCGAACCGGCCCAACGCGAACGGCCTGCTGTATCAGCGGAAGCGCGGCCTGCAATCGCGCCGTATCACGATAGTGCAATCGAAGGATGGCGTCGCCCTTCTGGACCGCATCGCCCACTGTCGCACTAATGATGATACCGACGCCGGGATCGATGGCGTCTTCCGCCGTGTCGCGGCCGCCGCCGAGCATAACCGATGCGCCGCCGATGAGCCCGGCGTCGAGCGCGGTGACAAAACCGGCCGACTGCGCCTGAACGACGTGCTCGTTCGGGGCCTTCGGCAAGCGGCCGTAGTCGTCGATCACCCGCGGGTCGCCCCCTTGCCGCGCGATGATCGCCCGGAATTTCTCGACGGCCTGGCCTGAATCGATGGCCTTGCGCGCGAGTGTCTTCGCCATCGGCCGATCGCGCGCGACGCCCGACGACATCAGCATCCGCTCGGCAAGATCGAGTGAACCTTCCACGAGATCAGCTGGGCCGCGCCCTTTTAACGTTTCGATCGATTCGATGACTTCGTTGGCGTTGCCTACGGCGCGCCCGATGGGCCAGTCCATGGCGGTAATCACCGCCTGCGTCTTGACGCCGAATGCGGTGCCAATGCGCACGAGCGACTCGGCAAGCGTGCGCGCGTCCGCCTGCGTTTTCATGAATGCGCCTGTCCCGGTTTTCACGTCGAGCACCAGCGCGTCGGTTCCTTCCGCGATCTTCTTGCTCATAATCGACGCCGAGATCAGCGGAATGCTTTCAATGGTGCCTGTCACATCGCGCAGTCCATACAGCTTCTTGTCGGCCGGGGCGATGGCGCTGCTCTGACCGATCAACGCGCAGCCGATTGCGGCGAGCGACGCTTTCATTTCGGCGATGGAGAGATCGGTGCGAAAGCCGGGAATCGATTCGAGCTTGTCAAGTGTGCCTCCGGTGTGACCAAGCCCGCGGCCCGACATCATCGGCACGAGGGCGCCGCACGCGGCCACGACAGGCGCCACCACAAGCGAGCTCTTGTCGCCCACGCCGCCGGTGCTGTGTTTGTCGACTTTGGGTCCAGGAATATCGGACAGGTCGAGGCGCGAACCCGACCGGAGCATGGCATCGGTCAGGTTCGTCGTCTCCTCCGAGGTCATACCCTTCAGGACGATCGCCATCAGGAGCGCCGAGGCTTGATAGTCGGGCAGCGACCCCGAAGCGACTCCCTGGACGAAAAAATCAATTTCGTCCCGCCCTAAGACGCCGCCGTTTCGCTTCTTGAGGATGATATCGACCGAGCGCATCAGTGACGATAATATCGAAGAAACGTGTGCCGCTAAGGTGACAACGCAGGAAAAAGAGCACCCACCGCTCGGTCAGGAAGCCACGGCGCGGCTTACCGATTTTGCACGTGCCTGCAAAGCCGCGGCCCGCGCGATTACCCTGTACCCGCCTACCCACCCGGCAATCCGCCTGTCGATGTCGCGGCTGGTCGACGCCACGGGACGCATCACGTCCGAGGGCTCCGTGGCGGTGGGTGTGATTCCCGACAATTTACTGTTGGACGGCGCGGCGACCGCGAAACCCGATCAAGCCGTGCGTGAGACGGCGGCGCTCTTTCACGACCATATGATCGGCGTGGTCACACTTCACTCGAGCCCCGATCCGGAAGGCTGGGTGCCCTTCCTCCAGCTCTTGGCCAAGCCGCTCGACGAGATTCGCGCAGGCGGCGGAATAAGCCGGTTGTGGGCGGCAACAGGACGCCGCCATCTGGAGATCACTGAGATCGACTACGCCGACATCCTGCGCGATCGCGGCAAAGGACAAGAATCGGACTGGGCCGACATCATTCGCACGTGCCTGGACATGAACTCGCCGCTCGATACCGAGGCCCTGAAGGCCCTCGTCGAGGTCTGCTCCAACTCCGAGCGCTTCAGCGAGTTTGTGATGGCGCTCGAGGAAAACGGCGACGGCTCGGCTTCCTCGAAAGCGCCGGCGCTGTTGCGTATGTTGCGCGGTGTGGTCGACATGGTCGCCAAGACCGATCCGGGCAAGCTCGAGCCGCTGCTCAAAAACCTCGCCGCGGGCTTCGGCACCTTGTCGCCCGAATTGCTCCTGGAGCTGCTGTCTACCGACACGGGACGCGCCGATGCGGCCGCCGATCTCGTGCTCCAGGTGGCCAGCCGGATGACCGACAACACGTTGGCTGGATTCGTGGCGCGAGATGTGATCAACGAGGGCGGTGCAAGCACGCGTCTTGCCCAGGCCTTCCAGGCCCTTGTTCCGGAGAAAGACCGGCGCCCAGGCCTCCTCGAAATCGCTCACGCACAGGTCTCCGAGTCGCCACTCGGCGCGAACGAAGGATTTCTCGATCTGTGGAAGAACGCCGCCGACATGCTGACGTCGTATAGCGATGAGAAGTTCGTCTCCGAGTCCTATGCGCGCGAGCTGTCGGGCGCGCGAACCCAGGCGCTCGAAGTCGAGCGTGTGTCGGACGATCCGCCCGAGCGGATCGGCGCGTGGATCACGTCGGTCGATCCCGCTGAGATTCGCGTGCTTGATCTTCAGCTGCTCGTGGACCTGTTGACGATCGAAGCCGATCCAGAACGCTGGCGCCGCGTCACGATGCCGGCGATCAGCCACATCGAAGACCTGCTGCTCGTCGGCGACATCGACGGGGCGTCGCGGATCATCGAGATCCTGTCGGACGCAATCAAGAACGACACCCCGAATAAGCCGGCGGCCGAATCGGCGTTCCACACGCTGGTGCAGGGGTCGATGATGGGGCACCTGACGACCCACCTCAGAACCGTCGACGACGTGGCTGTCGAACAGATCAAAGCGATCTGTTACAGGGTGGGGCCGTTGGTGATCAAGCCGCTCGCCGAAGCGCTGGCGGTCGAAAAACGCACCGCAACCAGACACCGCCTCACGCAGCTCCTGATCGGCTTCGGCGCCGCCGGCCGTCAGTCGGTCGAGCAACTGAAAGCGTCGGCCAACCCCGCTGTGCGCCGAACAGCCATCTATCTGCTGCGCGAGTTCGGTGGATCGGACGCGCTACCCGACTTGACGGCGCTGCTTGACGACGCCGACCCGCAGATTCAGCGCGAAGCGGTGCGCGCCATTCTGTTAATTGGCACCGAGGAAGCCTACGGCGAGTTGCAGAAGGCGCTGGCCACCGGAAGCGGCGGAACACGCGAAGCGCTCATGGGCGCGCTTATCGCCATGCGCACCGAACGGGCCATCCCGTTGTTCGAGTACATCGTCGGCAGAATCGATCGAAAGGGACCGCTGCGATCGGTCTACCTGCGCGCGATCGAATCGCTCGGCGCGCTCAAAGCCGACAGCGCCGTCGATCTCCTGAAAGTGGCGCTCTACTCAGGTGAGTGGTGGGCGCCGTTTCGAACCGCCGAATTGCGGCGGATCACAGCCTTGGCGCTGCGGCATATCGGCTCTCCGAACGCGTTGCGCGTGCTGGAGGATGCGGCTGCGAGAGGCCCGCGCGGCGTGCGCGCGGCCATCAGAGCGGTGCACGTGTAATGCTCGACCCGACCACGCGCTTCCAATTGTCCGACGACGTGCTCCGGCGCTTCGGCGCGGCGCTGAGAGGCGTGCAGCTATACGCGGCAAATCACCCGATCGTCATGCGCAATCTCGACTCGCTCGCCGATGCGCTGCGCACGCTGCACGAACACGAGACGACGGTCGTCATCGGTATCCTCGGCGAGGAGCTCATCGTCGGGGATTTACCGATGAGCAAGGCCAGCGCGTCGATGGGAGAACTGATACGACGGCTGGCGGCATTCCACATCGAGCGCATCACCTTCTCGAGAGAGGTCACTGTCGACGAACTGAAGACATTCGTCGCGACATTCGGTCAGCTCGAAAAAACGCCCGGCAACGAAGACCATGCCGCCGAGCAGCTCGACTCGGCGAACATTCACGTCGGCCGCGTCACGATGGACGAGCAGACGCCGGACGCTGGCAGCGACGCGGCGACGATCCGCCGCCTGTACGCCGAGGCCGTGTCGGTCGCGAGCACGGTGTGGGAAAGCGCGCGCACCGACAGCCAGCCTGATCCGGCATCGGCCCAGAACATGATCGACGGGCTCGCGCAGGCGGTGCTGCAGAATCGATCCGCGCTGCTGGCCCTGACCGCGCTGAAGGAGTACGACAACTATACGTTCACGCACATGGTGAACGTGTCGATCCTGACGATGGCGCAGGCGCGTGGTCTCGGCATCGATGGGCCGCTGCTGCGCGAGTTCGGCCTCGCGGCGCTGATGCACGACATCGGCAAAGTGAAAACTCCGCCAGAGATTCTGAACAAGCCGGACAAGCTGACCGACGAAGAGTTCAGCGTCATGAAGCGCCACGTGGTCGATGGAGCCGAGATTCTGCGCGGCACGCCCGACATTCCCGCCCTCGCGCCTGTCGTGGCCTTTGAACATCACCTCCGCATCGACGGCACTGGCTATCCAGAGAAGGTGTCGCGGCCCCGGTTGAACCTGGCCACGATGTTGTGCGGCATCGCCGATATTTACGATGCCATGCGCTCGCAGCGGAAATATCAGCAAGCATTTCCATCCGAACGCATCCTCACGGTCCTGCAGCGCAATGACGGGGCCCAGTTCGATCAAAACCTCGTGCGAAGGTTCGTGCAGCTGCTCGGCATCTACCCGGTGGGCAATCTCGTGAAGCTCGACTCCGACGAAATCGCCATCGTCCTTCAAGTGCACGCGCCCGATCCCTATCGCCCGAAGGTGAAGGTGCTGTTTGCCGCCGACGGCAGCCGTCTCGAGCTGCCCCGAGACGTCAACCTGTGGGAGGGTGACGCCGGAACTCGTCACGGCTCATCGGTGATCGCCCCGCTCAATCCCGCCGACTACGGAATCGACCCCCTGACGTTCATCTAGCTCTGATACTCTGAAGGGACGCCCGCGCCTTGGCGTTCCCCAGGAGTCTGCATGTCCGGCTTCAATAAAGTTGTCTCTTGCGCCGCGATCGTGGCAGCCGTGCTGCTTATGAGCGGCTCTCGTTTAACCGGCCAGGTGTCCCCATTCCCAGAAAAGGGCCGATCGTTTGCCGTCAATGGCGCAGCCGCTACGCTTCCCGCGGCGCTCGCGCGCGTTGAAATGATGCTGCGCGTGGGCGAGCTCGATATCGCGAGCCGGCAGGAGGACACGATGATTGCCGGACGTGCCCACGAGCGCCTGAAGCAAATCTACAAAGGCGTGCCCGTGTTTGGCGGAGAAGTCGCGTGCCAGATGGACGGCCGTTCGATCGTCACCCTGAGCGGCCGCGTTTACGAGGGGATCGATCTCGATATCGGCGCGCAGATTTCGTCCGAGCGAGCCAATCAGATCGCGCTGGCGGGCGACGGCACGGGCGCCAACGTCCACGGCGAGACCACGCTGGGGATTCTGCCGACCGCCTCCGGCAGCTATCGCCTCGTCTACGCGATGGAAGTGCGAAGCGATTGGGACATTCGCCACATCGACGTCGACGCGAAGACCGGCGACATCGTGCGGCGTTTCAGCAAGATTCAGACATCGATGACGATTGGCCAGGGCACAGGCGTCTTGGGCGGTCAGCGCAAGATGAGCACCGACGCGACGAGCTCCACGTTCCGCGCGGTCGATCTGTTGCGTCCCGCACCGGCCTACACGTTCGATCTCAGGGGAAGCGTTGGACGCTTCAACTCGTTTATGGCGTCGGGATTTCTGTTCAACGCCGACATTGCCACCGACAGCGACAACGTGTGGAACGACGGCCCCACGGTTGATGCCCACGTGTATCAAGGCATGGTGCACGACTACTACTTCAAACGGTACGGACGCCGAGGACTCGACGATCACAACCTTGAAATCGACGGCGTCGTCCACCCGCTCGCGCGCTCCCAAGCCAACACGCAACCGCCCGATGTGGTGAACACCTACATCAACAACGCGTTCTTCTGCTGCGACGGGCTGATGGTGTACGGCGATGGCGACGGCAGGGTGTTCACGTATCTGGCTGGCGGTCTCGACGTCGTCGCGCACGAGATGAGCCACGGGGTTACACAGTACAGTTCCAATCTGGATTATCAGGATGAGCCTGGGGCCTTGAACGAAGCGTTCTCCGACATCATGGGTGCCGCAACCGAGTTCTTCTATCAACCGGTCGGCACAGGCCAGGAGAAGGCGGACTGGCTGATCGGCGAAGACGTCGTGATCAGATTCCCCGGCTATCTGCGATCGCTCAGTAACCCGAATGCCGTCTTCGATCCGGATCACTATTCATTGCGGCGTTTCATCGGTACGGATGTCGACAACGGCGGCGTGCATTACAACATGACGATCGTCACACACGCCTTCTATCTGGCTGTGGCCGGCGGGCGTAATCGAGTGTCGAACCAAACGGTGACCGGCGTCGGCATGGCGAACATCGAACGCATGGAGAAAATTTTCTATCGCGCCTGGGTGCTTCTCATGGGCCCGACGTCGAAGTTTACCGATGCGCGCGCGGCGACGCTGCAAGCCGCATCGGATCTCTATGGCGCCGGCAGCAACGAACGCACGCAGGTCGCGGCGGCATGGTCCGCCGTGGGGGTGAACTAATGCGACTCCGCACGAGCGCCGTGGCCGCGGCGCTCGTCGTGGTCTTCGCAGGCTCGGCGGCTGCGCAGGTGCGGGTCGTCCAACGGCCGGTCGTCAGACGGCCGATCCGTCCGCGGCAGCCTCGCGTCCGGATTTTGGCCGGCGGCGGTCTGCAGACAACAAAGGTCGCCTTCGAGGACTCCCAGACGTTCCAGCAGTACTTGGAAACGGGATCGTTCACGTTCTCGCGCACGATTCCGAAACGGCCATTCTTCGACGTCGGCGCCGCGGTGCGCGTGTATCGCAGACTGCACGTGGGGATGTCGTTCTCGTTCCTGAACGACACAGGAACCGGCTCGCTCACGGCTCAGGTTCCGCATCCGCTCTTCTTCAATCAGAAACGAACCGTCACGGCCGATATTCAGAACGTCATCCGAAGAGAAACCGGCGAACATTTCCAGGCGTCGTGGACGACGAAGCCGGTGAACGGGCTGGAATTCAGCTTCTTCGGCGGGCCGTCGATCTTCAGGACCGAGCAAACCTACGCCACGAAACTCGCCTTGGGGCTCGACAAAGAAACCTATCCCTTCGACACGTTCGCCTTCGCGGGCGCGACCACCGAGACGCTCAAGGAGAACATCACGGGCTACAATGCCGGCGTCGATATCACGTGGAAGTTTTCAAAACATGTCGGTGCCGGCGTGTTGATCCGCTACGCAACCGGGAAAAAGATGTTCATCCCACCAGGCGGCGCGCCGTTCACGGCCCAAGTGGGCGGACTGCACGCGGGTGGCGGCATTCGGTTCATTCTCTAGTGGATTTCAGCGCGCGTGTTCGGTCGGCGGTCCGAAGGATCCCGCGCGGACGCGTCGCGACGTACGGCGACGTGGCGGCCGCGGCCGGAAGGCCCCGGGCCCACCGTGCCGTTGGCAACATCATGCGCACGTGCGCGGATGCCTCGATTCCGTGCCATCGCGTGATTGCCGCGGGAGGAAAACTCGGCGGCTTCGGACGCGATCTTCACGCGAAACGGGACCTGCTGCTCGCCGAAGGCGTCATCGTCCATAACGGACGGATCAAGGGCTTTGCCAATGTGCGCTGGAAGAAGAATGGACGTGCCGGTGCTGGGCAACAAGATCGCTAGCCGCGGCGTCTAACGTTCCGATGTCGCGGTCCATTCGGGTCAAACTCCTCGTAGCGGTGGCCCTTCTCGGTATCCCGTGGGACACGGCATTCGCTGATCAGATCATCCCGGAGTCATCCGGCAAGCAGTTGCGCGCCTCTCGCATCACCGGCGAATCGCCGAGGATCGACGGCCGATTCGACGAAGAAGTCTGGACGGAGGCCGACAAAATCGAGGACTTCGTCCAGCAGGAGCCCGATAACATGGCGGCGCCTGGCGAACGCACTGTCGTCCAGGTGGCGTACGACGACCGTTATTTGTACGTCGCCGCGCGCTGTTACGTGCGGGATCCGAAGACGGTCAGCGCGGGTCTTGGACGCCGCGGCACCATTCCCGCGAGCGATAAGATTGGTATTGGATTAGATCCTCGCCACGATCGTCTCACCGGCTATTTCTTCATCACCAATCCTTCGGGTGTGCAGAGCGACATGTCGCTCTTCAACGACACGCGCGAAGACAACGACTATGAAGCGGTCTGGGAAGTCGGAACCGCAGTCACCGCCGAAGGATGGAACGCCGAGTTTAGAATTCCGTTTTCGCAGATTCGATTCACAACAGTCCCCGCCGGGGAGCAGTCTATCTGGGGCTTTCAGGTCAAGCGCGACATTCGCCAAACCGGCGAATCGGATATGTGGAACGGCGCGCCGCGCGGGGCACAAGGCATCGTGTCGCGGTTCGGCACGCTGGTGTTTAACGATCGCCTATCTCCACCGCGGCGCATCGAGCTTCTGCCATTCACGCTTGCGCGCAGCGAGCGGTCGTCGGCTGGCGTCATGGACCAGGGACTCGATGGCGGCTTGGACATGCGCGTGGGGCTCGGCACATCAACCACGCTGTCGGCGACCATCAACCCAGACTTCGGACAGGTCGAGCTAGATCCGGCGGTGTTGAACCTGTCGATATTCGAAACATTCTTCCCCGAGAAGCGGCCATTTTTCCTTGAAGACAGCCGGGCGTTTCAATCGCCGTTCGGTCAGTTTCCGATGTTCCATTCGCGGCGCATCGGCGCCTCCCCTGGCCGCCTGAAGCTCGCCGACAACGAAGAGCTCGTGAGCAAACCGGATCAGACGACGATTCTGGGCGCGACGAAGCTTAGCGGGAAGGCGAATGGATGGACGTACGGCGGTCTCGGAGCGGTCACGGCACGCGAATACGCTGTGGTCGACACGACGACAACAGGTGCGAACGGGCAGGAGATCGTGACGCGCGGCAGCCGCCTGATCGAACCCGCGGCCATGTATGGCGTCGGCCGCGTTCAGCGCGACATTCTAAAAGGCACGTCGACCGTGGCCGCGATGGCGACCTCTGTCGTACGCGAACAGGATCTCGACGCCTTTACCGGCGGCGGCGACATCAATCTGCGCTGGAACAAGAACCTCTACAACTGGAGCGCCGGAATGTATGCGGCGCGCGCGCCGATCGACGGCGTGAAGAAGACTGACGTGCTCGCCGTCAGCAACCTCTCATATAGCGGGAAGCGCCTGGGCATCGACGTTCACTACGATCACGTCGGCAAGAACTTCCGCAACACCGATCTCGGATTTCTGAATTCGCGCGTCGACAAGAATTGGGCGTATGGCGGTCTTCGACTGACGCAGGCCGACCCATGGAAGTATTTGCGCCGCACCGCCGTCTACTTTTACGCCAACAAGCAGTGGAACACCGCCGGCCTGTCGATCTTCGAAAACGTCAACTGGTATGTCGAAACTTCGCTGCGGAATTACTGGTACATCGGGTACGGGGGCGATCTGAACTTCGAGTTCTATGACGATCTCGATGCGCGTGGCGGGCCCACCATCGTGAAGCCTCGGAAACATTTCAACAACTTCAACATCAATACCGACTCACGCAAGCGCTGGGGCGTCGGACTCAACACCAGCGGCAACCACGATGTGGCCGGGGGCTGGCAACGGAATGTCAATCTGAACCTGCGGCTTCAGCCCTCGGGCCGGCTGCAGGCGAATATCAGCGCGGGCATCACGCGAGCGATGGACTCGGCCCAATGGATCAAGAACACCGATGCCGACGGCGACGGCGCTGAAGACAGCGTCTACGGCACGCTGAAACGGAATGTCGTGAACATCACCACCCGCGGCACGTATGCGTTCTCGCGCGACATGACGCTCGAGCTCTACCTGCAGCCGTTCGTGGCCGTCGGCGACTACACTCGCACCCGTAAACTCGCCCGCCCGCTGTCGTTCGATTTCACTCCGGTCGCCATCGAGGACAATCCGGACTTCAACCGCAAGTCTTTGCGCGGGAACGTCGTGCTTCGGTGGGAATACATGCGAGGCTCGACATTGTTCGTCGTCTGGAACATGTCGACATCGGACACGACGCGCGCCGGCGTCTTCTCGCCTCGGCGCGATCTCGGCGATACGTTCGGGGCGCCGGGGAACCACGTGTTCGTGGTGAAGATGAATTACTGGCTGAGCCTGTAGTTGTTGGTTGTTAGTTGTTGGTTGTGGCGTGCTGTCACGCAACTAACAACTAACAACCAACAACTAACGTTACTGCGCCATCACATCAAACTGCTCGTGATGAAGATGCGTGTCCGGTTTGATGACGATCTCCTTGCCGAGCGCGTGCTTCAGATCGGTCATGACGGCGCGTTCTTCTTCCTTCAGCGCCCGGGCGATTTCCGGGTTCACGCGCAGCACCACGCCGTGGCCGTTGAGCTCGGCGCCAATCTTCTTCACCTCGGACAGAATTTCGTAGCAAATCGTCGAACTCGATTTGATGACGCCGGTGCCCGAGCAGTACGGACACGGCTCGGTGAGTACGCGTTCCAGGCTCTGCTTCACACGCTTACGCGTGATGATGACGAGGCCGAAGTCCGAGACTTGGAGCACTTTCGACGGCGAGCGGTCCTTCTTCAGCTCCAGCTCGACGGCCTGCAACACCTTCTGGCGGTTCTTTCGCTCCTCCATGTCGATGAAGTCGAGCACGATGATGCCGCCAAGGTCGCGCAGCCGAATCTGGCGCACGATCTCCTTGATGGCTTCGAGATTCGTCTTGACGATGGTGTCTTCGAGACGGCCGGTGCGTTTACCGACGTAGCGGCCCGTGTTGACGTCGACGGCCACCAGCGCTTCGGTCTGGTTGATCACGATCGATCCGCCGGACTTCAGCCATACCTTGCTCTTCAGCGCCTTGTCGATTTCGGCCTGAACGCCGTACTCCTCGAAAATCGGATAGTCCTTCGTGTAGAGCTTCACGCGCCCGGCCAGGTTCGGCATGATGCGCGAGATGAGATCCATGACGTGCTTGTGTTCGTGCGCGTTGTCGATGCGGATGGCCGAAAAGTCGTCGGTCAGCAAGTCGCGCAAAAGTTTCGCCACCAGGCTCTGCTCGCGATAGATCACCGACGGCGCCCTCGACGACTCGAACTTGTGTCGCGTGTCCTTCCAAATGCCGTTGAAATACTCGAGATCGGCCAGAATGTCGCCCTCGGGACGTCCACCTGCCGCGGTGCGGATGATGACGCCGCCGCCGAACCCATGATCCTCGCGGAACTTGCGGACGATGCCGCGCAGACGGTTGCGCTCTTCGCGTGATTCGATTTTGCGGGAGACGCCGATGTGGTCGACCGTCGGCATGAAGACCAGGAAGCGGCCTGCGAGCGTCGCGTGCGACGTGAGGCGCGCGCCCTTCGTGCCAAGCGGCTCCTTGGCCACCTGGACGACGATCTCCTGCCCTTCCTTCAGTAGCTCTTCGATTTTCGGCTGAGGTCCGTGCTCGCGGTCCCGGCCTCCCCGGCCGCGGCCACCGCCGCCGCCGCTGGACGGGCTGCCGCCAGCTTCTTCTTTCTCTTCATCCTCGGAATCGAGCTTGTCGAACTCCTCAATCGTGTCGACGACGTCCGACACGTAGAGGAAGCCGTCACGATCGAGGCCGATGTCAATGAACGCGCATTGCATGCCGGGCAGCACCTTCGAGACCCGGCCCTTGTAGATGTTCCCGACAACCCCGCGCTGCCGCTCGCGCTCGACGAACATCTCGGTGACGAGATCTTCCTCGAGAATAGCCACCTGTGTTTCGTGGCCATTCGACTGAATGATCATTTCCTTCTGCATTCGCGAAACTCCCATGCGGATCAACGACCACGATGAAGTACATCGCGCGAATGAGCGTGACCAGTCTGTTCAGGACGAAGCCCATTTTTGTTGATCCCTAGCTCCCAGCTATCAGCTCCCAGCTTCCAGTCATGCTGGTCGCTGGACGCTCGAAGCTCGAAGCTTAGTTAGTAAACCGACGCATCCGGACGTTCTGAATGAGGCCGAAGCTCGCCAGCGTGGCGATCATCGACGACCCTCCATAACTCATCAGCGGAAGCGTCAAACCTTTGACCGGCGCCAAGCCGGCCGACATCGTAATGTTGTAAATCACCTGAAACGTGAAGCTCGACAGCAGTCCCAAGACGAGATAGACGCCGAGCCGGTCCTTTGCGAGACGGGCCGCCTCGAGCGAGCGCCAGATCACGAGCAAGTACAGGCTCAGCACGCCGAGGACGCCGACAAATCCCTGTTCCTCCGCCAGCACGGAAAAAATGAAATCGTTGTGAGCGACCGGCAGGAACCGGAGCTGTCCCTGCGTCCCTTTCTGAAATCCCTTCCCCAACAACCCGCCCGACCCCACAGTGATCTGCGCCTGGATTTGCTGATACCCGGCGCCCTTCGGATCCTGTGACGGGTCCATAAATGTTTCGATACGACCTTTTTGATAATCCTTGAGCGCAAACTTCCAGGCGATGGGCGCCGCCACGATGGCCACGGCCAGGAGAATGCCGAGGAGGCGCATGCGCATGCCCGCAACGTACGCGATACCGAGAAAAATAGGCAGAATCGTAACCGCCGTCCCGAGATCGGGCTCGCGCGCAATCATCACGAGCGGCACGGCCGCCAAGACGCCCCCGATGAACAGGTCGCCGTTGGTGGGCGTCCCCCGCCGGTTCTCACCAAAAAACTTGGCGAGCACCAGGGCCACACCGACCTTGGCAAACTCCGAGGGCTGCAGATTGAAGGCCCTCAGCGAAATCCAGCGGCGCGCACCGCCGGCCACCGTGCCAAACAGCAGCACGTAAATCAGCAGACCCAGCAACGCCAGGTAGATGAAGTGCGATTTGTCGGTCAGGGCGCGGTAATCGATTGTCAGGCACACCATGAAGGCGGCCATGCCGATGACCATCGCGTACACCTGCGTTGTCGCGAGCCGCGGGTTCGTGAGGCCGGTCGTGCTGTAAATCATCGCGACGCCGATGCAGCACAGGATCAGCATCGCCGCGAAGAGGAACCAGTCGAGGTGGTGATAGAGGCGGCGCTCGAACATGCTTAATTCATTCTGGCAACTGTGGCCGCGGCCGGCGACACCGGGACGGGCTGCGGCGTCGGCCCTTCAGGATCCGGAATCGGCGCGGGCATGGTCAGCTTCGGCAGCGGTTTCCCGTCCTTCTTCGCGAAGAAGGTCTCCATGATGTACTTGGCGATCGGCGCCGCGCTGGCGCCATGCTCGGCGTGCTCGCCGAACACCACACCGGCAATCTGCGGATTGTCGCGCGGTGCGAAGAACACGAACCACCCGTGGTCGCGCAGATCGCGATCGGTGTGGCCCATGGCCTGCCTGCCGCCGGTCAGCGAAATTACCTGCGCCGTACCCGTCTTCCCCGAGACGTCCTTGCCGACGATCCGCGCGCGTCCACCGGTGCCGGCGCCGTTCACGACCAGGAACAGGCCGTTATGAATCGCCTCGACGGTTTCAGGTTTCAGCCGCACTTGTGATTTGGGGGCGGGCGGCGGTACCGCCTTCCACCCGTTGCCATCGTCAATCGCTTTGAGCAGATGCGGCACATAGCGTGTGCCGCCGTTGGCCACGGTGGACATCATCACGGCCAGGGAGATGGGTGTAATCGAGACCTGCCCCTGTCCGATCGACACTGAGATCGTCTCCCCTGCGTACCATTTCTCGCCGGTGCGTTCCTTTTTCCATTCCGTGGATGGCACGAGTCCGGACATTTCGTTGGGCAGGTCGATGCCCGACTTTTCACCCAGCCCGAGGAGTGACGCCCACTTGTGAATTTTGTCGACGCCGAGCATGTTGCCGACGGTATAGAAGAACACGTTGCACGACTGCTCGATGGCGTGCGGTAAATTCACGCTGCCGTGACCGCCTTTCTTCCAGCACTGGAAGAAGCGGCCGTAAAACGTCGCGCCGCCGCCACACGACACCCTGAAATCCGGCGTGATGACGCCTTCTTCCAACGCCGCCGTGGCCACCACGATTTTAAAGGTCGATCCAGGCGAATAGGTGCCCTGAATCGCGCGGTTCATCAGCGGCTTCAGCTTGTCGGTGTTGAGGGAGTTCCAGATGGCCGCGTCAATTCCCGAGGCGAAATCGTTCGGGTCGTAGGCCGGCATGCTGGTGAACGCGAGCACTTCGCCCGAGTTCGGATCCAGAATGACCGCCGCGCCGTTGAATCCGGCAGCCTTGAACCCCTCTTCCGCCGCGCGCTGCAGATCCTCGTCGATGGTCAGCTGCACGCGCCGTCCCTCGTTGGGGGGAAGTTCGCCCAGCGTGCGAATCTCGCGGCCCACGCTGTTCACGACCACCCGCCGCACACCATCTTCGCCCATCAACAACTTGTTGTAGATACGCTCGATGCCCGCCTTCCCGACGATGGTGCCGCTCTGCGCACCGCCAGTGGCCACTTCTCCCTCGCTGGCTTCACCGACGTACCCAAATAGATGCGCGGCTAATTCGTCGTTATATCTCCGCGTCGGAACTTCTTCGACGACGACGTCCGGAAGCTCGGTATCGAGGCGCCGCGCCACGACCGATGCCACCTGCGCGAGCGTGGCGTCGTTCACGATGACGATCGGCTGATAGGAGGGCTCGCGGCGATGACGATTCACTTCGCCCTGCACCCATTTCGGATCGAGCCCGGCCACTTCGGAAAGCACGCGAACCGTGCGGTTCAGATCTTTGGTGTGCTCGCGGACAATCGAGATCGTGAACGAGCTGCGGTTCTGGACGAGCACACGTCCTTCGCGATCGTACATGACACCACGCGGCGCGCGCAGTGGGATAGTGCGCTGATGGTTGTTCGCGGCAAGCTCTTCGTACTTGGCGTTCTGCACGACCTGGAAATACCAGAAGCTGAACGCGAGCGTGGTGAAGATGATGCCGAGCGTCACCTGCAGGACCACGATGCGAATCGTGATGCGGCGGCGGTCTTCAACCGGGGGCGTGAAACCTAAGTCGGTCATAAATTAGGTGCGAGAGGTGCGAGAGGTGCGCACCTCCCGCACTTCCCGCACTTCAATCAAGTCTCCTGTTAATCCTCATTCCCCCGCCCGCCATGCGCCGCTTGTCGACGAACCCGGGAAACGATTCGGCGACTTGGAAGATCAGCACGCCGACGAACGCATTCGCGCCGGCCTGGCTGAAGATCGTCGCGTAGGGAGTCCGCCCGTAACCGGGATCCAGCACGGCGTACACCCCGAGAAATATGATCGCATGGCCGACCGTCGCCGCGAAAAAAACGAGCGCCCTCGGCAGCGGCCGGGCCACGATGAACTGGGATCCAATAATGCCCGTCAGAAATCCCACGAACGTTTTTGCCAGCCCCCCGATGCCGATAATGCTCCGCGACGTGACGACGCCCGCGCCAATGGCAATCACTGAAACCCCGGTGGCCGCCAGGGAATCCTGCGCCAAGCCGGCGATAGCCCCAGCGATAAGCCCTGGTCCCGGCCCACCCGTCAACGCTATATAGACGACGGCCACAAACACCAGGTCGATCAATTGGGCGCCGGGCGTGAAAAATCGAGCCAGCGTCGTCTGAAGGGCCAGAGCGATGGCGATAAATAGCGCAATGCCGGCCGCCCTCACGATGGGCCCTCGACCGGTGCCGCCTGCGCCGGCGGCGAGGTGACGACGAGCACTTCCTCGAGACGGTTGAAGTCCACCGACGGGCGAACGCGGATGCCCTTATTCCCCCGCTCGAGACTCTCGATCTTGCCGATCACGAACCCCTTCGGATAAATGCCTTCCATGGCGGACGTGACGACGATGTCCCCGACTTTCACGTCGGCGGTGTCTGACACGTAGTTCATCCGCAACAGCGCTTCCCCGGTCCCGACGACAACCCCCTGCGCCCGCGAACGCTCGATGAGCGCGCCGGCGGCGGCGTTGCGATCGACCAGCAGCTGAACCTTCGACGCGTGGGCCGTCGGCGTCACCACGCGACCAACCACACCAGTCGGCACGAGGACGGCAATGTCCTTGCGCACGCCCGCGTTGGTGCCTTTGTCGATGGTAACGGTGCGCGAGTCGGGGCTCGCTCCCGCCCCGATGACATTGGTCGCGATCATCTGAATGCCAACCTGACGCTCGAACCCGAGCAACTCCTCGAGCTGGCGCGTCCGCTCGGCCGCGGCACGCTCCTGCTGGAACCGCACCTGGATGTCACCGAGCTGCCGCCGCAGCATCTCGTTCTCGGCGCGGACACCGCGAAGATTCACGTATCCGCTCCACGCGTTGCGAATGCTGCCGATCATGCCCGCCGCCCCGCGCTGCACTTCGGCGAACGTGCCGAACGTCAGCACCTCGAGCAGCGGCACACCCGAGCGCGAGTTCACTTGTGCGGAAATGAGAATCACGTGGCCGACCATCACGGCGATGAATAAGACGGCTGTGCGCTGGCGGATGTCGGCGAGGGCCATTTGGTACTTCGGTGATTGGCTTTGGGCTTTGGGCTCTAGGCCAGGCCAAAAGCCTAATCGATCGAAATCTTCCGCAGCAGGTTGAAATCCGACAGCATTTTTCCGGCGCCCAGCACGACCGACGACAGCGGATCTTCAGCCATCGCGAGAGGCAACCCGGTCTCTTCCCTGAGGCGCTTGTCGAGGTTC
>JANMJM010000339.1:0-30919 GCA_031371345.1 Vicinamibacteria bacterium
GTGCTCTCGCGCACGGCGCTCCTCGAAGAGGAAATCGCCGAGAAGAAGAAGGTCACGCTCGACACGCTCGCAGAAGGCAAAGTGCTGCGCGGCGCGGTCAAGAACCTCACCGACTACGGTGCGTTCATCGAGCTGGAGCCGGGCGTCGAAGGCCTCATCCACGTCAGCGAGATGTCGTGGAGCAAGCGCGTGAAGCATCCGTCGAAGATCCTGAATGTCGGCGACAGCGTCGACGCGATGGTGCTCGGCGTCGATGCGACAGCGCGGCGGATTTCACTCGGCCTGAAGCAGGTCGAAACGAATCCGTGGCACGAGCTCGCCGACAAGTATCCGGTGGGATCGAAGATTGTCGGCAAGGTCCGCAACCTCACCGAGTTCGGCGCGTTCGTCGAAGTGGAAGACGACATCGACGGGCTGATTCACATCTCCGACATGTCGTGGAGCAAGCGCATCAAGCATCCGTCCGAGGTGCTGAAGAAGGGCGACCGAGTCGAGGCGATGGTGCTCAACATCGACGCCGAGAATCAACGGCTGTCGCTCGGGCTGAAGCAGCTGGCCACCGACATCTGGGACGACTTCTTCTCCCGCCATCAGGTCGGGCACACGATTGAAGGCAAAGTCGTGCGCGTGACGAATTTCGGTGCGTTCGTCGAGCTCGACGAAGGCATCGAAGGTCTCATTCACGTCTCGGAGCTGGACGATACGAAGGGTGGAGAGAAGATCGATCTGCAGGTCGATCAGAACTACCCGATGAAAATCATCAAGCTCGTGCCCTCGGAGCGGAAGATCGGCCTCAGCATTCGCGCGCTGAAGTCGGACGAGTTCCGGACCGACTGGGAAGAGTACTCGGAGAAATCCGGCACCGGCGAAGCGACCCTCGGCGACCACTTCAAAGCCAAGGCGTAAACAGCGCGAAGGGACACATGGACGAACAGGACGCTGCCGCAGCGCTCGGCGGGAGTATGACGAAAGCCGAGCTCGTGGAGGAAGTCTCCCGGGTCTCGGATCTCACGAAGAAGCATTCCGAGGTGATCGTCGACACCGTCTTCCGCAGCATCATCACCGCGCTTCACCGCGGCGAGAAGATCGAGCTGCGAGGGTTTGGCAGTTTCCGGCTTCGTCGCCGCGAGCCGCGCAAGGGGCGCAACCCCAAGACCGGCGATAAAGTGGACGTGCCGCCGAAGAAGGTGCCGTACTTCAAGCCCGGCAAGGAACTCAAGGAACTCATTAACCAAGATCCTGGTACTTCGCAGTAGCTGGTGATCTGGTGAACTTTTGATCTGATGAACTGAGAGCTTTTTAGATCACCAGTTCACAAGTTCACCAGATCAAAAGTTCACAAGTTGCGTGAATCTCCTACATGGATCGCCTATGGGCTCCCTGGCGTCTCGCCTACGTGACCGCTGCTCCCGCTCCTTCGACTGAGTGCATTTTCTGTGACGCGTTCAAGAGCGCAGATGCGGAGCTGACCGTGTTCCGCGGATCCCACGCCTTCGTCATTCTCAATCTGTATCCCTACAACAATGGCCATCTCATGGTCGTGCCCAATCGTCATCTGAATGCGCTGGCGCGGCTGACGCCAGACGAGCAGCACGACATGATGGCGCTCACGACGCTGTCCGAGATGGCGCTCACCGAAGCGTTCCAACCGCAGGGCATCAACGTGGGCATCAACCTCGGCAAGGCGGCCGGTGCAGGTATCGAGAATCATCTTCACATTCATCTTGTCCCGCGGTGGGCGGGCGACACCAATTTCATGACCGCCGTCGGTGAGACACGGGTGCTGCCAGAGGATTTACGGCAGACCGCGAAGCGCCTCCGGCCGGTGTTCGAGAAGCTTTCGCGCGATCGTGCGTAGGATTCTGGCCCTCGGCGCGGCGCTCTGCGCGATAGCCACTCTTGCCGCGCAGGATAGGCCGCAGAAGAAGCGAAACGTCATCGTCTTTGTGGCCGACGGCCTGCGCTACGGGTCGGTGAATGCGATCGATACGCCGGCATTCTGGAAGGTCCGCACCGAAGGCGTGAACTTTACCAACAGCCATGCGGTCTATCCCACGTTGACGATGCCGAACGCGGCGGCGATTGCGACCGGCCATTACCCCGGCGACACAGGGCAGTTTGCCAACCATATCTTCGCGGGATTCCCCGTCTTCGACACCGGAAATTTCGGGGTGCCTGTGGGAACGATGACACCGAACGTCGAGAACGTCGAGATACTCGGCGATATCAACGATCACTTCGGTGGCAACTACCTTCGCGAAGCGTCGCTGCTGGCCTACGCGCGCTCGTACGGCTATAACACGGCGGCACTCGGCAAAATTGGTCCGTCGGCCATGCAGGACCTGACCGAGCTTTCGCCGCAGCGGAAGACATTCCGACTGCCAACCACCATCATTCTCGACAGCGAGACTGGACTGGACACCGCTGTTCCGATGACCGGCGAAACGGTCGGGATGCTGAAAGCGGCCGGTCTGACCCCGGCGCCTCCGCGCCGCAACCAGCCCGCGGCCACGAACACGACGCCCGGCGTTCGCGAAGCGAATGTGGCGCACTACCAATGGTTCGCCGACGCGATCACGAAAGCGATTTTGCCGAAATTTAGCGCCGCCGACGAGCCGTTCGCGCTCGTGTACTGGTCGGGTGATCCCGACCAGACTCAGCACGCGCAAGGTGACAGCATGAACGCGCTCGTGCCTGGAGTGAACGGCCCCACGTCGAAGGCCGCGGTGCGCAGTGCGGACAACGGGCTGAAGCAGATCCTCGACTACGTGAACAGCCATCCGGATCTCGCCGGCAGCACGAACATCTTCGTCACGGCCGACCATGGGTTCTCCACCGCCAGCCGGCGTGAAATCGATGCAGCAGGAACGTTCACCAGGAGTTACGCCGCAGGTTTCACTTACAAAGATCAGAGCGGCCGTCAAGAAGTGAATACCGGATTCCTGCCGAACGGTCATCTCGCCATCGATTTGGCGCATGCGTTGAACCTGCCGCTCTACGATCCCAGCATTCAAATTACCGATGCCAGTGGACTGAAGGTGTACGCCTCGGTTGATCCCACGATTCCGCAACAGACGGCGCAGAAGCTGCAACGCCCCATCGTCCCCGACGCGCTCATCGGCGGCCATGGGAGGATTGGCAAGCCGACCGATGCCAAGGTCGTCGTGGCGACAAACGTGATCTATGTGCCGGATAATGATCGCCAGATGGTGCAGCGCGTCGTGCGGATTCTGTCGACCTTCGACTACGTCGGGGGCATATTTGTGAACGATCGCTTCGGCCAGATGAACGGCGCGTTGCCAATGAGCGCGGTGGCGTTGATAGGCGGGGCGACGACGCCGAAGCCGGCGGTGGTCGTGAGCGCCAAGACGTTTGCGACCGATCCCCGTAACCCGTTCATGACGGGAGTGATCGTCAGTTCGGAGCGGCAGCACGGCCAGGGCGATCACGGCTCGCTCAGTCGGGCGAACAGTTATATCAACATGGCGGCGATCGGCCCGGACTTCAAAAAGGGATTTATCGACGCGGCGCCGGCGAGCAATGCCGACATCAAGCCGACGCTCGCATCGGTTCTCGGCTTTAAGATTCCCAACCTGGGCCGGCTCGGAGGCCGCGTGCTGAGCGAGGCGCTGTCGGGCGGCCGGGCGAACGTACGATCAGAAAAAAAAGTCATGCGTTCGCGGCCATCGGCGTCGGGCATGTCGACGGTCTTGATGTATCAACAGGTCGGGAGCCAAAGGTACTTTGATGAGGCGTGCTTTACCGCGGCCCCAGTGTGCGGTCAATGAGCGACCCTGATGAAACTCGCCGACAAATCGGAGCCGGTCACGCCGGCGGCCATTCGTTCTGCGATCGAAACGCCCGGCTATGAAGTGCACGCTTAGCGTCGCGGCAGCGGTCGCGATGCTCGGCGGCACATCGGTCTTGGCGCAAACCGCCCCGCGTGCTGTCACACCTCCGCGCGTGCAACAGGCGCCGGCGATCGACGGGCGGCTCGACGATCCTGCCTGGCGCACGGCCGCGCACATCACTGACTTCGTCCAGAGGAGACCGCTTGATGGCGCGCCGGCCTCCGAGCGGACCGACGTCTACCTCGCGTACGACAGCGAGCGGATGTACATCGGCGTTCATGCGCACTACGGCGACCCGGCGCTCGTGCGCGCGAACCGAGTCGATCGAGACCAGATCTGGAACGACGACCACATCTCGTTCATCTTCGATCCCTTTCGCGATCAGCAGCGTGGGTACAGGCTCACCGTTAATGGATACGGAGTGCAGGGGGACGCTCTGATGGGAAATACGGCGAGCGGCCAGACGACGACCGTCGGAGACATGTCGTGGAACGTCCTGTTCGTATCTGCTGGCGTGCTCGTCGACGACGGATGGACAGCGGAGTTGTCTGTGCCGTTCAAGAGTCTCCGTTATCCTGCGCGTGGCGCTGGCGACGCGCACCACTGGGGCTTTCAAATCGAGCGCGAGATCCAGGGAAAAGACGAAACCGTTGTTTGGTCGCCGATCTCACGCGACGTGATGAGTGAGCTCGGTCAAATGGGCACGATCAACGGCATGGTGAATCTCTCGACGAGCCACAACCTGGAGTTCCTGCCCACGGTGACGGCCATTCAGGCAGGCAAGCGGAGCGCGACCGGCGAGTTCTCGACAGAGACGGTGAAGGAAGCCGGCGCCAACCTGAAATACGGGATCAACTCCAACGTGACGTTCGACTTCACCTACAACCCTGATTTTTCCCAGATCGAATCGGACCGGCCGCAGATCGAGGTCAATCAGCGGTTTCCGATTCTGTATCCGGAACTCCGGCCGTTCTTCCTCGAAGGCCAGGAGATTTTCCGCGTGCCGGGGCCGGTCACGTTCATTCACACGCGAACGATCGTCGACCCTCGGTTCGGAGCGAAGCTGTCGGGGAAAGTCGGAAAGACGACGCTCGGGCTGCTGGTGGCCAATGACGAAGCGCCGGGCAGACGTGCCGATCGCCTGAACGCGGCTTTCGGCAAGAAGGCGCAATTTGTGATCGGCCGCGCGCGCTACGACCTCTATCGCGAGTCGACGACGAGCCTGATCTTTACCGACCGCGAGTTCATGAATGAGTACAGCCGGGTGGTTGGAGGCGACGGTGATTTCGCGCTCGGGCTGACGCATCGGTTCTTCGCGCGCGTGATCGTCACGGACCACCGCGACGCAACGGGTAAGCGCCGCAAAGGCTACTTCTACGATTTCAATTTCCGAAAGGCAGGGCGCAATCTGAGTTACTCGCTCATCAGCAACGCCATCAGCCCGGAGTTGCGCACGGACGTCGGGTTCGTCAGGCGCACCGATCAGCGGCAGTCGCTCGCGAACGTTTCCTATCGATGGTGGCCCGGCAACTGGATCGTCAACTGGTCGCCGCGGTACAGCCACTCGCGGAATTATCAGTTTGACGGTACGTTGCAGGAGGAGCAAAACGGCGCGACGGCGAACTTCACGTTTGCCAAAAACATCACCGTCGATGCCGGTGTCAATCGCGACATGGAACGTTATCGCAGCGTCGACTTCTGGAAGACCCGCATCGCGATGGGGGCGCATGTGGCGACCAGCCGCCGCGTCACGGTGTCGGTAGGGATGAGCCAAGGCGACCAGATTCGATTCGTCCCTGATCCCTACCTTGGCTCCGGCACGGCGTGGGAAGTGGGGTTAACGCTGAAGCCGGCGTCGCGATTCCAATCGGATTTCAGCGTGACGACGAGCCGGTTTGTCGACAGGCGCATCGGGTTGGAAGAGTTCGACGTGAAGATCGCCCGGCTGCTCTCCACCTACCAGTTCACCGACCGCCTGCTCGTGCGGAACATTACGGAGCACAACACGTTCGACAAAACCCTCGGACAGAACGTGCTGCTGACTTACCGTGTGAACGCGGGGACGGTGTTCTTTCTCGGTTACGACGATCGCTACCGTCACGGCAATCTGATCGACGCGTCGGTATTTGCCACGTCTGACTATCTCCGGACAAACCGTGCCATCTTCACGAAGCTGCAGTATCTGCTGCGCACGCGCTCGTAGTTCTGCAGGTCTGCGTTCCTGGTTCCGGGTTTCAGCGACCGAGTATTTGCTTGGCAATCGTCTGTAGTTGCAGGTTCGAGGCACCTTCGTAGATCTGTCCGATCTTCGCGTCGCGGTAGAGCTTCTCGACGGGATAGTCCTTCACGTACCCGTATCCGCCGAACAGCTGGACGGCGAGCGAGCTGACATGCTCGGCCATGTCGGCGGCGAACAGCTTGCACATGGCCGCGGGCGTCACGAACGGCTCGCCGGCGTCGCGCAGCCGGGCTGCGTGATACACCATCAGCCGCGCCGCTTCGAGCTCGGTCGCCGCGCGCGCTATTTGAAACTGGACGCCTTGAAAATCGGCGATGGCCTTGCCGAATTGTTTCCGCTGCTTGGTGTATGCGATGGCGTGATTCAACGCCCCTTGCGCCAGGCCGACCATCTGCGCGCCGATGCCGATGCGTCCTTCGTTCAGCGTCTCGATGGCGATCTTGTAGCCTTTGCCGACTTCGCCGAGCACATGGGCGCGCGGGACGCGGCAATCTTCGAGCAGCAGCTCGCACGTGCTGCTGGCGCGGATGCCGAGCTTGTCTTCTTTCTTGCCGATGGAAAGCCCAGGACAGCTGCGCTCCACCACAAACGCCGTGATGCCGCGGTAGCCGGCGGCCGGGTCGATTGTGGCAAACACGATGAACAGCCCGGCCTCGTGGGCATTGGTGATCCACAACTTCCGTCCCGTGAGCCGAAACTCGTCGCTCGATTCGACGGCGCGGGTCGTGAGCGAGAACGCGTCGCTGCCCGAGCCGGCCTCAGAGAGCGCGTAAGCGCCAACCGTGTTCGACGCCAATAGCGGGAGGAATCGCTGTTTCTGATCGTCGCTGCCCCAATGGAGCAACGCATTAATGACGAGCGTGTTCTGGACATCCACAAGCACGCCGACCGACGGATCCACCGATGAGAGCGCCTCGACCGCCAGCACGGCGTGGAAGAAGGTGGCCCCGGAGCCGCCATAGGTGTCTGGGACCTCGATTCCCATGATGCCCATCGCGAACAGCTTGTCGATGAGCGACCGCGGCATCGTGGCATGCTCGTCCATCTCGCGGACGTGGGGCTGGATTTCCCTGGCGGCGAACTCGAGGACGCTGTCCCTGAAGAGCGCCTCGTCTTCTGTCACAGTTGCCACGGCGTGGGAATGTTATCATCCTGAATAGCCATGAAGAGGTATCTCGGGCGCGTCATTCTGGCCTCGCTCTGTGCGGCGCCGCTGGCCTTAGGACTGCACGCGCAGCAAGCGCCCCCGCAGACGCCGCCGCAACCGGATCCCCCGGCGCAGACGCAGACGCCCGCGCCCGAACCTCCGGCCTTCCGCACCGACATCAACTTTGTTCGCGTCGACGTGATCGTGACCGACAAGCAGGGTAAGCCTGTCGGCGATCTGCGGCAACAGGACTTCGAGGTCAGCGAAGACGGGAAGCCGCAAGCCGTGCAAACCTTCAAGCTGATCAACATCAAGGAAGCGACCCAGACGGCCGCGGTCGAGCCGCCGCGTCAAATTCGTAGCGCGATTCAGGAGCAGGCCGAGGCGCAGCGCGAGGACACGCGCCTCTTCGGCATTTTCCTCGACGACTACCACGTGCGTCTCGAGAACAGCATGCGCGCGCGCGAGCCGATCGCGCGGTTCATCGAAAATCAGCTCGCGCCGAGCGACATGATGGCCATCATGTATCCGCTCACACCGCTCAGCGATGTGATGTTGACGCACGATCAGAAGAGCGCCGCCGGCGCGATTCGCGCGTTCGTCGGCCGCAAGTACGACTACACCCCGCGTAACATTTTCGAGGAGCGCTACGTCAACTACGTCTCGACGATGGAGGCGGAGCGGATTCGGAACGAAGTCGTGATGTCGGCGCTCAAAGCGCTGATTATCAAAATGGGTGGATTGCGCGACGGGCGCAAATCTCTGATTCTCGTCAGCGAGGGCTTTACCAGCTCGATGCCGTCGCAGGCGCAGGATCCGATTGCCGCGCAGCCGAACATGCCAGGTCCCGGCGGCACCGGTGGACCCATCAGGGCGCCCGATCCCATGCCCGGATCGAATCCGGCGCTCGAGTCGAGAAAAGAATCGATGGAGTTTTTTGCGCAAACCGATCTGCTTGGCGACTTGCGCTGGGTGTACGAGACCGCCAACCGGTACAACACGACGATCTACACCGTCGACCCGCGAGGTCTGGCGACCTTCGAGTTCGATCTGAGCCGGTCGAATATCAGCCTTACCAGCGATGCCAAGATCCTCGAGAACACGCAGGACACGATGCGGATTCTGGCGGCCGAGACCGACGGCAAAGCCATCGTCAATCAGAACGATCTCGAGCCGGGGTTGAAACAGATCGTCAGCGACTCGAGCGCGTACTATCTGCTCGGGTACACGTCGGCGCTTCCGAAGCCGGATGGCCGGTTCCACAAGATCGAAGTAAAAGTGAAGCGGCCAGGCGTGCAGGTGCGTGCGCGGCGGGGATATCTCGCGCTGACGGCGGACGAGGCCACGCGTGCGCTGGCCCCGCCCAAGCCCGGGCCGCCCAAGGCCGTCACCGAAGCGTTGGGCGCACTCGGCGTGACCACGCGGCGCAGTTTGATTCGCACGTGGGTGGGGATGTCGCCCGGCGCCAACGGCAAAACGAAGGTGACGTTTGTATGGGAGCCGATGCCGCCGCGACCCGGGGCGCGCAGCGATCAGCCGGCGCGCGTCTCGCTGACGGCGGGCAACGCCAATGCGGATCTGTTTTACCGCGGAAAATCTGCTGCGCCAGCCGCCGCAGCGGCCGCCGCAACGTTTGCGCCCTCGCGCGTCGAGTTCGACGTGCCTCCGGGTCCTATCGATCTCGACATTGCCGTGGAAGACGCAGGCAACCAGGTGCTCGATCGCGAAACCAGAAAAATCGTCGTCCCCAGCCTCGGTGTCGGCCTCACGATGAGCACGCCAGAGTTGTTCCGCGCGCGGACGCTGCGCGAGTTTCAGGCGCTCTCGGCCGACCCGGCCGCCGTGCCGCTGACCGAGCGCGAGTTCCGGCGCACCGACCGCCTCTTGGTGCGTGTGGGCGCGCAAACGGCGGCGGCGCAGACGCCGTCAATTTCCGCGCGCATCCTGAACCGCGACGGCGGAGAGATGAACCCGTTGACGATCAGTCCAGCCGCGTTCGGCGGATTGACGAACATCGACGTGCCGCTGGCGGCGCTGCCCACCGGCGAATACCTGATCGAGATCAAAGCTAGTGACGGCGCCGAGCAGACGGTGACGCTCCTCGCCGTCCGGATTACTGCATGATCAAGCCGCCGGTGGCCCGCTGGAAACAGTTGGTGGCCGCGGGCGGTGTGCTGGTCTGTGCGGCGACCGCCCAGGCGCAGTTCGGCCGTTACTTCCGAGAAGGCTCGATTCCTCCGCGCTTTCCCTCCGCTGACTTTCCCGATCGCGATTTCTTCGCCTGCCGTCTGATGTACACCCGCGTGCGTTACGAAGAAATGGGATTGGGATGGATGACGGATTATCCATACGCCGAGCGCAATCTGATGACGAGGTTGTCGGAGCTCACGAAAACGCGCATCAGCCACGATGGCGAAGGGCAGGAGCCGAATACGTGGGTCGTGCGCGCGACCGATCCACAGCTGTTTCATTGTCCGTATCTCGTGTCGTCCGATGTCGGCACCATGGGGCTGACGCCGCTCGAAGCCCAACGCCTGCACGACTATCTGTTGAAGGGCGGATTCTGGTGGGTCGACGACTTCTGGGGCAGCGAGGCGTGGGCACAGTGGTCGAGCGAAATTGCGAAGGTGCTGCCGCCGGACAAGTTTCCGATTCGCGACGTACGGCTCGACGATCCGCTGCTACGGAGTCTCTACACGGTGAAAGAAGTACCGCAGATCACGAACATCACATTCTGGCGCCGGTCCGGCGGTACAACGACGTCCGAGCGTGGCGAGGACAGTGCGGAGGCTCATCTTCGAGCGATTCGCGATAGCAAGGGACGGATCATGGTGCTGATGACGCACAACACGGACGTCGCCGATTCGTGGGAGCGCGAAGGCGAGGATCCGGGCTTCTTTTATCAGTTCTCGCCGAAAGGGTACGCGTTAGGGATTGATGTGTTGTTGCACGCCATGACGCACTGAGTTCTGACGCTGATAAGTAAAACTAGAATCTATAATCTAAAAAGTAAGTGGGGAAGGGACGAGGTTTTTGTGAGTGACGAGGAACGAGCCGCGAAGACTGAAGCTTTGTTGCTGAAATTTTCACGAGCGATGGAACGAAAAGCCGTGCTCGTTTCCGATGCCAAAGAATTCGAGGCGAAGCTCGGAGACATCAGGCGAGCATTCGGGAATTCTTACTTCTACTGCGGCGGACCTGCGAGGGCCGGCGTTATCGACGTTAACCGTGAGTTGGGCAACCTCACTGAACACCTACGCGCATTAGGCGTAACTGGCTCTTAGTTCTTACCCTTTACCCCTTCCCCCTTATCCCTTTCGGTGTTGTACAATTGCCGTTACCGTCCCCACTATTCGGCGGGGCGCGTGAAAAGGCCGCTAAGCCATTGCCTGAGGAGGCTTTGCACAACTTGCAAGAGCCGGAAGGGCCCGTTGAATCGGCCGCGGCCGGGAGGTGCTCAATATATGGCTAAATCTACGGTGAATAACCGGTAGATTCGAGGGCCCGGGTGGGGCAAAGAACCCACCCGGGCACCACGATCCGCCTTGCCAAGCCTATGAAAACCGCCATACCCGGGCGGGCACACTCCGAGCGCGACGTTCCCTTCCAGACAATTTCCGGCCGCCCTATCGAGCGCGTGTATACGCGCGACGCGATCCCGAATTTTGATTACGAACGCGAGCTGAACGATCCCGGTAGTTACCCGTATACGCGGGGCATCCATCCATCAGGTTACCGCGGCAAGTTGTGGACGATGCGGCAGTTTGCCGGGTACGGTGCGCCCGAAGACACCAACCGGCGCTATCGCGAGCTGCTCGCGGCCGGCGCCACGGGGCTGAGCGTGGCGTTCGATCTGCCGACCCTGATGGGCCGCGATCCCGATCATCCGCTCTCGCTCGGCGAAGTGGGGAAGTGCGGTGTGAACGTGACATCGCTCGCCGATATGGAGACGCTCTTCGACGGCATTGCGCTCGGCGACATCACGACGTCGATGACCATCAACTCGCCCGCCCCGATGATCTTCGCGATGTTTCTGGTCGTCGCCGAACCACAGGGCGCCGACTGGAAGGCGATCTCCGGCACGTTTCAGACCGACATTTTGAAAGAGTTCATCGCGCAGAAGGAATACATCTATCCGCCGCGGCCGTCGATGCGGCTCATTACCGACATCTTCGCGTTCTGCGGCGCACACGTGCCGCGATGGAACACAATTTCGGTGAGCGGGTATCACATCCGCGAAGCCGGCTCGACCGCGCTGCAGGAGCTCGCCTTCACGTTGCGCGACGGCATCGAATACGTGCAGGCTGGTGTTGACGCGGGGCTGAATGTCGACGAGTTCGTGCCGCGCATGTCGTTCTTCTTCAACGCCCACAGTGATTTCTTCGAGGAGCTGGCGAAGTATCGCGCGGCGCGGAATCTATGGGCGCGCGTCATGCGCGAGCGGTTTGACGCGAAAGACGAGCGGTCGTGGAAGCTGCGGTTTCACAGTCAAACGGCCGGCGTCTCGCTGACGGCACAGCAGCCCATGAACAATGTGATTCGCACGGCGCTGCAGGCGTTGTCGGCGGTGCTCGGCGGGACCAACTCGCTTCACACGAATTCGCTCGACGAGGCACTCGCGCTGCCAACCGCGGAGGCGGCGACGCTGGCGCTCCGCACTCAGCAGATCCTGGCGTATGAAACGGGTGTGACGGCATCGGTCGATCCTTTCGCCGGCTCGTATTTCATCGAGCGGCTCACGCGCGATCTCGAACAAGGCGCGGAAGAAACGTTCAGGGCGATCGACGCGATGGGCGGAATGATTGCGGCGATCGAGCGTGGGTATCCGCAGCGCGAAATCGCCGACAGCGCGTATCGATTTCAGCAGGACGTCGAGCGGAAGCGCCAGGTGATCGTCGGGGTCAACCAGTTCGTCAGCGACGAACGCACGTCGGTTCCCCTTCTTCACATCGATGAACAGGTCGCCGCGCGGCAGCTCGAGAACGTCGATCGCGTTCGGCGCACTCGCAATAGGGTCACCGTCGACCGCGCCCTGTCGAAGCTGAAGAAAACGGCGGCCGGAACCGACAACATGATGCCGGCGTTGCTCGACGCCGTGCGCGCGTATGCGACCGTCGGGGAAATGTGTGATGCGCTGCGCGACGTGTGGGGCGAGTATCAGGAACAGGCGATCATTTAGATGCGGCCAATCCGAGTCGTCATTGCCAAACCGGGGCTCGACGGCCACGACCGTGGGGCGAAGGTGATCGCGCGCGCCTTGCGGGACGCAGGCATGGAAGTCATTTACACTGGCCTCCGGCAAACGCCGGAACAGATCGCGACGGCCGCCCTTCAGGAGGATGCCGACTTCATCGGCCTGTCCATCCTCTCCGGGGCCCACAATTCGATTTGCCCCACGGCTCATGGAACTGCTGCGCGAGAAGGGGCTATGGGATGTCCGTGTCATTCTCGGCGGGATTATTCCTGATGCGGATCTGCCCGCCCTCAAGGCGATGGGCGTCTCCGCCGTGTTCGGTCCTGGGACACCCATGCAGGACATCATCGATTTTGTCAAATCCACGGTTCCGCGACGGGACTAAGGCCCGCGGCGCCTAAGGCCGATAAAGACAACGATTGGTTTGGTTTTCGGTTCATGACGCATAAGCTCCTTTTAGCGGATGACAGTGTCACGATTCAGCGCGTCATCGAGCTCACCTTTGCCGACGAAGACGTCGAAGTTACGACGGTCGGCGACGGGCAGCTCGCGATCGAGCGCCTGGATGCCGATCATTTTGACATCGTGCTGGCCGACGTCGATATGCCCAAGCGCGATGGTTATGAAGTGGCAGCGTATGTAAAAAGCCGGCCGAAGCTTGCCCACATTCCCGTGGTCTTGCTGACCGGCGCATTCGAGCCCATCGATCAGGTCCGCGCGGATGCGGCCGGCTCGAGCGATGTGCTCGCAAAACCTTTCGAGCCTCAAATGGTGATCAATCGCGTGAAGCAACTACTTGGCAACAAAAAGGAAGCTGCGAGCTACGACGCGCCCGACGCGGCAGACGGCACGCAGCGCGGTTTCGGACCTCCGCTGCCTCCGGCACAACAGGCGATGGCGCCGAGACCACCGGCCCACACCACTCCGGCGCCACAAGAGCAAGCGCCAGCCGGTGCGCCGTCCGCTCCTGTGTCGCTCGACGATTATTTCGATCAGCTCGACGCGGCGTTTTCGAATCTTCAGGCGGCATCCCCCGTGCCCGAGCACGACACATCGCAGCCGAGCGCGATGGATTGGTCGATGGCGGACACGTCCAGCGAAGATCTACCGCTGAAGACGCCCGCGCCCCGAGCGACGCTGCCGATCGTTGAGCAGGCGCGCCCGATCGCTCCGCCGGCGCCAGCACCGCTACCGCCGCCGCTGCCGCCGCCGGTCCGTCCAGTTATGACCGCGCCGCTGCCGCTGGTCCGTCCCGTTCCGCCCGTTGCTCCCGTGCATCAGCCGGTGCATCAGGCCTTGCCGCTGGTCGCGCCACCGGTGGCACCGCCGCCAGTTGCTCGGTCGTGGCAGCCGGAGCCTGCCGCTGCGGCGTCGGCCGGGCCCGTGCCTCCGGTACCATCGGCGCCCGTTCCGCATCCACCGGCGCCGCCGCCGGTGATTGCCAAGCCAGCTCCACCTATGGCGTCGCCCAATCCGTTTGCCTCGCTCTCGGCGGCGAAAGCCGAAGTTGCGGCCGCGCGAGCGGCCGCTCCCGTCATCACCGAAGAGGTGATCGAAGAAGTCGTCGCACGCGTTCTTGAACGTTTGAGCGATCGCGTGGTCCGTGAGACGGTCACCGAGATCGTGTCGAAGACTGCCGAGCGCGCGGTCCAGGAAGAAATCGAGCGCATTCGGAACGGCGGGGAATAAGTCATCGGCGATTGGGCGATTGGTGATCGGGCGATTGAGTTTCAATCGCTTAATTGCTCGATCGCCCCCCACCTATCGCGCAGTCACGTATCCCCCAATCGCCAGATTTTCCCGTGTTGAAGTACCATTGTCGCGAATGTCTACCGCCGAAAAACCCGCCGTACCAGAGAAGCCCGCGCTAGAAGGCCTCGAGACGAAGTGGCAGCGGCAATGGGAAGCGAGCGGCACCTATAAATTCGATCGCGCCAAGACACGCGACGAGATCTACGCCATCGACACGCCGCCTCCGACCGTGAGCGGATCGCTTCACATCGGCCACGTGTTTTCGTATACGCATACCGACGTCATCGCCCGCTTCCAGCGCATGCGCGGCAAGGACGTGTTCTACCCCATGGGATGGGACGACAACGGCCTGCCGACCGAGCGTCGCGTGCAGAACTATTACGGCGTGCGCTGCGATCCGTCGCTCGCCTACGATCCGAACTTTCAACCTCCAGCCGAGCCGCCCAAGCAGCCCATTTCGATCTCGCGCCCGAATTTCGTCGAGCTGTGCCTTCGCCTGACGCGAGAAGATGAGAAGGCGTTCGAACATCTCTGGCGATATCTCGGTCTCTCCGTGGATTGGTCGATGACCTACGCGACGATCGATAAACGATCGCAGCGCGCGTCGCAGACCGGATTTCTCCATCTTCTGAAAAAGAATCTGGCGTATCAACTCGAAGCGCCGACGCTGTGGGATGTGGATTTCCGCACCGCGGTCGCGCAGGCAGAGCTGGAGGATCGCGAGCGCGAAGGCGCGTATCACCGGCTCCGTTTCGATCGCGCAGACGCCGACTCGGGCGCGGCCGTCGAGATAGAGACGACGCGTCCCGAGCTGCTCCCCGCGTGTGTGGCCCTCGTCGCGCACCCAGACGACGAGCGGTACAAGCCGTTGTTCGGCAAGGATGTGTTGACGCCGCTCTTCCGCTCGCGTGTGCCCGTGCGTGCGCACGCGCTCGCTGATCCCGAAAAAGGCAGCGGCATCGCGATGATCTGCACGTTCGGCGACATCACTGACGTCACGTGGTGGCGCGAACTCTCGTTGCCCGTGCGTGCCGTCATTCAGCCGAATGGCACGTTGAAGCCGCTGACATGGGGCGACGCCGGGTGGGAATCGCAGGATGCGGCGGCCGCGCAGAAGGCCTACAACGAGATCGCCGGCCAATCGACGAACAAAGCGCGCACGCGCATCGTCGAGCTGCTGCGGGAAGCGGGCGCGTTGATCGGCGAGCCGCGGCCCATCATGCACAACGTGAAGTTCTTCGAGAAAGGCGACCGGCCGCTCGAGATCGTCACGAGCCGGCAGTGGTTCATCAAGACGATCGAGTTTCGCCCAGCGCTCATCGAGCGCGGCCGTCAGCTGCAGTGGCATCCGGAATACATGCGAGTGCGGTACGAGAACTGGGTGAACGGCCTGAACGGCGACTGGTGTATCAGCCGCCAGCGGTTCTTCGGCGTCCCATTTCCCGTCTGGTATCCTCTTAATAAGGATGGCGGCATCGAGTATGCGCGCCCGATTGTCCCCGACCAGTCGCGGCTCCCCATCGATCCATCGGTAGATGTGCCGGACGGATTTACCTCGGCTCAGCGCGGCCAGCCGGGCGGATTTGCCGGCGATCCCGACATCATGGATACATGGGCCACCTCGTCGATGACGCCGCAGATCGCGGGCGGCTGGGGTGAGGACGACGACCTGTTCACGCGGGTGTTCCCAATGGACCTGCGCCCGCAGGCGCACGACATCATCCGCACGTGGTTGTTCTCGACGGTGCTGCGCTCGCATCTCGAGCACAACAGCCTGCCGTGGTTACACGCGGCGATCTCGGGGTTTGTGACCGATCCCGATCGCAAGAAAATGTCGAAATCGAAAGGCAACGTCGTCACGCCGTTCGCGTTGCTCGAGGAACATGGGTCAGACGGCGTGCGCTACTGGGCCGCCAGTGGGCGTCCCGGCGGCGACACAGTGTTCGATCCGAGCCAAATGCGCGTGGGACGTCGGTTGGCGATTAAGCTGTTGAACGCGTCGAAGTTTGTGCTCGCCAAGCCGGAGCCGCTCGGCCCGATTACCGAGATCGCTGATCGCGGCATGCTGACGCGGCTGGCCGATGTCGTCGATCTGGCGACCACGTCGCTTGCCAGCTACGACTACACGCCGGCGATGGAAAAGTCCGAGAGTTTCTTCTGGTTTTTCTGCGACGACTATCTCGAGCTGGTGAAGGCGCGGCGCTACGGCGATCACGGAGAGGCCGCGGCCGGATCGGCCAACAGCGCGATGTTGTTGGCGCTTGACACGCTGCTGCGGGTGTTCGCGCCGTTTCTGCCGTTCGTCACCGAAGAAGTCTGGTCGTGGTGGAAGAGTGGGTCGGTGCACCGCGCGCCATGGCCCGTGGCTCGAGAGGTGCTGGGGCCGATCGGCGGCGGCGATCCGCATGCGGCCGATGTGTTGATGGAAGGCTGCCGTGTGCTGGGCGAGGTGCGAAAGCGCAAATCGGAAGAAAAAAAACCGCTTCGCACGCCGGTTGTCTCCGCGACGATTCGTGCCCCGCAGCAGAATCTCGATTTGCTCGACGAGGTCTGGCGGGACGTGAGCGCGTCGGGTTGTTTTCAGGCGTCGCCGCGCAAAGAAGTCTCGGAGACATTTGAAAGCGTCTACGAGCTCGGCGAGCCAGAGCCCAAACAGAGGACGCCCGCGTGAAGGCCGATGCGTTAGTCGCGCTGGATCCGGTCTGCTATGACGATCTGGTGAGGCGGGCGCTCGTCGAAGACGTGGGGAGCGGCGACGTCACAACCAACGCGCTCGTGGGCCAGACCGATCGTGCCATCGGCGTCTTCATCGCCAAATCGGCGTGCACGATCGCGGGGCTCGACGTGGCCTTGGCGGCGTTCTCGCAGATTGATCCCAGGGCGTGTGCCGCGTGGCGCGTTCGGGACGGCGACGACTGCGCGGCGGGCGCTGTCCTTGGACAGGTCGACGGCCTGGCGCGGGCGCTGCTGTCGGCTGAGCGTACGGCTCTGAACTTTCTGCAGCATCTCACCGGAATTGCGACGCTTGCGCGGCTGTTCGTCCGCGCCAGCGGTGGCCGCATCACGATTCTCGATACGCGCAAGACAACGCCGACGTTTCGTCAGCTGGAAAAGTACGCCGTACGCGCGGGCGGCGCGACGAACCATCGCATGTCGCTCGACGACGGCCTGCTGATCAAGGACAACCACATCCGGGTAGCCGGAGGCATTCGCCGCACGGTGACGCAATTGCGGTCGGTCGGCGCAAAACCAGTGGTCGAGGTGGAAGTCGAGACCCTGGATCAGGTGGACGAGGCGCTCGACGCGAAAGCGGACATTCTGCTGCTCGACAACATGACGATCGACGAGATTCGTGAAGCCGTTCGGCGCTGTCGCGGGCGTGCGAAAACAGAAATCTCGGGCGGCGTCACGCTCGAGCGCATTCCCGAGCTCGCCACGACCGGGGCGGATTACGTCTCGAGCGGCGCGTTGACGCACTCGGCGCCGGCGGCCGACATCAGTTTTGAAATCGAACCCGCCTGATCATCTTCGCGATACGCTCGAAGTGCCCGCCGATGTGCGCCGCGAGCTCGTTCGCGTCGCCGACCGCCTCGGCGTCTTCGGCCGCCGCATTCACTGGCTCGCGACCACGACATCCACGAACGATGTCGCCGCCCATTTGGCAGAGCTCGGCGCAGACGAAGGAACGGTTGTCGCCGCCGATACGCAGACGGCCGGGCGTGGACGTCTCGGACGCACCTGGTTCTCGCCGCCGGGCGCGGGTCTGTATGTGTCGATCGTTCTTCGCCCGTCGGGTCATCTGTCGACGCGGTCCAGTCCGGCCTCACTCCTGACGTTAGCCAGCGGTGTCGCGATTGCGGAGGGCGTGAAGGCCGCGACCGGACTACCCGCAGAGATCAAGTGGCCGAACGACGTGATGATCGGCAGGCGGAAGCTGGCCGGCATTCTCGCAGAGGCGACGGCACAGGCGGGCATGCTGCGGCACGTTATTCTTGGCTTCGGCATAAACCTGCAGCAGGCGGCCTTTCCATCGGAACTAATGAACCGCGCGACGTCGATCGAAGCGGAGACCAATGGGCCGGTCGATCGGGCGCAGATGTTTGTGGAAATTCTGACGGCGTTCTCGGCCCGCTACGCCGACCTGCAGGCCGGAAGGTTCGATGTTATTCTGAGCGCGTGGCGCGCGCTCGCGCCGTTGCTGCGCTCCTCGTGGGTGGAATGGGATTCGCCGACAGGTGTCATGCGGGGCCGCGCGGAAGACATCGACGAGCACGGCGCGTTGATGGTGCGCGTCGGCGCGAATGTGGAACGGATCATTGCGGGGGAAGTACGTTGGCCTTAGGCTTTCGACTTTTGGCCCTGGGCCTGGCCAAGAGCCCAACGTCCAAAGCCGAGAGTCGGGACGAAGATAAATGCTCTTAGCCATTGACGTCGGCAACACGAACATCGTGCTCGGTGTGTTCGAGGGGGACACGCTCATCGAGAGCTGGCGCCTCGCGACGCTGCGCGAACGTACGTCGGACGAGATCGGTATCTGGGTCGGTCAGCTGTTCGAGCATCGCGCCATCGACGCGGGCAAGATCACCGGCATCGTGATGGGATCCGTCGTGCCGCCGCTCACTGGAACGTTCATGGAGATGGCGCGGCGGTATTTCGGATTGACGCCGCTGAATGTCGACAGCAGTGTCGATACGGGAATGCCGATTCTCTACAAGCAGCCCGAAGAAGTTGGCGCCGATCGCATTTTGAACGGTGTCGCTGCGTATCGGCTGTTCGGCCGCGAACGCCGTGTGCCGCTGATCGTGGTCGACTTCGGCACGGCGACGACCTTCGATGCGATTTCCGGGCAGGGCGAGTATCTGGGCGGCATCATCTGTCCTGGCATGCAAATTTCCGCCGATGCCTTGTTCCAGCGCGCAGCTCGGCTGCCTCGCGTCGACGTCCGGAAGCCGTGCCAGTTGATCGGGAGGTCGACGGTGGAAGCCATCGAATCGGGGTTGTATTACGGCTATGCCGGGCTGGTTGAGAGCCTCGTGCGGCGCATGCGCGACGAACTTGGGAAGAACGCGCTGTGTATTGCGACGGGCGGACTGGCGGGCATTATCGCCCCAGAGGTGCCGCTCATCGAGCACGTCGATCCGGATCTGACGCTGCAGGGATTGCGGATGGTCTGGGAACGCAACAGGCCGGGACCGTGAGCACTGAGGAATACTGCAGAGAACTTGAAGCCTACCTTTGCCGGAAGAACGACGGCCACCTGATTCGAATCGTCGGGCCTTCCTTCGAGCGCGTGTGCAACTGGGCTGCGCTGGGCATTCCTTACAAGATCGCCTGTGAAGGGATCGATCGGTATTTCGTTCGCTATTACGCCAAGGGACCCCGCCGACGTCCTGTGCAAATTGATTTTTGTGAGGAAGACGTACTCGACGCCTTCGAGGGATGGCGCCGTGCCGTCGGTGTGCGTGTGCCCGGCGCCGCGGCGTCTGCGGACGAAGCGACGGTCAAGCAACGGAAAAAGAGCCTGCCGGAACATCTCGATCGCGTGTGTGAAAAGATCACGAACCGGCGTGCGGGCATCAATCCGCTACCGCCCAGCTACGATCGCGTGCTCGAGGACGTGACCAGCGAAGTCGCGGCCTTCAAAGATCTGCCGTCGCCGATCCGCGGAGAGATGCGCGAGCGCGTGGCGGCTCGTTTGGCGGAACTCGATCGCCTGATGATAGAAGCCGCGCGGGCACACGCCGACCACGCAGTCCTTCATTCCATGCGCGACGAAGCGACGGAGCAGCTGCGCCCGTTTCGCGATCGCATGCCGGGCGATGCCTACGAGCGCGCGCTGAGCGCTGCTATCGATGGCCTGCTGCGCGAACGCGAAAAACTTCCTGTAGTGTCGTTTGCGTGACTGTGACCCCTGAGTCCTCAAGCCTGAGTCCTGGCAGCGAGGTGGTCCTCACTGCCGAGAAACCTGTCGCCGGCGGCCGGATACTCGCGCGCCACAACGGGCAAGTGGTCTTCGTGGCCGGCGCCATCCCGGGCGAGCGTGTGCGCGCTCGCATCGAGCGCGTCAGCAAGCAGCTCGCCTACGCCGAGACGGTCGACGTGCTCGAGCCGAGTCCCGACCGACGGGTCTCGACGGCCGACTGGGCTTGCGCGGGCTCGGTCTACGCGCACATTGCCTATCCACGACAGTTATTGCTGAAGTCGGCGCTCATCGCCGACGCGTTCGCGCGCATCGGCAAAATTATCCTGGCGGCGCCGACACCGGTGATGGGGTCGGAGGAGCATGGCTACCGTATGCGGGCGCGCCTCCATGCGCGCGGCGGCCGATGGGGTTTCTTCCGCGAAGGCACTCACGAGTTGTGCGACGCGGGCGCGACCAATCAACTCCTCCAGTCCACCATCGAAACGCTCGACGACTTGCAGCGCGTGCTGAGTGCGAAAGTCGTCGAAGGGATCATCTCCTGCGAGATCTCAGAAAATATTCCTGCGACTGAGCGCGCCGTGCTCGTCGAGCTCGAATCGTCCAGCGCGATCCCGATGAATCTGGAATCCCTCACCGGACTAACGGGGTTGGCGTTTACTGAACGCCAGAACTCGCGCGTGACGGTCGCATTTGGCTCGCCATACGTCAGCGATCACATCGAGGTGTCAGGCGTATCGGTCGCGTTCACCCATCACGTGCAGTCGTTCTTCCAGGGGAATCGGCATCTTCTGCCACAGATGATGGCGCGAGTGCTCGCGTGGGTACCGGATGGCGAGGTCACCGACTTATATGCAGGAGTGGGTCTGTTTGCCGTCGCGCTCGCGGCGTCGGGACGACACGCCGTCGTGGCCGTCGAAGGCGATCGCGCGAGTGCCCACGATCTGGAGACCAATGCCGCACCCTACGCCCCGGTGCTCACGGTGGAACACCTACCGGTGGAGCGTTATCTGCATCGAAGAGGGATCCGGCGGCCCGATACGCTCGTCCTCGACCCGCCGCGGACCGGCATATCGCAGCATGCGATGTCCGGCATCCTTGGGCTGAAGCCTCCGCGCATCGTGTATGTGTCGTGCGATGTCGCGACGCTCGCGCGCGATCTGAAACGGTTGATTGATGAGGGTTACCGGCTGGAGCACATCGAAGCGTTCGATCTGTTCCCGAACACGGCGCACGTCGAGACGCTCGTTGTGTTGGTGCAATCCAGCAACTAACGACTATTTGTCGCACGACCGGACGAATTCTTCGAACAGCTCGCGAAATTCACCAGTCCGCCAGAAGTTCTCCGGGTGCCACTGCACGGCCATGCAGAAGCGCGAGCCGGCACGCTCGATGGCCTCGACGACGCCGTCGGGCGCGGTCGCGGAGACGGCAAATCCCGCAGCGGCCTGTTTGACCGCCTGATGATGGCGGCTGTTCACCTGCAGCACTTCGTTGTCGGCCAATTGGTCTTGCATCAATCTGGACAGCGTAGAGCCGCGCGTCACCCAGACTTCATGCGCGATGGCGTAGAGCGGGTTGTTCACTTCGTGGGTCAGCGCGTGATTCACTTCCGACGGGATGTCCTGAATCAACGTGCCGCCGGCGCTGACGTTCAGCAACTGAAGACCGCGGCACACACCCAGCACGGGAAGATCCTTGTCGAGGGCCAGCCTGGCGAGCTCGAACTCGAACGAATCGCGCGTGGGATCGGGTGGGTTGGCTTTCGGATGCGGCGCCTGGTGATAGTACGACGGCGCGATGTCGCCTCCGCCGCTCAGTAGAACGCCGTCGAGGTCTTTGAGCGACGGTTCCGCGTTCAGCACCAGCACGCACGGCTCGCCGCCGGCGCGTCGTATCGACTCGACGTAGTCGGGCAGTTGCCGGCACGGGGTGATACCAATGACAGGCATGAAATCTACATCCGCGGCGGAACCGCGATGCCCATCAAATCGAGCGCGCGCGTCAGCTGCAGGCGGAAGTACGCCACCCCGGCGGCGCGCCAGAGTCGGGCGTCGGCGTTCTCCTCGCTGAGGATCTGGTAGCGGTGATAAAAGCCGTTGAACATTTGTGCAAGTCCAAACGCGTATTTCGCCAGCACGGAAAATTCCAGAGTTCGCACGACCTGCTCGACGATTTCATCCAGGCGTGACGCTTCGAGGATGAGCGCCCATAAATCGTGACTGCCGCCCTCGCCCGCAAGCTCGCCCGCAGGCGTGAGGACGACCCTGGCGAACACCGCGGCTTCGTCCAGCCCCTCGCGCTCGCGCAGCTTGGCGAAGATGTTCTGCGCCCTGACTACAGCATACTGAAGGTAGGGGCCGCTTTCACCCTCGAACGCTAGCGCCTCGTCGATGTCGAAAGCAATGATTTTCGTGCGCGAGTACTTCACCATGAAGTACCGGACCGCAGCGACCGCAATCATTTCAGCAATTCGCTGGTGTTCGGCCGCGCTGAATTCCGGGTTACGCGCCGCGACCTCGGTCTCCGCACGCGAAATCAGGGTATCGATGAGGTCGTCGGCCTTCACGCCCTGTCCACGGCGGCCCGACACCTCGACGAAGCCCTTCTTCTCGTCCACCGAGTCTGCCGCCAGATACCCCAGCGTTCGGGCCGTCGCCTGGGACAGCGCCACCATTTCATAGGAAAAGTGGGTCGCTCGTTCGGCCTGCTCCGTATAACCCAACGCGCGCAACGCCTGCTTCAGCAGCTTTTGGAGGTACGACTGGCGGACGTCGATGACGTTGTAGGTGGTCGTGGCGCCGCCAAACGGCGGATGGTGTATGGCGCCCGGCTCCGCCGAGGTCGACCACAACACGGTGCCGTTCCGTCGCGTGCCGAACGGCGCGTAGTGGAAGTCGCGTCCGAGCAATCCGAATTTCCAAAATTGATACGCGATATCTTTCCCGACGTACGTCACCGTCCCATTCGATCGGACAATGACTTTTTCCCGCTCTTCGTCCTCCGTCTCATCTTTACTCTGGTCCGAAGCCTGAAGCACGGAGCCTGAAGCCTTCTCATCGTCTTCAATGCGCATCACCCAGCATCCGGCCAGCTTGCCTTCCGTCTGCAGGTACACCGCGCCCTTCTCTTTCAAAATCTCAAATGCACGCGCCCAGAACTGCAGCTTCAGAATGTGGCCCTCCCACGTCAGCAGGTCGTAATCCACATTCAATCGTGCCATCGTTTTCAGATGACAGGCGACGATGCGCGCCGCAATGAACTGCGCGATAGCGGCGTTGTCGGTGACGCCATGTTCGATATCGTGGAGAGCCGCGGCGCGGATTTTCAGCCGCTCTTTATCGTCCTCGTACCAACGCGTGACACGTGCGTACAGATCCCAGCAGTAGTAGTCGAATCTCGTCGAGTCGGCGATGGCACGGATGTCGTCGAGGTTCTTGTGTTCGAGTTCTCTGAATCCGACGACGACGTCCGCAACTTGTACGCCGGTGTCGTCGATGTAGTTCTGCACTTCGACCGGCACCCCGCGGAATTGCTGGACGCGGGCGAGCGTGTCGCCGAGCGCCGAGTTCCGGAGATGGCCAATGTGCGCCGCCTTATTCGGGTTGATGGCGGTGTGCTCGACGATGGTTTTGCCCCGCGCGCGAGCCGGCTCGGGGCCGCTTTCGAGCTGCAGCCGAACAAACGCGGCACGATCGAGATAGATGTTGAGATAGCCGTTTGGCGCGGCGTCGACGCGGCTGATTCCGTCAATGGCGCCCAGCGCGCCGGCGAGCTCCTGTGCAATTGCGCGCGGCGCCTTTCGCAGCGTGCGCGCCAGCTCGAACGCGACAGGTGTAGCCAGATCGCCCAGCTCGCGCTTGGGCGGATATTCGAGCGCCAGTTGCGGGACGCGGTCCGGCGGCAGTTGATACAACTGCTGCAGCGCGGCCGCCAGCCGCTCACGCACGCGCTCGTGGATGGGAAGAATCATGAAAATATGTGCCGATGGAGTGATTGGTGAATGAGTGATTTTGGCAAACTTGGCGATTGGCCGATTTGGTTTTCAGATCGCCTCATCACCAATCGCAAGCTCACCAGGTTGTGGTACTCTCCATCCATATCGATCGCGCGCGCATAATCATCTGGTGTTCACTGTGAAAAAGGGATGAATCACGGAGACGCCGGACAAGCCGAAAACGTCCGCGCCGTTGAGGATCACATCGCGTCGCGTCGCAGTCGGAAGGATACCAGAAGAATGAACCGTGTGGGAGTTGGGCGCATGCTGGTCGCGAGTCTTCACCAGGGAATTTCCGACCTCATACCGACACGGCTCGACTTCTATGAAAACTGGTTGAACCCGGCCGGCATGCGGAACGGCAAGATCGGCCTTGCACCCCTCGCGGCCGTGCTGATTTTTCTGCGGCAGGAAGGCGATCCGTATACGCTCGTCACCGAACGTGCGGGCCAGTACGCCGCAGACTGGACGTTCGAGAATCTGAGCAGCATGGAGCGCTCGTTCATTCGTGCGATGCCGGTGTGGGTGCGCACGCGGCTGGCCATGCGACTGGCCAAACAAGTCGTCGAGCGGACGTACCGCGGCAGCCGTGCCAGCGCGAAGGTGCGGCGTGGCGAAGGGACGCTGACGTTGCGCAATTCGGTGTTCTGCACGGTCCGCGAGCCGTTCGGCTGGCCGCTGTGTGTCTACTATTCCGCCGCGCTCACGCGCTTGTTGACGCTCGTGGATGTCGGAGGGACCGCGCGCGTGGGATCGTGTCAGGGTCTTGGCGATCAGACATGCACAATCGCCGTCACGGTGCCGCAGAATCAGAAGTGAAATCGATGATTCTTCCGCTCTCGCTCTTGGCTCTGCTCGGAGCCCCGGCCCCCGCAGCTGCCCAGGCCGACGCCGCGCCGGTCGCCGCCGAGCGCTTTCTCGTCCTTCCGTTCGATAACCCCGAACACGTCGCCAAAATTTACTGGGTGGGCGAGGCTTCGGCCGTTCTTCTTGCCGAGAATCTGAACACCCTCGGTCGTCGCGCGTACACGCGCGAGGAGCGGCTCGAGGCGTTCGAGCAGCTGCAAGTGCCCGCCGTCGCCACGCTCAGCCACGCGACGGTCATTCGCTTGGGGCAACTCGTCGGCGCCACCCACGTCGTCATCGGATCGCTGCGGCTGAACGGCGAGCAGATCTCGGTTCGCGCCCAGAACATTCGGCTCGACACGGGGCGGCTTGAAAGCGAAGTCGAAGAATTGGGGCCGCTCGGTGATTTTTTTCCTCTCTTCGATCGTGTCAGCCGGCGGCTGGCCGGCATGTCGTCTGGGGTACCGGCGCTCGCGCAGCGGCCCGCGCTTGCGGTCTTCGAGAATTACATCAAAGGCCTGATGGCCTCGGCGCCTCCGACGAAAGTCGGCTACCTCAATGCCGCGATTAAACTCGATCCCGCGTTCGACCGTGCGCGCCTTGCCCTGTGGGCGGTGCAGCAGGATGCCGGCAACCCGCAAGCCGCACTGGTGGCGGCCGCTGCCGTGCCCGAGACCTCGTCGTTTTATACGCGCGCGCGATTCGACATCGCGCTGTCGCTGGTTCATCTGGAGCGCCTCGATGCCGCCTTTGCCACATTGAAAACGATGAGCGTGCGCGTGCCTGCGGCGACCGTCATGAACAACATGGGTGTGATTCAAATGCGTCGTCCGGTGACACCGCAAACCGGCAAAGCCACGTACTATTTCAATCAGGCTGTGAAGCTGGATCAGGACGATCCGGATTACTACTTCAATCTCGGATACGCGTATTGGGCGGAAAAGGATCAGCAGGCCGCGGTCTTCTGGCTGCGCGAAGCGGTTCGCCGCAATCCAGCCGACGCGGAAGCGCACGCGGTGCTGGGCGCGGCGCTGCAGGCCGGCGGCGCAGCGACCGAAGCCGCCCGCGAGCGCGAGTTGGCGACGCAGTTGTCGTCCACGTATGCGGAATGGTCGAAGAAGCCGGTCGGGGGCGAGCCCATTCCGCGCGGCCTCGAGCGCATGAAGGAAAGCCTCGAAGCGTCGACGATTCAGCGTGTCGACACGCTGATTGCGACCAGCGGTCAACGGGAGCAGCGCGAGCTGGCGACCTTCCACATGGATCGCGGACGGCGTTTTTTCGAACAGGGCAACGACACCGAGGCGATCGCCGAGTTTCGCCGAGCACTCTACCTCTCGCCGTACGAGTCGGAGGCACAGTTGCTGCTTGGTCAGATCTATCTTCGAACAGGGCAGACGCTCGCCGCCATCGATGCTTTTAAGATCTCGATCTGGAGTCAGGAGTCTGCGACGGCGCGCGTGGCGCTCGCTCGTGCGTACGTGCATGCGAAGGACGCCGCGGCTGCGCGTAACGAGCTCGAGCGTGCGCTAGTGCTCGAGCCAAACGCGGCAGAGGCCAAAGAGCTGCTGAGTCAGCTGAAGCCGTGAAACGGCACCCATCGTCCATCGTCCATCGTCCATCGTCCATCGTCGATTATTGGAATGGCGATGGTGATTGTTTGTCTGACCGTGGCGACGAGCTCGGCACAAAAGGCGGCGCCAGTCATTTCGGCCGACATCGACAGCATCATCCATCCCGTCTCGGCCGAATTCATGATCGAGGTCATGAATCGCGCCGATGCCGCCCGCGCCGCGCTTGTGGTGTTCACGCTGCGCACGCCGGGCGGGCTGGTCGATTCGACCCGCGAGATCATCACGCACATGCTGGCGGCGAAAACACCCGTCGCTATTTTCGTCGGTCCATCGGGATCGCGCGCGGCATCGGCCGGTTTCATTCTCATCGTTGCGGCCGACGTGGCCGCCATGGCGCCGGGCACACACATCGGGGCCGCGCATCCGGTCGCCGGGGCCGGCCAGTCGATGGACGACACGATGTCCAAGAAGATGGCAGAGGATGTGGCGGCCTACGTGCGAACCCTCGCGTCCAAACGCCACCGCAACACCGAACTCGCCGAACAGGCGGTGATGGTGAGCAAAGCCTTCACCGAGGATGAGGCGCTGAATGCGAAACCGCCGCTCATCGATCTCATCGCGGCCGACGTTCCAGATCTGTTGAAGAAGCTCGACGGTCGGGCGGTGACGCGTTTCGACGGCACGACCGTCACGCTCCACACCGCATCGGCGCCGATGACGACCCTCGCGATGACGCTTCGGCAGCGCGTCCTCAGCGCGATTGCGCATCCGAACATCGCGTACATTTTAATGAGCCTGGGCATGCTCGGGCTGACGATCGAGCTATGGACGCCGGGCGCCATCCTGCCGGGCGTCGTCGGCGGGATCTCTTTACTGCTCGCATTCTTCGCGCTTCAGGTCCTCCCGGTGAACTACACCGGCCTCCTGCTGATGCTCTTTGGGCTCGCGTTGCTCGCGCTGGAAGTGAAGGTGACGAGCTTCGGCCTGCTGACCATCGGCGGCGCTTTAAGCCTGATTTTCGGATCGATGATGCTGATCGATTCGCCGGCGCCGGAGATGCAGCTGAGCATGAGTCTCGTCATTTCGAGCGCCCTCGGGTTGACCGCCATCGCCGCGTTTCTGGTGCGGCTGGCGCTAAAATCGCAGCGCATGCCTGCGGTGACCGGCATGGAAGGCATGCTCAGCGAAGTGGGAGAAGCCTTGACCCCGATCGGGCCGGGGCAGCCGGGAACCGTGCGCGTGCACGGGGAAGTCTGGCGTGCGGTATCGGACGGGCACATGGTCCGTGGCGATCGCGTGCGCATTGCTCACGTCGATGGTTTGACGTTGACCGTTCGGAAGGAGTGAGTGCGTCATGCTGCCTGTTCCTTGGTTTTTGATTCTGCTCTTCATCCTCGTCGTCTACCTGCTGATGTCGATCAACATCCTGGCGGAGTACGAGCGCGGCGTCATCTTCCGTCTCGGCAAGCTGCTGCCGCAGCCGAAGGGCCCTGGAGTGATTCTGGTGTTCGCGCCGATCGATCGAATAGTGCGTGTGAGCCTCCGCACGGTCGTCATGGACGTGCCGCCGCAGGACGTCATCACCCGCGACAACGTGTCTGTGAAGGTGAACGCCGTCGTGTACTTCCGCGTCGTGGATCCGCGCAGGGCCATCGTCGAAGTCGAGAGCTATCACTATGCGACCTCGCAGCTCGCGCAGACGACGCTGCGAAGTGTCCTCGGGCAAGTCGAGCTCGACGATCTCCTGTCGGAGCGCGAGCGGCTGAACCATCAGCTTCAATTGCAGCTCGATCAGCACACGGATCCGTGGGGCATCAAGGTGTCGTCGGTCGAAGTGAAGCATGTCGATCTACCGCCCGATATGCAGCGCGCGATGGCGCGTCAGGCGGAAGCCGAGCGCGAGAAGCGTGCTAAAATTATCCACGCCGCAGGTGAGCTCGAAGCGTCGGAAAAACTCTCCCAGGCGGCCGCCGTCATCGCGAAGGAACCGGTGGCGATTACGCTGCGCTACCTCCAGACGCTGACCGAAATTGCATCAGAAAAGAACTCGACGATTGTGTTCCCGCTGCCCATCGAGATGATGCATTTGCTGAAGCAGGTCACGGGGATAGAAAGTAAACCGTGAGCGCGCCGACCAACGACGAAGGCTTCCGCGAAATCCAGCTGAACGGTAAGCAGCTGGTGTTTCTGTTCATGGCGGCCACGGTCGTCTCCGTGGTCATTTTTCTGTGCGGCGTCCTTGTCGGACGCGGCGTGCGGCCCGAGCGCACGCCGGCGCAGGAAGTCGCCGCCGCTGACATTGCGGCCGATCCAGGAGCGGCTCAGCCGCCCGCCACCCAGACGTCGACGCCGTCGGCGACCGAGCCGCCGGCTCCCCCCGACGAGCTGACGTACGCCGAGCGCTTGCAGAAAGATACGCCGGCGCAGGAGACGCTCAAACCAGCCCCCGCAGCACCACCGGTTCCCGCTCCGCGTCCTGAGAGAGTGGCGCCGCAGCCGGTAAAAAATACCGTAGTCCGCACACCCCCGGCGGCGAACGCTGCAAATGCGGCCGCAGGCGTGTCCGATCCCTCCGGCCCGGGGTTTGCAGTGCAGGTGATGATTTTCGATACACGTAGGGAGGCCGACTCGTTGGCATCGCGGCTCGTTGCGAAGGGCTATCCGGCGTTTGTGATGGATCCTGTGAAGGGCGCGCCTCGAGGCATCTATCGCGTTCGCGTCGGCAAGTACAAAAATCGCAAGGACGCCGAAGCCATTTCCTCGCGCTTGGAGACGGTCGAGCAATTCAAGCCGTGGATTGCGAGATAAGCACCTATTGATGTTGATGAAACCGCTCCGGCTGCTGCTGATTGAAGATTCAGAGAACGACGCCACGCTGCTGATTGAATATCTGCGTCAGGGCGGATACGAGCCGGAGACGACGCGCGTTGATTCGGCCAAGGCGCTGAACCGCGTGCTCGACGCGCAGGGGCGCGATCTCGACGTCATCATCGCCGACTACACGATGCCCGGCTTTAGCGGTATGGCTGCGCTGACGATCGTTCGCGATCGCGGTCTTGAAGTGCCGTTCATCTTCGTGTCCGGCACGATCGGCGAAGAGATTGCCGTCGAGGCGATGAAGGACGGCGCCGACGATTACATCATCAAGAACAACCTGAACCGGTTAATCCCCGCGATTAACCGCGAACTACGCGACGCCGTAGTTCGGCGCGAGCGATCGAAGGCCGAAGAACGCATTCGGCATCTCGCCTATTACGACAGCCTGACGGATCTGCCGAATCGCACGCTGTTTTCCAATCGACTCGAAATGGCGGTGGCCAACGCGCTGCGCACGAGCAGTCCGCTGTCGGTCATCATCATCGATCTCGACGGGTTCAAAGAAATCAACGACACGATGGGGCACATGATGGGCGATGCCGTGCTGCGTGAGATCGGCAAGCGCCTTCTGTACGGCCTGCGCGATTCCGATACCGTGGCCCGGCTTGGCGGCGACGAGTTCGCGATCATGCTGCCCGGCGTCGGTCAGGCGGGCGCCGAGCTGGCGGGGCGCAAGCTCCTGGCCGCGATTCAGGAGCCGCTGACGATTGAAGGCTTGAATCTCGACGTCCATGGCAGTTGCGGCATCGCGCTATCCCCGGAACACGGCACCGAAGCCGAGGTGCTGGTGCAACGTGCTGATGTGGCGATGTACGTCGCCAAAAGCGATCGCTCGGGCTGCGTGGTTTATGCGCCGGAGCTCGACCGTCATAGCCCCGAGCGACTCGCCTTGATGGGTGATTTCCGCCATGCGATCGCGCGCGACGAGCTGCGCGTGCAATACCAGCCGAAAATCAATCTCACAACGCGCGAGATTTTCGGCGTCGAAGCGCTGGTGCGCTGGCAGCACCCGCAACTGGGTTTGATTCAACCCGATCGCTTCATTCCAATGGCCGAGCAGACCGGCGCGGTTCGCCCGCTCACGCTCTGGATGCTCGAGCGTGCGCTGCAGCAATGCATGGAGTGGAAGCGCGAGGGGTTCGATTTGATTGCCGCCGTGAATCTGTCGCCCCGCAACCTGCACGATCCGGAGCTGCCGGAGCGGGTGCGCGCGCTGCTCGATTCGTTGAACGCGCCAGCGTCGATGCTCGAGCTGGAGATCACCGAGAGCGTCATCATGTCGGATCCGCTTCGATCGCTGCAGGTCCTGACGCGGCTCAACAAGATGGGCCTCCGGCTGGCGGTCGACGACTTCGGCACGGGGTACTCGTCGTTCACCTATCTGCGCAAGCTTCCGGTGCACGAGATCAAAATCGACAAATCATTCATCGACGATATGGTCCACGATCACGATGAAGTGATCGTGCAGTCGACGATCGAACTCGCGCACAACCTCGGACTGACCTGCGTGGCCGAGGGTGTGGAG
>JANMJM010000347.1:0-49962 GCA_031371345.1 Vicinamibacteria bacterium
GACGTTCTGCGCGGGATCGACCGCGTGCGCGCGCGCCGCAGCGTCGGGCAGGTCGGAAACGGGGTCTGACGCCGTTCGTTCGTCTTCCTCGTCTGCCTCTTCAAACGGTAGCCACTCAGACATCGCCAACGTAGTCCTTCCGGCACACCGCGACGTGCGCGCACCGCGTACACAGCATGATGTCAGAGGGGCGCGGCGGAAACTCGCCGCGCTCGATCGCGTCGATGGTCGTCAACAGCCGCGTCTGTGCGTCGCGAAGCGTCGCCTCTTTGTCTTTGTTCCGTCCCAGCATGGGCACAAAGCGGCGGTCGCCGCCAAAAGCAATGTAGCCGGCCTGACCTGGCTCCCACGTCTCACTTCTTGCCGTGCGGAGATATTGAACCGCGCACACGCTGTAGATCGGAAGCTGCAGCGCCAGCTTTCGATCCGGGGCAGACCCCAGCTTGTAGTCGATAATGCGGAAGCTCTTGTCGGCGAGCAGATCGATGCGATCGGCCTTGCCCTTCAGGACGACCCGCCTCGTTTCGTGCTCCCCCTGAATCTCAAACTCTCCGCTGAGCGTCTGTTCGAGCAGGCGCTCGACGACAGGCGTTTGCCATTCCGCTTCGATCTGAAACACGGCTTCCGCGAGCCCTTCATCGGCGGCCGACCCTAATAGACGCGTTCGTTGAACAGCCGCTTCGTCTTCGGGCAACTTCGTCAGCAGCGGTTCGATGATGTCGCGAAAGACCGCGCGCGCGTCGGGAAGATTCTCTGGCGTGATCGCGCGCTGCCCGCGATGGTTCCATTCCTCGAAGAAGGCCTGAAAGACGTCGTGAACGAAAATGCCAAGCTTCCTGGGTGTGAGCGTGGCTTCGTCTTCGGGATCTTCCTCCAGCCGCAGCACACGGTCCGCAAAATAGCGGAACGGGCACTCGAGGTATCGCTCGAGCGAGCTCACTGTATACGCCGCAGGGCGATAAGGTGACGCCGCCCCATGGAACTGCACGCTCGACGATTCCGATCGCCGCGCGCGCAGCTCGAGCCATCCGGCGGCTTCGCCCGTGACGGCCGATGCGGCGACGGGATCGCGGCTGAGTGCGTCGTGCACAAAAATCCTGCCTGCAGGCGGCATCGGCGCTTCGATCCTGCGAAGGCCGACGGCATCGAGGTCTTGCAAAAACGCGCTGGGACCGACGGTGGAGTCGTTCTCGAGCTCGAACGTCGAAAGATGGACCTGCCGGCGCGGTAGCGCGAGCAGATCGTGAAACGCCGCGCGCTCTCCCGCTAACGCGGCCCGGGAGTCTGGCCAATCGAGCTGGCCGAGCAGCCACGGTGGATAGAAAATGCTTTTGCTCGGACGCTGCGGCCACTCGCCGTCGATTAATCCGACGAGAAACATCTCGTCGAACTCTCCGTACCGCGCCGCCTGCGCGTCGAGCACCTGCACGCCGCTCGTGCCGGTGCGCGGCGCAAACGTCTGGCCTTCGATCCACCGGCGCATCATGCCGGCGATGTCTGCGAACGATACCTTTTCGTCGTCGAGCTGCTCGTGCGCGCGCCGCAGCGCCTGGATGGCAGACACGATCGCGCTTCGAGCCCGCAGGTGACGCTCTCCAAACCCGTCGCCCGGCGGGAGCAGGCGAATGTGAGCTCCAAGAAACGTCAGCAGCGCCTGCAGCTGCACAGACGGCCTTGCGGTTTTCTCAGCCAGAGCGCGCAGCTCTTCTGCCGCCGCTGCCGCCGCCCGCGCCGCTCGAGACGGCCGGTCCTGCGCCTGCTGTGCAAATTGCTGCAATCGATCGAAGCCGCCAAGATATCCGGCATCGCTCATGGCGCGATTCAGCACCGCGATATCGATCCGGCCAGCTGCGACACCGTCAACGTTGAATTCGAGGTGCGGCGATGAGAGCAGCGCAACCACAGCCTCGCGAGTGAATTCTGCCGTGACGAACTCACACACCACGTCGAGCGTGGCGGCGTAGGGCTCGGCAGCGAGCGGAAGGGCATCAAACGTTTGATAGGGGATGCCCGCATCGGCGAACACGTCGCGGGCGAGATAGACGTACGGTAACGGGCGCTTGAAGACGACGGCTCGACGATCGAGCGGTCCGCCGGCCGGCGAGCCAGGAGTTTTTAATTTGACCGCGACCGACGCAAGCTCGTCTTCCCGATCGCGGCTCACAGAAAACGGCCGATCATCGCACGTCACCAGAACGGGGCGGCCCGCGAGATCGGCTGGGTCCTGGTCTTCGGGAACCTCGGCTTCCTCGAATCCAGGCATGAACTTCTGCAGCCGGTCAAAAAACCCTGCGGCGATTGTGCCGTGGGTCGCGACGATATCGATGCGCTCCAGCTGTGGAACTCGCGTCAGCAGCTCAAAATCGGCCGGCCATAAACCTGTCGCGTCGGTGGTCCGTTCCCCCACAGTGAGAATGAGGTGTCGCAGCGGTCGAGCCGGCTCGGTCTGAAGAAGATGCGCGCGAAGCGCGTGCTCGTCCACGCTTCCCGTGACCTCCAGCCGCGCCTGATAGCCGCGGAACGCCGCGGCGAGGAACGTCGTTTGACGGAGCAGACGCTCGGCTCCGCGGTCGCTCTCGGAATCGCGTCCGAGATCGCCCGTCAACAAACGCTCGAAGGTATCGAGGGAGACGTCTCTTCGCCGAAGCTCGTCGTAAAAGCCCAGCATCTCGACGAGCAGGCCCGCGCGCAGGCGGAACGGCGCACCGCCGGGCGATTCTGCCATTTCCCGAGCCGCCGCTTTCAGCATGACCTCGCGCTCGAGATCGCTCAGACGCCGCGGAGGAGACGCGAGCCGCGCGTGCATTTCTTCGTACCATCCGGACCGCGTCACGATCAGCGGAAGCAAGAGCGCACGATCGGCCGTCGACGTCGACCTCAGCGCGTGATTTTCCAGCGTGCGCCGCAACTGGTCGGCCGCGACGACCGTCGGAACGATGACGGCGCAGCTCCGCAGCCGCGACACATCGGAGTGACCGGCGAGGACGCGGATGGCCCGTTGGAAATCGCGGAGACTGGCGACCCTGAAGAGACGTGTCTGGCGGGGGGTACTCACCTGATCTGCGGAAGTTTGACGACCGCTTCCATATCCTCCTGTGCACGCGCGAAGAGCGTCATTGAACCGGCGGCGGCCGACGAGGCGTCCCATGCCGACCGGAGCTCGCCCGACATGACGGCCGACCGGCGGGTCCGCACGGCACTGTCGGCAAGAGTCAGCGCGCTCACGAGCAGCGCGTGCGCCGCTTTCAATTCGTCGGGAACGCCGACGGCATTCAGTAGCTTCGAGCTCGTGCCAATCCCGGCGATGAGCGCGACGAGGTCGACAGCCTCCGACCCTGCAAGCCGTTTGATGTTATCCAGGTTGCGTTGCGCGCGAGCCAGTGTCTCGATGACTGGAGCAATCGCTTTCACGTACGCACGATAACTGCCGACGCGCTCTCTCCAGCGATCGCGCACCAGCCGCAGCTGCCGCGCCGCGTCGAGCTGGACCTGCATCTGCACGAGCAACGCGTTCACCTCGTCCGGCCGCTTCCGTCCAAGCCGCGCGTCGCGGCGCAGTACCGTGCCGATGACGCCTTCAACCGTGCGAACGTCAGCGCGAGCCGCCGCCGAGTCGGCACGCTTCAACAGCAGCGCCGTCATGGTCGAATACCGCCTGTCGATCTGCCCCTCTTCTCTCAACGTCCTCAGCGCCGACTTCCGAGCCGGGGCCGCCCATTGTTGAGGAAGAGTGTTGTCCACGTGGTCGATCGCCGCGACGATGGATTTCAGCAGCGCCACCCGGTCGGCCGCGATATCGGTGACTAGCGCGACCGCCATGGCCTGCGCGATCGACTCGGCGGCCGTTGGGTTCGGCAACATATCGTGGGCGGGCGCAGGTGGGGCCGGCGCGGTGTCGGCGATAAGATCGATCGCAAACGACGTTTCCCCAGCGGCCGCTCTCATGGTGGAAATGGCTTCGTCCAGCAGGCCAAGAATTTCGGACACATCGCCGCTCCGATAGCCATAGTGCTCGCGCGGCCACGATGCGAGCCGTCGTCTGGCGTCGATCGCCATCTGCAACCGCGTTTTCGGATCCTTATTTAGAACGATCGCGTTCAAGACCGACGCGACTTCTCCCGTCAGCCCGGCATAGTCGGACTCGGCGTTGGTGGCGAGGTACTGCGCATAACGCGCGCCATCGGTAAATTTTACCGTCGCTGCCCAATTCACGGCCGCCGCCGGGATATTCACGACATGAAGATTGGGTTTGGCTGCTGCATCTTCCGCGACCACGCCGATCGGCATGGAAAAAATAACGCGGTCTCCGACACGTGCGTACTCGCCATAGCTCACCACCGCTGTTCCGTCGTTCAGGAAAACGCGAAACAGCGTGACGGTCTCCGCCTGAGCGGGCGTCGTGAACACCGTGAGCGCCAGCGCGACCAAAACGAGCAGGACTCTGCTGCGCATGAAGGGTTTCAGAGTAATGGGCCTGTCGAGTTCAGTCAAGAAGCGAACACAGATGTGGAAAAGCTGTTGATGAAGGGTGAATTTCCTGTGGAGTACACGACAAGAGAAAATATTTTCGTCAGGATCGTTCATGAATCTTCATTCGCTGATAAAAACTCGCGCCTTCGTACGTCCTTTCGCTTGTAACGATTCTCAAGCCGCGTAAAATTCAACGCTGCTTCACAATTCCACAATCCAAATTTGAATACTCTCGTGCGACATCTGTGTGAACGAATCATTGCCGGGCGGTGTTACCTCATTGAGGTGACGTGGGTCGCTGAAAAGCGTTGGCGCGCCGTCATTGCGAGGATTCCCGGCGTGCCGACGGCGATGATGCCGTTCTACGGAGAAACGCCCGACCAGGCGGCCACCAATCTCAGCGATTGGCTCGACCGCGCCCACCAGCATCAGTCGAGTACCGTATAGTAGAAGGCGCGTTGCCAATAGGCATGCTGCGCCGCATCGCTACACCTCCTGTCCTTGCGCTGATGCTCACCGCCGTTGTACTCGGCGCGGTTGGCGGCATCAACTCGTGGGCTGACAACGATCTGCCCCGCATCAAATTTCTCGCGACGGGCGGCACGATCGCCACCCGCGGCGGCACACGGTTGAGCGCTGACGAAGTGCTGCAGATGGTGCCCGGGCTCCAGCGATACGCGCGGCCCGACCCCGAACAGTTTGCCAACGTCGCAAGCACGGCGATGACGCTGGATCAGTGGGTTCAACTCGCCAACCGCATCAACGCCGTGTTTGACGGCGACGCGGGCCTCACCGGCGCTGTCATCACCTCTGGCACCGATTCGCTCGAAGAGCTTGCGTACTTTCTCCATCTGACCGTCAAGACGACCAAACCGGTGATTGTGGTCGGCTCGATGCGGAATGCGGGTGCGCCAGGATTTGAAGGGCCGGCGAACCTGCTCGACGCGTTTCGTGTGGCGGCGTCGCCCGACTCGCGTGGCAAAGGCGTGCTCGTCGTGCTGAACGACGAAATCAATTCAGCGCGCGAGGTCACGAAAACCGACGCCCTGCGCCTGCAGACGTTTCAGAGCCGTCCGTACGGCATCCTCGGCGTCGTCGATCCCGATCGCGTCGTCTATTACCGCGAACCCGTCAAGCGGCATACGCAAAAAACCGAGTTCGACGTCTCGGCGCTCACCGGACTGCCACGCGTCGACATCATGATGTTTTACCAGGGCGCAACGAGTGATCTCATGCGGGCGGCCGTCGACGCAGGCGCCAAAGGGATCGTCATTGCTGTAGCGGGCGCCGACCTGACCGGCGGATCGCTCGCGCCCGGCATCGCATATGCGGAGCGCCAGAACGTGATGGTGGTGGCGGCGACGAGAACCGGCAGCGGGCGCATCGCCGCTCTTTCCTCAAACCGCGTGCGCGAAGGATTGATTGGCGGCGAAGATCTGACGCCCTTGAAAGCGCGCATCCTTTTGATGCTCGCCCTTACCAAGACCCATTCGCCGACTGATATTCAGAGAATGTTCACCGAGTACTAACGTCCGGCATCCAGACCGTTCAGCCCATTTTTGTAGCGCGCATCCATCGCGGCAAGATCGGCGCGATAGGACACCGTGTTCGCCGTCGGAAAGTTCGCAGGCGGCTTCTGCGTCACGTTCCCGGTGGCCGCCCACTCGGTGCCTCGTTGAAACGTGGTGACGAAGTCGACCGAGCTGAGACCGTTGACGTCGTGGCCAAGTGTTGTGTGGAAGATGCGGCCCTTGCCGAATGTGAGAACCATGAGCTGCGGCTCATCACGTCCCGTCCCCGCGTTCGCCGGATCGGAGTACGCGGTTGCGAGCACCGTCATGTTCCTGCCAGGACCACGCAGCGTGGCATACAGCTCGTCGCCCTGGTGCATCCAGACAGCGGGTAGCCCGCGCATGATTGGATGCGACGTGTTCCGCGCCGTCACCTGGAACGGCACCCGGCGCCCGTGACTTCCAGCGCGGCCTGGCGTGGCGTCTGACACCAGCTTGCCATCCTTGTAATACCAATATGGTCCCGCCGTCTCTGTTCGTCCGCGCCAGCCACCGACGCCGATCATCTCGTTGAACGCCGGCCAGCCGGCAAACGCATTGTCGGACCCGTGAACGGTCACGAGCCCGCCGCCAGCGGACATGAACTGTTCGAACGCAGTTTTCACCTCTGCCGGCCAGCGCTCGTCCGGCGCGTCGTAGTTCATCACGACGACATCGAACCTGATGAACTGTGGCTTGAAGCTGGTGACGTCTCCCCCGGCTGGAGGCGCGGTGACGACCGTGGTATCGAATAGTCCCGTCTCGTCGAGCATTTTTTTCAGGACCGGCGTGACGCGCTGCCAGTCGTGATAAGCGCCAGCACTTTCTCCATCGAGAATCATCACGCGAATCGGCGTAGCAGCGCCGAGCGTCCAGGCCGCAAGCAGAACCGCGCCGAGCGTGATCCCGAACATCCTATTTCTCATCGTGTCACCTCATCGGACGCCAAGGAGCACTTCCATCGTCAACTGGTCCAGCCGTTCGTAGCCGAGGCCTTTTCCCGATAATGCGGCGCGATTGAACTCGTGCCCAAGGAGCATGTCTCGTCCCTGACTCGAGTATGTGTTCACGGCAGGCAGGCCGTCCTTGCCCACCGACGCGCGGAGCAGCGCCTGAATCTCGGCGTCCGTGTTCCACCGCTGCGCCCGTTCCTTGAGAATAAGGTACGTGCGCATACAGCCGCGGGCAAACTCGCGGACGCCGTCGTAGTCTTCCGTTCGGTACGCGTGCGCGTCGAAGTGGCGCGGACCGTCGTAGTTCACGTCCTCGAGAAACTTGACGAGCCAGAACGCGGCCTTCGGGTTCGCGGATCCGAATCGGAAGTCCTGATCGTAGCGACCTGGCACTTGATCGTTCAAATCGATGTGGAACAGCTTGCCCGCTTCCCAGGCCTGCGCGACCGCGTGCACGAAGTTCAACCCTGCCATCTGCTCGTGCGCGACCTCGGGATTCACGCCCACCATCTCCGGATGGTCCAGCGTGGGGATAAATCCGAGATACGCCCCCGTGGTGGCCATGTAGATGTCGCCGCGCGGCTCGTTTGGTTTGGCCTCGAGCGCGAAGCGAAACCCGTAGCGGCGATCGCGCGAGTACTCGCACAAATAGTTCACGGCCTCGCGCAACCGTTTGACGGCTTCATCGGGGCGGCGGCACGCGTCGGTTTCAGTGCCTTCACGCCCGCCCCACAGGACGAACGTCTTGGCGCCGAGCTCGGCGCCAAGGTCCATCGCCCGCAGCGTTTTTTGAATCGCGTAGGCGCGAACGCGCGCATCGTTCGCGGTGAATGCACCGTCGCGGAACACCGGGTCGTAGAACAGGTTGACAGTGGCCATCGGCACGACGATGTGATGGCGGTCGCAGGCGGATCGAAATTCTTTGACAATACGATCGCGCTCCGAGGCAGACGCGTCGATCGGCACCAGGTCGTTATCGTGCAGGTTGACGCCCCATGCCCCGGCTTCCGCCAGGAGCGCGACCGCGTCTACTGGGGGCAGCGCCGGTCGGACCGCGTCGCCAAATGGATCGCGCCCGCGATTGCCCACGGTCCACAGTCCGAAGGAAAATTTGTGCTCAGGGCGCGGCGTGAATTGGTCGGGCATAAAAGTTTTCGATGCTGCGCAGCGCGGGATAAATTTGTCGATAGGCGGCGTAGCGTTCGGTCATTAGTGAAACAGTACGAGGATCAGGCGACGCGGCGACAGTGCCTTTCACAAGACAATCGCACGCCTCATCCACACTCGGCCAGAGACGAGCGCCCACACCGGCGAGCAATGCCGCGCCGTACGCCGCCCCCTCGCTCGCGGCCACGACTTCCACTTGGTGCCCATACACATCGGCTTGAATCTGGCACCACAAGGGCGAGCGCGCGCCGCCGCCGCCCAGCCGCACCCGCCGAACCGGAATGTCCAGCTCGTCGAAGATCGTCAAGGAGTCGCGCAAGCTGAACGCGACGCCTTCGAGCACGGCGCGGACGATGTGACCGCGTGTGTGACTGGCGGCAAGCCCGATCAAGGCCGCGCGAATATTCGGATCGAGATGCGGTGTGCGCTCCCCCATTAAATAAGGAGCCCAGAGTACACCGTCGGCGCCCGGCGCCACCGCTGCGGCCGCCGCCGTCATCATTTCGTATCCTTGGTCGCCGGACGCCGTGGCTCCGAATTGTTCGCGAAGCCATCGCAGCGAGAGACCTGCGGCTTGAGTGACGCCCATCACATGCCAACGGTTTGGAATCGCATGACAAAACGTATGCAGTCGACCACCCGGGTCCAGCGCCGGACGGTCGGTCGCCGCAAACACCACGCCCGATGTCCCGATTGTTGCACTCACAGTGCCGGGGCGGGTGATGCCCATTCCGATCGCGCCAGCCGCCTGATCGCCGGCCCCCGCGACGATCGGCGTGCCTTCGGGCAGGCCGGTCGCCGCTGCTCCTTCACGCGAAAGGCGCGCACACACCTCGGGCGATTCGAAGACGTTGGGAAGAATTGCAGGATTGAGCCCGGCCGCCGACATGATGTCGTCGGACCACCGTCGGCGCGCCACGTCGAGCATCAGCGTACCGGACGCATCGGCGACGTCGATGGCATATTCGCCACTGAGACGCAGGCGCACGAAGTCTTTCGGCAGCAGCACATGACGAACGCGCCGCCACGCCGAAGGCTCGTGGGCGCGGACCCACAACAATTTCGGCAGCGTGAAGTTGGTCAGCGCAGGGTTAGAGGTGAGCGCGAGCAGACGCGCCGCGCCGATCGTCTCGGTAAGCCATCGGCATTCGGCCTCGGTCCGTTGATCGCACCAGATGATCGCGGGCCGCACGACCTGACCCACATCGTCGAGCAGCACGGCGCCGTGCATCTGACCCGAAAGGCCAATCGCTTGAACCGAGCGCGGGTCGGCTCGGCTCGTTGTCATCGCTTTGCGGATCGCGTCGCGGGCGGCACGCCACCAATCCTCGGGTTCCTGCTCTGCCCATGCAGTCTGAGGAGAGGTGAACGCGACATGCTCCGCCGTCGCCGAGCCAACGACGTGACCGTCGCCGTCGACAATGATGGCGCGTGAGCCGGTTGTTCCGACGTCGATCCCGAGGATAGAAATACGATCCTCCCCGTGCTTGCTCCTAAAAGAACCGTCGGCTACTCTACTCGATCTAGGAACCGACAACGGAGGATCGCTTATGCGTCTCGGCATGGTCGCTCTACTGTGCGCGTGGGCCTCGGCGCTGGGCTACGCGCAGACGCCCGGCACGCCGCCGCCGACCGCTGCAAGTCCAGCCTCAAAACGGCCGCCGGCTACGACTGCCGCTCAAACATATCCACCAGAACAGATCCAAGCGGGTCAACCACGCTTCGCCTCTCAGTGCGGCTTCTGTCATGGCCGGGACGGCGCCGGAGGAGAAAGCGGACCGGACCTCACGCGATCGATGCTCGTGGCCGAAGACGTGCGTGGCGACAAGATCGCCCCAGTCGTTCGCGCGGGCCGTCCCGACAAAGGTATGCCCGCGATTCCCCTGAGCGACGCCGATATGACCGCCGTCGTGGCGTTCATTCACGATGCGAAGACGAAAGCGGAATCCGCGAGCGGAGGCCGTCGCTCGGTCGACGTTGACGATCTCCAAACCGGAAACGCCGCCGAAGGCAAGCAGTACTTCAACGGCGCGGGAGGTTGCGCGACGTGTCACGCACTCAGCAGCGGCTTCGCCACTATCGGTTCGCGCTTCCAGGGGCTCGGGCTTCTTCAGCGGATGCTTTATCCGGGTTCCGGCAGAGACGCCGGTGCGGCAGCGGCGCCTCCGATGGTCACCATCACCACGAGCAGCGGCCAAGTCATCAGCGGCAAGCTGGCCAATCGCGACGAGTTCACGATCAGCGTGACCGACGCCAACGGCTGGACGCGATCGTGGCCTCTGAGCGCGGTAAGGATTGACGGCGGCGAGAACCCGCTCCGCGCGCACATCGAACACCTGGCGAAGTACACGGACAAGGACATGCACAACGTCTTTGCGTACCTGCAGACATTGCGTTAAGCGAAGGGATCGATCATGAAGCGTCTCGCTCTCCCACTTGCCGTCGTTCTCGTTTGTGGAGTGGCGATCATCGCCCAGAGCGTTGATCCCGCCATGCTCCTGAAGCCGCCGGTCGACAGTTGGCCGACTTATCATGGCGACTATTCGGGACAGCGACACAGCAAGCTGACGGCCATCACGCCCGGCAACGTGAACCAGCTCACGCTCGCGTGGGCGTTTGCGACCAATCAGACGCAACAGATCAAGGGCACGCCAATCCTGGTGAACGGCGTAATCTACCTCACCACTCCCGACAACATTTGGGCCGTAGACGGGCGAACGGCGCGACAGTTATGGCGGTACACGTATCCGCCCAATGACGCGTTCCACATCGGGCATCGTGGCGCGGCCGTCTATAAGGATTCGGTGTTCCTCACGACGCCCGACGCGCATCTCGTTGCGCTCGACGCACGCACTGGCGCCGTGAAATGGGACGTCATGATCGCCGACGCGAAGCGCGGCTTCTGGTCCACGAATGCCCCGCTGCTGATTCGGAATCATCTGATCGTCGGCGTCGCCGGCGATTTTGACAATTTGCCGGGAACGCTGAAGTCATTCGACCCCGATACCGGGAAGGTGCAATGGACGTTTTACAGTACGCCGCCTCCAGGCACGCCGGATTCGATCAGCGGCGGCGCCACCGGTGGACAAATGTGGATGACCGGCACCTACGATCCCGATCTGAACCTGTTCTACGTCGGCACCGGCAACCCAACGCCGGTTCTGAACGGCGAAGTGCGGCCGGGCGATAACGCCTGGACCTGCAGCATCGTGGCGCTGAATCCCGACACGGGAAAACTGGCGTGGGGATTTCAGGCGTCGCCACACGACACGCACGACTGGGACGCATCTGAAGTGCCGGTGTTAGTCGACGGCAGCTTCAACGGCAGCGCGCGCAAACTGTTGCTTCAGGCGTCTCGCAACGGTTACTTCTTCGTGCTCGATCGGACGACGGGAAAGAGCCTGCTCACAGTGCCGTTTGCCGCAGCGAACTGGGCGAAGGGTATCGACAAGGACGGCCGTCCTATTCCGAATTCCGACAAAGAGCCGCTGCGGGATGGCCGCCTCGTTGCGCCGAACGAAGCTGGCGCGACGAACTACCGCTCGCCAAGTTTCGATCCGCGGACAGGACTGTTGCTCGTGAGCGCCGTCGACGCTTACGGTATCTATTTCTTTAAGAAGGAGCACGGCGCATACGGCTGGGCGGGTGCGAACTCTAGTGTCTGGTCGAAAGCGGAGCTACGGGCCATCGAGTATCAGACCGGGAAGATCAAGTGGACCCACGAGCTCGGAGACGGCGCTGGCGGCGCTGGTGTGTTGACGACTGAAAGCGGTTTGACCTTCACCGGCGACAACAACGGAAACGTGATGGCCCTTCGCACCAGCGACGGCACCACGCTGTGGCACTCGGCGATCGGCCGTGTTGGGAACTCGCCGATTACTTACGAACTCGACGGACGCCAGTACATCGTGTTCGGCGGCGGAAGCTCGCTTTATGCGTTCGCGCTGCCAGAGAGCGCGCGCCAAACTCCTCCTGCAACAGCTGGGGCTGCGGCTCCGCCAACGCAAGGCGGCCGCGGCGGGGGGCCCGTGAAGTCGCCGGAAGTCGCCGGGGACCGTCGCGTAACGTTCCGTCTTCGAGCGCCGAATGCGAGCGAGGTCGCTGTGTCGCTTGGCGGAAAGCAGTTGCCCATGCACAAAGATGAGCAGGGTATTTGGAGCATGACGACCGATGCACTGGCCCCGGACATCTACACGTACGCTTTGATTGTCGATGGCGACGCGATGAACGACCCGTCGAACCGGCAAGCACAGACATCGTTCATCGGTTTCCAAAGCATGTTCGCCGTGCCGGGCCCGGGCCCTTGGCTGCCGGCGCCCGCTGTCGAGCGCGGTGCGATTGCCCGTCATCCATTTCATTCTGCCGTGGCCAACGACGATCGAGATTTCTTCGTGTATACACCGCCTGGCTACGATGCGCGTCGAGAGCAGCCGTATCCCGTGCTGTATCTGCTGCACGGGCTCGGCGATGATTCCGAACGATGGATGAACGGAGGAGCCGCCAATAACATCCTCGACAATTTAATTGCGCAGGGAAAAGCCGTTCCCATGATCGTGGTCTCGCCGCTCGGCTACGGAACGTCGAATGGGCCCACCGGCGGGCGCACGCCCGAGAACATCACAGGATACACGAAGATTCTTCTCGAGGAAGTCATGCCTGTTGTGGACAAGGCATACAACGTAAGCAGAAACCGCGAGCAGCGTGCGATTGCGGGTCTCTCGATGGGCGGCGCGGAGTCGTTGTTTGTCGGCCTTAATCACCTTGATCAATTTGCCTGGATTGGCGCGTTCAGTTCGGCTCCCATGTTGTGGCCCGCGACAGCGCCCGCGGCCGAGCGTGTCGCCGGCGTTGCTCCTCAACCGATGGATGTGAGCGTGTTCGCTAAAACATTTCCCGGTCTCGACGCGAAAGCGAACTCACAGCTTCGGATGTTGTGGATCGTGTGCGGCACGGCCGACGGACTTATTGGCGTGAACCGTCAATTCAAAGACTGGCTGAGATCGAAAGGCGTGCAATTCACCGAGCAGGAAGTGCCCGGCATGGGTCACGTGTGGCCGCTCTGGCGTCAGAACCTGACCGACATGGTGCCGAAGCTGTTCCAACCGAAACGGAAATAGTTGTTACATCCCCGTCGGCGGTCAGCTTTGCGCGAACGGACATAAACGCCCACAGCACGCAACAAGCGTTTGTTGAGCGCATGGCACGATTTGCGCAGCTGCCCGCCGGTATCATGCGCGTTTGGGTGAGACGCATAATCGAGTGTCATTTAGCGGCGGCCATTGTTTTGAGCATGGCCGAGGCCGCCGCGGCACAGGGTTCTTTAGCCGGCGCCCGCGATCTTTATGCGTCCGCGGCGTACGAAGATGCGCTGACGATGCTGAATGGCCTGCGTGGCGCCGATCGCCGCCAGGAGGACGGCCGCGCGATCAATGAATACCGTGCGTTGTGCCTGCTCGCGCTCGGGCGGGCCGACGAAGCCACCGGTGCTATCCAGGCGATGGTCGCAGCCGTGCCTTCCTATCATCTCTCCGAAACCGACGTATCGCCGCGTGTACGCGCGGCGTTCCGCGATGTCCGGCAACGAATGCTGCCGGCGATCATCCAGCAGAAGTACGCGGAAGCCAAGGCGGCGTTTGATCGAAAAAACCTCGCCGCGGCGTCGGAAGGATTCAAGCTCGTGCTGGAGTTGCTCGGCGATCCGGATCTTGGATCAGCAGCCAATCAGCCGCCGCTTTCGCAACTGCGCCAGATGGCGATGAGTTTTCGCGATCTCGCCGCGGCCTCCACTCCGCCGCCGCCGCCGGTGGCACCCGTCGTCCATCCACCAGCGGCGCCGCTACGACCCGCCGCGCCTCGGATCTACAGTCTTGCAGACGCGAATGTCGTGCCCCCGACGGTCCTGCGTCAAACGATGCCCGTGCTTGGCGACGTGTTCGTGCAGCGGCAGGGCGTTGTCGAAATCATCATCAACGAAGTCGGCATGGTCGAGACGGCGACGATGACGGTGCCTGTAAATGTCGTCTACAACGGTTTGGTACTAGCGGCAGCGAAAACCTGGCGCTACATGCCCGCAACCGCCGACGGCGTCGCCGTCAAATTCCGCAACACGATTCAGCTCGATCTCAAGCGGCGATAAGAGATCAAAATTTGCCGTGCTCGCACGTTCTTGATGATCGTGCGGGCTGACTTACGATTTTGCCTTCTGCCACATCGGGGCGGCAGCGGACTCGAACGACTTACTCCAGACACAAACTCCCGGGCACGCCGGTTGCTCTCCCGTCGAGCAGTCTGGATCTGTGCTTTGCAAAATCAGGAGGACCGTGTGATCAGCCAAACGAATTTGTGCTCGACGTTGCTGCGCGCAGTGGCGGGGACGCTACTGGTTCTGATGATCGGAATCTGCGCGCCTGCGGCCGCGCAGTCAGGATCGGGCGTCTCGGCGATCGAAGGGACGGTGACGGATCCGAACAATCAACCGATTGCCGGAGCGTTCGTGTCGATCTTGAGCACCGACACGGGTTACGACCGGTCCGTCGTCACTGACGCGCGCGGTCGCTATTTCGCGTCCTCGATGCCGGTCGGAACCTACTTCGTCCAGGCGGTGTCGCCTGGTTTCGCGCGGACTGTGCGGGACGCCGTGCGTCTCACCGTCGGCGTAACCGAAACGATCAACTTCGGCCTCAAAATCGCGAACGTCACCGAGACGGTCACGGTCTCCGCAGAGGCGCTGCGGCTCGACAAAGACGAGACCGCCACGAGCACGGTCATCGGCGCGCGCGCCGTGTCGGATCTGCCGATTCGCGGACGCGATTTCACCGAGTTCGTGCAGTTGTCGCCCGCGATTACGCAGGAGTCCGATCGCAACGGCCTGGTCATTTCGGGTCAACGGTCGATCAACTCGAACATCGCCATCGACGGCACTGATTTCAACGACGCGCTGCAGGGCAACCAGCGCGGCGGTAACGACGCCGTGTTCTTTTTTCCACAGGCCGCGATACTCGAATTCCAGGTCATCCGAAGCGGGGCGAACGCGGAAGTCGGACGCACGAACAGCGGGTTCGTCAACGTCGTCACAAAGTCCGGATCGAACGCCGTGCACGGCGAGGGGTTCTACTACGGCCGCGAGAAATCGCTGACGTCACCAGACGCATTCGATCGCACCCTGAATAACAAGCAGAGTCAGTTCGGTAGCTCGCTTGGCGGGCCGGTGAAGCACGATCGTGCGTTCTTCTTCGTCGCTGCCGAGCAGAGCCTCCTGCAAATCCCGTACGTCGTGCAGTTCGATAAGCAGGCCGCCGGCGTGACGGTGCCGACGGCTCTGCTGGCGCAGCAAGGCGAGCAGATGGCCAACAACAATCCGACGGCTGTGTTCGCGCGCACCGACGTGGTGCTCGGATCAACCGGGCTGCTGAATGTGCAGGGCACCTACACGCACCTGCGCGGCCAGAATTTCAATTTCGATTCCCTGCAGCTCAATCAGGCGGTGACGACCAACTTCACCCGCAAGAGCGCGAGCAAGAGCGTGAAGACAGGTTTAACGTCGATGTTCGGCCCCGGCCTGCTGAATGAGGTCCGTGGACAGATGGCGACCGACCCTCGCGAAGAGATCCCGAACGTGAGGACAGCCGCGATCGTCATCACCGGATTCGGGAATCTCGGCGGCGATTCGGGCCGCCCCCGCGCTTTCGACAGCACACGCTACGAACTGAGCGACAGCCTGACCGCCACGGCGGGGTCCCATCGCATCCGGGTCGGGTTCGACTGGAACGTGAATGACGTCCAGCAGATGCGCGAGGACAACGTCCAAGGGCGCTACGACTACAAATCGCTCGGCGACTACGTCGCGGGAAACATCAGCCGGTACCGGCAGACGGTGCTGACCTTCAATCCCGACAACGCGTTTTTCAAAGGACGCCAGCGAGAGATCGCGACGTACGCGCAGGACAAGATCTCGCTCGGTCCCGATATCACCGCGACGGTCGGCGTGCGCTGGGAAGGTCAGTGGAATCCTCAGCCGACTAACCCGAACCCGGCGATTCCTGAGACGGCGTTCATCCCCAACGATCTGAAGCAGTGGCAACCACGGGGAGGGCTTTCCTGGGACGTGAACGGCAGCGGCCGGACGGTCGTGCGGATCTCGGGAGGTCTTTACGATGCCCGGACGCCGGCCACGTTGTTCCAGCGGGTCTTCACCGACAACGGCATCACCACGATCGCTGTGGACAGCAAGTTCGATCCGAGCGTGCTCTCGGCGTTGACCTTCCCGAATCCGCTGACAAGCGTGCCGGCCGGTCTCAAAGTGGCGGCCCCGCGCGTCTTCGGTTTCGACCCTAACTTCAAGAACCCGCGCTCGACTCAGGGGTCCGCGACGTTGGAGCGACTGCTCGGTCAGAACTTTGCGGCGTCGGTCAGTTACATACACGGTTCGACGAAGAACCTGCAACGCCGGCTCGATCGCAATCTCTTCACCCCGACGATCGATGCGACGGGCATGCCCATCTTCCCATCGACACGCCCGAATCCCACGATCGGGGCACTGTCGATTAACGAGTCGACGGCTCGTTCCGAGTACGACGCGATGGCAGTGTCGCTGACGCGCCACCTGGCCAATCGCTTCGAGCTGCAGGCCAACTACACGCTCGCCCGGAATATGGATGACGACTCGAACGAACATCTCTTCCGTCGAGAAACCGCGCTGAATCCCTTCGACTTGGGCGCGGAGTGGGCGTACTCGAAGAACGACGTGCGCCACAACGTCAACTTCAACGGGCTCGTGAGCATTCCCGGCGGCTTTACGGCCGGCGCGATTCTCTTCGCCCGCACCGGAGTGCCCTACACGCCGATCATCGGGTTCGACACACAGAACGACGCCAACGACGAGAACGATCGCGCCATCGTCAATGGCCATGTCGTTAAACGCAACAGCTCGCGGCAGCCATCGTTCTTCAACCTCGACGTTCGACTGCTGAAATCCTTGCGTCCCGCCGGCGCGCGCCAGGTCGACCTTCTCGTCGAGGCCTTCAACGTGACAAGGGCGAGGAACCTGACGTTCGGGCCCGACGCGGTCAGCTCGTTCGGCACAGCGGCACAGCCTGTGGCAACCGCCGGCCAGCCGCTGTTCGCGCCCTCAACCGCGCGATTCGGCGGCCCGCGCCAGGTGCAGTTCGGCATGCGGGTGGTGTTCTAAACGATTCAACGCTTTGGTAGGGAGACAACCATGACTAGCACTGCACGCTTCGCCACGGTCGCTCTCGCAACAGTCATCGGCGCCGCTGGGCTGAACGTCATCCTGACGGCTCAGGACGATCAGAATGCCCCGATCAGTCACGTCCTGCTGTTGAGCGTCGACGGCCTTCACGCCTTCGACCTCGAACGATTCATCGAGAACCACCCCCAGTCGACACTCGCACGCCTGAGTGAACATGGGCGCACCTACACGCACGCGACTGCGACGAAGCCGTCCGACTCGTTTCCGGGCATGCTTGCGATGGTGACTGGTGGAACTCCTCGTTCCACCGGCGTTTACTACGACGATGGGTGGGACCGATCGCTTGCGCCGGCCAGCGGCCCGTGCGTGCCCGGCGCGCGCGCGTGCAGTGGAAGCAGAACCTGGATGTCCTACCGTTTTCGTTCACGACGACGATCAATCCGCTGCTGCTGCCGCGCGATCCCGCGGACGGGTGCGTTTCGCGTGTCTGGCCGCATCAGTTCCCGAGGGTCAACAACGTTTTCGAGCTCGTAAAGGCTGCCGGCGGCCACACGGCGTGGTCGGATAAACACCCGGCATACGAATTCCTCAACGGTCCGTCGGGCACTGGCATCGATGATCTCTACACGCCGGAGATCACGCTCAATCCTCCCGCCGTCACCACGACCAACAGCTTCTCGCTGACCATGGCCTACGACGACATGAAGGTCGCGGCCATCGTAAACGAGATCAATGGTTTCGATCATACGGGTACTGACTGGGTGGGAACGCCGGCGCTGTTCGGTATGAACTTCCAGGCCGTGAGTGTCGGGCAGAAGCTGATCGAGAAAAAATCGACCGGTGAAGTGCTGGTCGGCGGGTACCTGGACGCGAGCGGGACGCCGTCGGTGTCGCTGCAAGCGGCGCTGGATCACACCGATCAATCAATCGGAGCGATGGTGTCTGCGCTAGAAGCACGGGGTCTCGCCGATTCGACGATGATTATCATCTCGGCCAAGCACGGCAACTCGCCTGTCGATCCAACGAAGCTGGTGCGCGTCGCCCCGGCTGTGATCACGACCATCGTCAACGCCGCTGCGCCCGGCTCGCTCGCGCTACTGAGCGCCGACACAGGGCCGCTCATCTGGCTGAAGGACCAAACGAAAACAGCGGACGTAGTCGCCGCGTTCAATCTGCCGGCGAACCGGACGGCCGCGCGTATCGCGCAAGTTCTTTCGGGCGATGACCTGGCGGCGCTCTTTCCCGATCCGCTTACCGATTCGCGTACGCCCGACATCATCGTGGTGCCGGAACCTGGGACGGTGTATACGACCAGCGCGACGAAAATCGCGGATCACGGCGGGTTCGGCGAAGACGACGTGCACGTAGCACTGCTCGTGTCTCAAACGTCGCTGCCCAGCAAAACCATCGACGATCCAGTGGAGACGCGCCAGATCGCGTGCACGATTCTGAAGGCGCTCGTGTTGTCGTGCGACGCCCTTACTTCTCAGCAGGTGGAACCATCCAAGTTCCTGCCGCACTCGAACCACGTCAAGGACAACGGGAATGGTGCCGTCAACGCTGCAAAGCGTTAAATGCTTCAACGCGGCGTGGAGGGTGTGGACGTCCTAAGCGCTCGGCGACGTCCACTCCCACTGCGTTCTCGGATCGGTTCCAGCTCCTTTGGCGATCGTAGTCTCGCGCGCGGGCGGCCGCCAGAACGCGACGCTGATTCAGTCCAAGGCAAACGTCACAATCAGGTCGCCAGCCGGGATCGAGACCAACTGCTTCCCGTCGGCGAGATAGCTGATCGCCGTGCCATAGACGGGGCCGTTGCTGGAAAAGGTCCAGAGGCGCTCTCCGGTCGTGGCATTCAACGCGAAGATCACTCCCTCAATGGTGCCGCCGAACACCAGGTTACCTGCTGTGCTCATCAATCCGCCCCAGGGAGGTGAGAGCACCCGATGCTCCCATTTCGTCGCGCCGGTTGCCGGATCGATCGCGATGGCCTTACCGTAGCTTTCTTCCGGCGCAAATGCCGCAAGCCGCTTGCCGCAATCGATTCCGACGACAAGGCAGTCATCGTAACCGCCGCGGACCCGTCCACCAGCCGGGCCGGCGTTGGGCGCCAGTGGAGTCGCGGCGGGGTCCGTCGTGGGATGCTGTATTGCGTTCCTTGTGTACACCCTTCGCTCTTCGCGCGCGAATACATACAAAAGTTTCGTCAGCGGGCTGTAGCTGTGCGACATCCAGTTGGCGCCGCCGTCGATACCCGGCCACACTTTGTCATTGCCCTCGGGCGTCGGGTCATTGCCGGGGACCAGTTTCGGCCGTCCGTTGTTCTCGAAGTCGAATCCATCGTTCCATGTCTGTTTCACGAACGCCTTGGCCGACAGGAACTTTCCGTTGGTCCGATCCACCAGGTAGAAGAATCCGTTGCGGTTCGGCCACGCGAGCACTTTGCGCACCTGTCCCATGAACTCGGTGTCCACCAGGATCGGGTTCTGCGTGGCGTCCCAGTCGTGAAGGTCGTGCGGCGTGAACTGGTAATGCCACTTCAGCTTGCCCGTGTCGGGATCGAGCGCCAGCACAGCGCACGAGTACAAATTGTCGCCCGCGCGCAAATCATCGTTGTAATCGGGCCACGGGTTGCTGGTGCCCCAGAACAACGTGTTCGTGTCCGGATCGTAGGACCCGGTATTCCAGGTTGACGCGCCTCCCGTCTTCCACGAGTCGCCGGCCCAGGTGCCGAAGTTCGGCTCGCCGGGTTGAGGAATCGTATTGAAGCGCCATGCATGCTTTCCTGTCTTCGCGTCGTAGGCGTCGAGGAATCCACTTACGCCGCGCTCGCCGCCGGCCATGCCGACAATCACCTTGTCTTTGACGACGAGCGGCGCCCCAGTTGCCGCATATCCGCCGGCCTGCGCGTGATCGAACATCTCGGTTTTCCAGAGCTCGCGTCCCGATTTCGCGTCCACCGCGATCACGTGCATGTCGAGCGTGTTCATGAATAGCGTGGTGCCGAGGATGGCGAGCCCCCTGTTGTTCTTGCCGCAGCAGTTGTAAGTGCGTTCCGGGTTCCTGTACTCGTAAGTCCACAACTGCCGGCCGGTGAGGGCGTCGAGCGCGTAGATCGCATTCTCGGGACGGGTGAGATACATGATCCCGTCCACGACGAGTGGCGTGGTTTCGAACTTCTCGATATGGCGCCCCTGAAACAACCACTTGACGCGCAGGTTCTTGACGTTTTGTGTGGTGATCTGGTTCAGCCTGCTGAACCGCCAGCCGCTGTATGTGCCCGAGTACATGAGCCAGTTACCGGGCTCCTGATCCGCCTTGAGCAGTCGCTCGTAGGTCACGGGCTGACTCTGTCCGCTCAGCGTCCATGAGGCCGCCGTCAACAGACACGCCACAACCGCACACGCTCCGACTCGCGTCGATCTCATAGGGCCCCCTTCAACGAGTGCAAGTACGCGATCACGTTCTCGAGATCCTTCGAATTCATCGATGCATAGGCCGGCATCAGCGACGGCTTGTCGTAGCGCACTTCCTCAACGTTCTGCATCAGGAATGAACGGAGATTATCTCGGCTGTCGCGCAGCTGGATGGAAAGGTCATCGCGGTTCAACCGCATGCCTGTAACGGTTTGACCCGATTTCAGGACAAGCTGCACCGCGCGATACGCGACCGCGATGTTCGCTTCGGGCGTGAGGAGCGACTCCGTGAGAAACTTCAGGCCGCGCCGGCGCCCGATATCGGTGAGATCTGGCCCGAGATTGCCGCCGTCGGATTCGACACGATGGCACGAGGCGCAACCGGACTTCTGGTAAACAAGCCGGCCGGCCGCCGCGTCGCCCGGCGCCTTTTCAAGCAGCCCACGCGAGCCGAGACCCTTCACAAACGCGACCATCCTCCAGACCTCATCGTCGCTCACGCGCACGGGCGCCATCTCCGTTCCCGGGATGCCATTCCGGACCGACGCGTACAATTCCGGATCGCGTCCGCCATGACGATAGACACCGGCGGTGAGATCCGCGCCGCGGCCCCCTTCACCGAACGAGCCATGACAGTACGAACAATGGGTTTGAAAGAGCGCTTCGCCTGCTCGAACATCGCTCTCCGAGGTAAACGGATTGGTGTCGGGAATCGGCAACGCGGTCGCGGCTCCGGCCAATGCTGGATTCTGCGGCGCTTGCGCCCACAGCCCGACCGTCAGGAATCCCGCCGCACACCAGAGACAAAACACATGGCGCATCTGAGGTTCTCTCCGTTTGATGGTTACTTGAGCGTCGGGAGTATGTCATAGCTCACGAAGGCGTGCACTTTCCACGCTAGGAGAACCGGCACAACTGCGAGAATATGGCAGCTTGTTTCGAGCATCTGGAGGCTTCATGCTCATACGTGTGCGGCTTGTCGTCGTTCTGCTACTGGCAATTGGGGACCGCAGGTGCGCTCAAAGCGCAGATCACAAGCAACCCGATTCCGGCGCCGATTGTGAAGCGCGGCATCTCCGTCGAGGTGAGGGACCTCGTGCGCCTTCCAGACACGCGGGGCATTCGTCCCGCCGATCAGGACGTGTCGCCTGCGGGGTGGGCGCGCGTCAGCTATGTGCGCGATCTGCCTGACGGCCGGCGATTCGCGAATGACTCGCGCGGCTTCCTCTACCTGATCGATGGCAAGAACCAGCCGCACGTGTATGCGAACGTGGCCGACGTATTTCTTCATGCCGTCTACAACCGGCTCGAGAGCGGATTCATCGGATTCGTGTTTCATCCTGAATTCGCCCGGAATGGTCTGTTCTACACCGCGCATGCCGAGCGAGGGCCCGGCAATCCCAAGACTCCGGACTTCATCCCGCCCGGCTTCACGTTGAAGGATGTGAGCTATCACAACATCATCACGGAATGGCACGCCACTCATCCCTCCGCTGACGTTTTCGCGGGAACACGACGAGAGCTGCTTCGCGAAGCTCACGTCGTGCAAAACCTGACCCACCCCATGGGAGCGGTTGAATTCAATCCGACAGCGAAGCCTGGCGATGCCGATTACGGACTCCTGTACACCAGCGGCAGCGATCATGGATTCAGCAACGGCGGAGGACCGAACGCGAATACCGCCAGCCAGACGCAACGGCTCGACGGGATCGCAACTGCGATCTTGCGGTTCGACCCGCGCAGCCCGAAGGTCAGTGGAGGCGAAAAGGGGCTCGGGGACTACACCATTCCGATGGCCAACAAATTTGCCTCTGACGGCGATCCGAAAACGCTTGGAGAAATCTATGCCTACGGCTTCCGGAACGCTCACAGGCTTTCCTGGGACGTGGACGGAACCATGTTCGCTGCCGATATTGGGATGAACCAGATCGAGGAGATCAACATCGTCCGAAATGGCGAAAACTACGGCTGGATGCGCCGGGAGGGCTACTGGGAGAACGGCCGGTGGCGCGGCGGCTCGCTCAACGAACTGTTCCCATTGCCTGAGAACGTGCTGAACGGGCGCGAGAAAGACGGCCTTACTTACCCGGTGGCCATCTACGACCATGACGAGGGGCGCGCCGTCACCGACGGTTTCGCCTATCGCGGTCGGATCGCCGCGCTGCGCGGCAAGTTCGTCTTTGGCGATATCCAGAACGGACGTCTATTCGCGACGGACCTCACCGAGATGAAGAACGCCGATGACGGCATCCCGCAGACGGTGGCACCCATCGAAGAAATCCAGCTCTACGTGCGAAACGCGAGCGGCAATCGCGTCGGTGTGTCGATGCGCGAGCTCGTCGATCAAGCGATGGGCGCCAGCATCTCGCGAGTGGATCTGCATATCAGCCGGACGGGCGACGGCGAGCTGCTCCTCACGTCCAGACAGGATGGAGTGATCCGGATGCTCGTTCCAGACTCGAGCGCTCCCGCAACCGAAGGGAGCAGGCGCTGATCGCGCCTGCTCCCGTTGGTTGGCGCGGTCATCGACGGACGTCAGGCTGTGGTTCGTCGAAGCTCGCCGCAGGCGAGCAAAGGATGGTGGACCAAAGTTTCGCCAGTTGGAACCCACTGAAAAGCTGGCTGTGTAGAATTCAGGCGCTCTAGAACGCTGCGTAAGCGGATTGATCGCCGCCTATACTGCGGTGCGGCGAGCGACCTGTTCCGTCCGTGATGCTGTGCTACGCCGTCTCGGCGCCGCTGGCGTCACCGACGACGAGTGTTCTTAGAAGAGCAGTTTCGCTCCCAGCTGCATTTGCCGCATGTTCGCGCCGGTAGCGAGGGCGGAAATCCGGCCGAAATTCGCGGTGCCGAATACCCCGTTCGGCTGCCCATAGTTGACGTTGCTGAAGACGTTGAACATTTCCACGCGGAGCTGGAGCCGCATGGAATTCCCGGCCGGCACATTCTTGACGAACGAGATGTCGGTGTTGAGGAACCTGGGTCCCCTCAGGATGTTGCGTGACGCGTTGCCGAACGTGAACTGCGCCGGGATGGCGAATGCGTTCGCATCGAAGCAGTTGATCAGATCGCGGCCTGTGGGACTCTGCTGGCAATTGAGCGAGGGGATCGCACCGATGAGATCAGGGCGCTGAAGACCAGAGATTCCGATGTTCGCCCTATCGGTGCCGATCGTGACGTTGACCGGCGTCCCACTCTGGAGCGTCGTGACGCCTGCGATTTGCCATCCGGCCACGACGTATTTGAGGACGGGGTTCGACGAGTTCTTTAAGTACGGCACGTCGTAGATGTAGCTCGCGACGAAGCGGTGCGGCGTATCCCAATTCGCGGGTCCGTAATCTCTCGCGATGTCGTAGTTGTCCATCGTCTGGCCGCCACCGTTGGAGTGCGTGGCGATGTCGCGGGTGCGCGACCAGGTATAGTGCGCGTCCACCTGAAGACCGTCTCTCATGCGCTGGCGCAGGATGACGCTGACCGCGTCGTAGTCGGAGTACAGGTCGTTCATGATAATGCGGCGGCTGCGGAAGCGCGACGTCGGGCGGCGCGGGTCCACCGCGCCTGGACCTGGCTGAGGCGTATTGTTGAAGAAGCTGCGATCCAGGTTGCTCGTATTTGATCCGACGTACTGGAGATCCAACCCTGTGCCCGGCCGCAGCTCCCGCTGAAGATCGAAGCTCCACTGGTCCTTCCGAGCGTTCGGAAGATGTCTCGTGGGAGAGATCATGTCCGGCGCGACGGGCGCGCCGGGCACGCCAGTCGGACTCTCGAATGACAGCGTCGGGTTCGTGAGGCTGTTGCTGAAGGTCGAGACCGCCGCGATCGGCGGATTGTTCGTCAGGAACGTAAACGAATTCATCTGGTTCGGGTTGTAGTAGATACCGAAGCCTGCCCGAACCACCGTCTTCTCATTCAGTCGATAGGTCGCGCCGAGTCGTGGCGCGATGTCTTTGTAGTTCGGGTCGTGGAACTTGAAACCCTTGGCCGGAAACGTCGACGGGATGATGGTCAGGAAGTCCTCATCCAGCATCGACGCCAGCCCTGCGAAAGTCTGGACCGGCGTGTTCAACTCGTACCGCAGGCCCAGACTCAGCGTGAGATTACGCCCAGCCTGCCACGTGTCGTTGACGAAGAACCCGTTGCGCCACCCCCCGACGTGCCCCTGGATCTGATCGGTGGGCGGAATGACGGTGAGCGGAATACCCAGCATGAAGTCTGCGGCCGCATTCCCGGTGAAGTTACCGGTGAAGTCGAATCGCCCCCTGGGGTCGTTCGCCGCGCGCCGACCGGTCGCGAGTCGCCGGATATCGAATCCCGTCCGGATGCTGTGCGAGCCACGGGTGTACGCGAGCACGTTCGATGCCTGGAACGTGTTGTCGAACTGGAACCAGTTCGCGCCGGCGGTACCGACTCCGCTGAAACCCGTGATGTTGACGCTCGGCAGGCCGGGGTTACTGAACTGCACGTCGCCCCTGAACCCCGGAATGCCGAGATCAGCGCCGGCTGTCGACAGGTTGTTCAGGGAAAAGTCGTTAAGCGTGTCGAAGTCGACGCGGTGATAGCCGGTACGGAAATCGTTGAGGAGGTTCGGCGACAGCGTGTGGGTGTAGGACACCAGTGTGTTCTTGTTGACGCGCGGCTGACTCACACGCACCGCCTGTATCGGCGCGTTTCCGATGTTGGTATTGATACTGTCGTGCCAGTTGTAGCGGACCGACAGCCGGTTCTTGTTGCCCACGTTCTGGTCGACGCGCGTCAGGAACTGATCGACGTTCTCGGTGGTGGGACTGGGACCCTGGAAGTTCGACGCCAACCCAGGCCGATTCGGCTCGGGCAAATACTGGAGCACCTTCTGAGCGGTTGGTGAGATACGTGTCGACGGAATGATGTTGCCGGGGAACGGCGCCCCCGTCCTGGGGTCGATGATAGTCGCGGTGACTTCAGAAAAGTTTCCCTGGCGCATGAGGGCCGTCGGGACGGTCACAATGGGGCTGCTCAGCGTGTCCCCTCGCACGCCTTCGTACGCCGCCATGAAGAACGTCTTGTTATGGCCATCGTAGAACTTGGGCAGAACCACGGGGCCATCGAGCTGAACGCCAAATTGATTGCGCCTCCTCGGGTTTTTCGGGTTCGCCCGGTTCTCGAAGTACCCGCGCTCGTCGAGCGCATCGTCCTGAAAAAACTGGAAGAACGAACCGTGAGGGCTGTTCGTGCCGCTCTTGGTGACGACATTGATGTGAACGCCGAGGTACGCGCCGTACTCAGCTGACGTGCTGCCGGTCTGAATTTGAATCTCCGTAACAGCGTCAGCGATAGGGCGCATGCTTGTGGCGGCGAGCAGGTTGGCCGAGGAGTTGATGCCATCCAGGGACAGGCTGTTCTGGATCTCTCGCTGGCCGGCGCCTCTGAAGCTAAGCCCGATGTCGCTATTGAGCCCGCCTAGAACGCCTGGCGTCGTGCTCGCCAGGCTCCAGACATTTCGTCCGATCAACGGCAGTTCGACAACCGCGCGTCCGCCGATCGTCTCAGCGATGGTGGCGCGGTCTGTATCCAGCACTCGAGCCGTCGCGCCAACCGTCACTGTTTCCGTGACGCCGCCCACCTTCATGGTGGCGTCCGTGCGTACAACCTGACTGGAACCGACCTCGACGCCGGTGGCCTTGAACGTCTGAAATCCGGAGATGGTGATGGTGATGTCGTAGGTGCCGGTGCGCGGAAACTGAATGCTGTAGAAGCCTTCGGAATTCGTTGTCGATTCGTAGGTGTCGCCAGTGCCGGTGTTGACGGCGACGACCTGCGCGCTAGGAACCACGAGGCCATCGCTGTCGGTGACCGTCCCCACCAGAGCCGCCTGAGAAGCGAGTTGCGCCGTGGCGTGAGTGCCGAACAGAAGGGCGAGAACAACGCAGAGACCCAAGATACGCAGCCTCATCCTGACCCCCTTTTCTCGGACTTCCGGCCGAGCGGGCGGAGTATAGCTGAATTTTGAATTCCAATTACGGGGCGACCAAGTTGTAGAGGTGCTACGCCGACTGCACGGGCGCCGATTGCAGCGTCGCGAGATCGGGCTGTTCCGGACGATAAACGGCGACGCACGAATCGCCGGGCTTCCAGGAACCCTGAGGGACTTGATCGGCGCTTTCTTGTGCCTGCCCATTACGATCGAAGTACGCGAAGCGGATCCGCCATCGCACCTCGTCGCCGTGCTTCAATCGTTCGACGCCGGTGACGACCGCGGGCGCGGTCAGCCAGCGACGGCGGCGGAACAGCACGAGGCGTCCCGATACCAGTCCGGCCGCGGTGAGCAGAAGACTGCCGATGCCGAGGTCGGCAAGCGCCGTCGCCCGCCGCGGATTGCCATCCATCCGCGACGTCGTCGTTTCCCCGTCCACTGCAACCGAGCCCACGAGGTGCGGTCTGCTAGCGGCGGGCTGTGGCGACTCGGCTAAAGAACCCTGCTTCAGCATAGGCGCCGCCGCGGACCCGAACGACCAGATCGTTGCGGCCGGCTTTGAGCGTGACCGCGAGACGTCGCGGGGCATGCTCCTGGTTTGTGGCGAAGTCGAACCACGCGAATTCCTGGCGTGACGCTCCAGAGATGAACTGTCCATTCAGCCACACCGACAGGTCAGTCGAGGTGCTGAATTCGAGCTCCGATTGACCGGCGGCCGGCACGTCGACGGCCGAGCGAAAATAGGCGACGGTCTTCGGCCCGTGATAATCCACGACCCGGCCGGTGATGATCGCACCACGCGTGTCGGTCTCGAATGTCGCCCAGCGGCCTCGATCGGGATGCCGCGCAATGTCGTCAACGGTCCGATCGAACGGGCCAGCGACCTGCCATTTCGTCAGCAGCGTTGTCGTGTCGTATGCGATCGCCGGGATTGGGGGGCCGGAGTACGACAGTCGATCAATCGAGTGGACACGCACATTGTCGACCCATACCGGGCCGCCAATCGATCGGGGTTGTAGCCCTATGGCGCCGCGATCGTGATCGAATCCGGCAAAGGTGATTTGCGGCACGTCGCCGCTACCGACATAAACGTGCGCGGTGGCCGCATCTATTTCGATGGCGAAGCGCTGCCAGGTATTCACAGTGACCGCTGCCGGCCCTGACAACTGCGTTCGCAGTTCCGGGTACACGAGCCGCGTTACGTTGAAGTCGAGCTGTGGATTGACCTGTAGATAGCTTTGATTCCCCTTCACGTAGATCAACCCAAAATCCTGCCGACGATGGTGCTCGGTCAGGTTATAGATGAAGCCGAGATAGTTGTCGTCGTTGGTGGGGAACAACATCTCACCCTCGAGTCGCACGCGTCCCCATTTCTCAGAATCCTTGATGATGGCCGAAACATCACCGTTGGGCACCATCTCCAACACGGAGCCGTGAACCGGATTGCCGGAGCTTTTAATCCTGACGCCGTTCTCGCCGATGATGCGCCAGCGATCGATTCCATGCTCGAAATCGTCGCTGAAGCGGTTGACGCTAGTGTTTTGTGACGTGGCGAAGACGGCCAGTGCCGCCGTCAAGAGGCGAGCCCACATAGATCACTCCCTCGGGCGCCGAATGGATTAGTTAGCTGGTGGGATTCGCGGCGCCCGCTCGAAGCCTCAGCCTCGAGGCGGCCAGGGCGCCGCATCTGAACGCGATACGCACGCACCCTGAAGGGTCCCAGCGCCTATCGCGAGAAAGAACGAGTGCCATCTTACTACAGCTATTCAATTACTTCAGCCGCGTTTAGTCGGGATTGCGTGACGCAGACGACGCTCGCTCGGATCGAGCGTCACTCGACTACTTGCGGCCGATTGAAAGTGGAAATGAAGGTTTGGTGGACCAGACGAGCGTCAGTTGGAACCAAATTGGCGACTGGCTCGGACGGCTCGAGGCTCTCAGGCAAACGGCCTGAATCTCGACAGTGCCGGTCCGCGATTAGGGCGTCCAGCCTCGCTGGGCAGCCCCCGCTTATTGTGGCACTTCGTCCTTCGGTGAAACCTGCGCTAAGAACGCGGCCTCCGCCTCAGTAAGACGGGCGGCGCAGGCGTCGTCGCGCAGCCAGGCGGCGACCGCCTCTTTCGCCCTATCCAGCGACGAATTTGCTAACCCGACATTCATCAGATCGTACACCTGGAGAATCTCTTCGACCCATCGCCACACCGCAACCAGATGCTGACCAAGATCAACCCAGCCTGCAGCCAAGATCAGGTCCCCGGTGAATGGGCCCAGGCGGACGTGCTCCGGAGGCCGTTCAGAGTCGAAACACCGCGCGCGGTTATTGAAGCAAAACCGGTGGCGAGTTGACAAAAGACTAATGGTCGGCTGACTGTAAAGCCGAGAGGGAAGACCAACGGCGTTTTCTAGTGGCGCTTTGTAGTTGTTGAGCTGGGCATGTCGTTTGCTTGTGCTGCCCACCAACCGTCTTCGAATGGATCGGTTGCTCGCGGGAGGTACCATGGCGAAATGTCTGCGTGGGGTTCTGGCGGTCGGCGCGTTGATTACACTGCTGGCGGTCGCCGCTCCAGCGGGAGCAACACCCATCGCGCCGGGCGGCGTACTGTCGCCCGTGCCTTCAACCACGGGGTGCCCCTGTATTGGGCCATTCCTCGCTGATAATGGCCTCTCCCCCTGGGCGAATGGAACGTTTAGCGGAAGGTATCGGACGGTTGTGTATGAGCGAGCCGGGGGATTGCTCGACTTTCTTTACCAAGTGGGGGTTGACCAGAACTCAACGGGCTCAGTCCAAGACTTGTTGATGACGACGTTCACGGGGTGGCTCACTGACGTGTTCTACTATGACGAGGGTAGTAAAGTACCGAACAGCGTCAGTCGATCTTCATCAGGCGCCCAGCTTGATTTTTATTTTGCACCCGGCAGCGGAATGGTCAATCCCGGCGAAAGTTCGCGCGTCCTCGTCATTCGGACGAATGCATCGAGCTTCACTCAAGGAAATCTCGTCATTTCAACGGGGGGTACAAGCCCTTCTCAGACAACGGTCGCTGCGTTCGCCCCAGCCGCAAGCGCGGTCCCGGAACCAGCTTCGCTGACCCTCACGGCCCTGGGCCTGGCCGGCTTGATTGCGCGGCGACGGCGCGGCAGTCGTACCAAGTAAGCCAGGATCCATCAACCGTGTAATCGGCTCGGGTCTTGCGCGCCACGTCGTTCGGCCGGCCGGCGGCAAGTGCATCAGGCCGCGGCGCTGTGGACAGGTGTGTGAATGGCACCATCCGTTATACTTGAAGACGGTCCTGCACTGGACGTGGAACATGCCCAAGCCTGTGGCCATCCCGCCGCCTGGATTCGACGAACTGTCCATCGAGGAACAGATCGACTACGTGCAGTCGTTGTGGGACCGAATCGCGGCAACTCCGGATCAGGTTCCGGTTCCTGATTGGCACCGTGAAATCGTCGACGAACGTCTGAAAGACTACGAAGCTAATCCCGACGCCGGCGAGAGCTGGGATGTTGTGCGGAAGCGACTCCGCGACAAGCTGCGCCAGCGATAGCAGCCCCCATGACGCGTCGGTGGATCGTCCGACCGCTCGCGGAGGCGGATCTCGACCACGCCGCACACTGGTACGACGACCAGCGACCGGGCTTGGATTGCAATTCCTCGATACGGTCGATCAGGTATTCGAACGGATACGCGTCACGCCGCTGCAGTTTCCAACAGTCTGGGTCGAGGTGCGACGTGCCCTGCTACATACGTTTCCCTACGCCGTCTACTTTCGCGTGACAGACGACACCATCGTTGTGTTCGCAGTGCTGCACCTGCGTCGCGATCCACGCACTTGGCGCGCACGATCCTGAGGCGACTCATTCCTTGCGTTGAGATATCTCAATGACCGAGCGTTCGTTGCAGGTCACGTATCGGAAAGGCCGGGCGTTCGCCGCCTACTTGCACTTGTCGCACGAAACAGGTGAGAAGAGCGCGAAGACGGTGCCGTCGCCTGATGGCCTGCTCGTGGTCGATTACGCCGCGAACGAGCAGCCCATTGGTATCGAGATCACGGCACCGTTGGCCGTGTCCCTCGAGCGACTGAACAGTCTGCTCGCGACCTTCATCCTGGCGTTCGCCGAGCGCGTTTTACCGAGCGCGTCGAACCTGTGGGTGCAAGCGTCGCTGAATCAGAAGCAGCGGCTTCAGCAGGTGTTCTTTCCGGACGGCATGCGCTTCGACGGGAAAAAGCTTGTTGGAACCGGCGTAACGCTGCCGGTTTTCAACTACTTGAGCCCTGTTTCGGAGTCGAAAAAAGAAGTGGTGGACCAGACCGGGATCGAACCGGTGACCTCATGAATGCCATTCATGCGCGCTCCCAACTGCGCTACTGGCCCATTTGGGTGGAAAGCTAACTTTCAATGGTAGCGCACGGCTTCTGGTCGGTCAAACCCCGTACACTTGACTGATTGTTGAAATTCCCGCTCGCCGCGATTCTCCTTGGCGTATTCGCAACCGCCGCCGCTGCGCAAACCGCCACGATACGCGTTGAGGTGCAAGCTGATCAAAAGCCCGCGGACGCTGCGACCGTCGTCGTCAACGGCGTCAGCTCTACCACGGGCCCGCAAGGCTTCGTCGTCGTTGCTGTTACACCCGGTAAAGTCGACGTCACAACGGTGAAGGAAGGGTTCCTTCCTGTCACCACCACGGTTCAGGTCTCGCCCAATCAGGAACAGCGCGTGCTCGTGCAGCTCGATCGGCAGCCCACGGTCGAGGAGGAAGTCGTCGTGGTCGCCTCGACGCGCACTGGCCGGCGCGTCGAAGACGAACCGATTCGCGTCGAAGTCGTCCCACAGGAGGAGATCGACGAGAAAGTGTTCATGACGCCGGGCGATGTGTCGATGATGCTCACCGAGACCAATGGACTCCGAGTGCAGGTCACGTCGCCGTCGCTTGGCGCCGCAAACGTTCGCGTTCAAGGACTACGCGGCCGCTATACACAGATTCTCTCGGACGGTCTTCCGTTATACGGCCAGGCCGGCTCGATTGGCATTCTCCAAATTCCGCCGATGGATCTTGCGCAGGTCGAAGTGATCAAAGGTGTCGCGTCGGCTCTTTATGGCGGCTCGGCGCTTGGCGGCGTCGTGAATTTGATTTCGCGTCAGCCGCGGCCGAATACAAAGGAACGCGAGGTGCTGATCAATCGCACCTCGCGTGGTGGCACCGACACTGTTGTGTGGCTCGCAGGTCGAGGCAGTGGTCATTGGGGCGCCACGTTGCTCGGCGGCGGCCACTTCCAGGAACGCACCGACGTCGATCGAGATGGATGGACCGACCTCCCTGGTTATCGACGAGTCGTCGCCCGGCCACGCGTCACATGGAACAACGGCGCCGGCCGTTCGGTATTTCTCACCATCGGCGCGATGGCCGAGAATCGCAACGGCGGCTCGATGCCCGGCGCTGTCGCGCCCGACGGCGCGCCGTTTCCCGAAAGTCTGGCGACTCGTCGATTTGACGCCGGCGTCGTCGCACGATTTCTGGTCGGCCCGGCGAGTGTGCTGTCTTTGCGAGGCTCGGGACTCGGCCAGTGGCATCATCATGAATTCGGCGAAGTCGCCGAGCGCGATTTCCACCATACAGCGTTCGGTGAAGCGGCGGTCACGATGACGCGACGCCGGCACATCTTTGTCGCGGGTGCCGCATTTCAGCGCGACGTCTACCGGGCTCGCCAACTCTCCGCGTTCAACTACACACACGTGGTCCCAGGCGTCTTTGCGCAGGACGATTACACGCCCGTGCGATGGGCCACGATGTCGGCGAGCGCGCGAATCGATCACCACAATCTCTACGGAACGTTTTTCAGTCCGCGTGTGTCCGGGCTGCTGCGACCGGCTCGCGGCTGGACCACGCGGCTATCGGTAGGAACGGGATTTTTTGCACCGACGCCATTCACGGAAGACACCGAAGCGACCGGTCTCTCGCGGCTTGCACCGCTCCGGAACGTGAAACCCGAACGAGGCCGCAGTCTGTCAGCCGATGTCAGCTGGAAGCACGGTCCGCTGGAGATCACCGGCACCGGCTTCCGATCGGCCATCTTCGACGCGTTGCAACTGCGTGATCTCTCAACGCCAACCGATGGTGCGACGGTTGAAATCGCCAACGCCCCGGCATCGGTCCGCACGCGCGGCTCGGAGCTCATCGCGCGGTTCCATCGGGACGAGCTCGACATCATCGCGACCCATATGTTCGTCTGGTCGACCGAACCCGATCCGAATACCGGGGCACACCGTGAAGTGCCGCTGAATCCCCGCCATACGGCCGGCCTGGATCTGCTGTGGGAAATTGAGCGCGGCCCGCGCGTGGGCGTTGAATTTTTCTATACAGGAAAACAACAGCTCGAAGATTCTCCCTATCGAACCGAAAGCCAACCGTACTTGTTATGGGGCGCCGTCGCTGAATGGCGTTTCGGAAAAGCGCGGCTGTTCATTAACGTGGAAAACTTATCCGGCGTCAGACAAACGTCGTTCGACCCGCTCGTGCGCCCCACGCGTGGCCGCGAAGGCTTGTGGACGGTGGATGAATGGGGACCGCTCGATGGACGTGTCGTCAACGGCGGGTTGCGACTCGGCTTCTAACTCAACGACCGTCATCATTTCGCGTTGACACCTTCCGACCGTTAGCTTACGCTTCGTTCGCTTCAGGTCGCCCCTTTCACCCATGTGGCGGTACGGCCTCAGGTAAACCTCACAAAATCTGACGCTGAAGTTTTCGAATGTCGTTGGCTGCACCAACGTCGAAAAGTCGCTGACTAATGCGTTGTCCTGAAGGAGATCGAATGAAGAGACAAACACGTCATTGGAGCCTGTTACGCGTCGTCGCCACACTCGTCATATCCATGGGCATCGGAACACTCGTCTTCTCGCAGGCCGCACCGGTGCAGCCTTCGCCGGCAAAGAACGGAAAGAAATACGTCGCGACGAAAGAAATCATCCGCGACAAGGCAACCGGCCAACTTCGTTTGCCAACGACCGAAGAAACGCAAGCCCTCGTCGATCAGGTCGGCACGCTGACCAACCGCTCGTCAGAAAACCTGATCGTTAAACAGTTGGCGAGCGGCGGCCAGATGATGAGCCTGGAGGGTCGTTTCGGTGGTGTATTGCTCGGCAGGGCTCTGGCCGATGGCACCACTGAAGTTCGGTGCGTGATGACCATGCAAGAAGCCGCGGAGTTCCTCGGCCTCGAAGAATCAACCCCAGCCCCCCAACAGTAAGCGAGGCGAACTCCATGCAAAAATACATTCTTATCGTCACTTTATTGGTGCTCGTATGCGCGAGCAGCGCGTTCGCAGGGGCAACGGTCGTTGTCGTCAATAACGATGGCCCGGGCGAAGGCTTCAACGATCCGACGCCGGCAGCGCCAGTCGGTGGCAACTCCGGTACCACGCTGGGCCAGCAGCGCCTCATCGCGTTCAAATTCGCTGCCGATACCTGGGGCGCCACGCTCGATACCAACCAGACGATTTCCGTGCAGGCCGCATTCAACCCGCTCGCTCCGAACGTGCTCGGCAGCGCGGGGGCGACGTTTGTGTTCTCAGACTTCGGCAGCGTCGGTCTCTATCCAGGCCCCGAATTCCCAGTCACTTGGTATGGCTCGGCGCTCGCCGATAAGCGTGCAGGCGCGGAACTGAATCCGGGTTTTGCGGACATCAACGCCCAATTCAGCAGCAACTTCGATTTTTACCTGGGACTTGATAACAATCATGGGACGAAGAACGACCTGGTCACGGTTCTCCTCCATGAGCTTGCGCACGGCCTGAATTTCCAGAACTTCGTCAATGAGGCCACCGGCGCGAATCTCGCCGGTCAGACCGATATTTATGCCCGCCACACGCTCGACACGACGAACGGTCTGTTCTGGAACGAAATGACGGACGCGCAGCGCGCGGCGTCTGCAATCAGGTTTGGTCGCGTCGTCTGGGAGGGTGCCAGCGTCTCGGCCGGAGTACCGCAGGTGCTCTCCTTCGGCAGCGCCGAGGTGAGAGTGTTGACTCCAGCGGTGCTCGCAGGCAGCTACCAGTTCGGAACGGCGGCGTTCGGCGCACCGATTAGCAGTCCCGGTGTGACCGCAACCCTTGTAGCGGCTCAAGATACGGGTCCAGTGACAACGGACGGTTGCACTCCGCTGACAAATGCGGCAGCGATAGCCGGCAAGATTGCGTTAATTGAACGGGGAGCCTGCACGTTCCAAGTAAAAGCCAGGAACGCGCAGAACGCGGGAGCTGCGGCCGTCATTATTTACAACAATGCAGCCAACGTGAATAGCGCACCTCCGGGAATGGCGGCGGACGCCACCGCGGGCCCAGTGACGATCACGACTGTTAGCGTGACTCGGGCTGACGGCCTCGCTATCGTCGCCCAACCGCTCGGCGGCGTCAGCGCCAAGATTGCCAGCGATTTGAGCATTCGCGCCGGCGCCGACACGCTCGGCAGGGCACGCCTTTATATGCCGTTCCCTGTAGTGAGCGGCTCTTCAGGCTCCCACTATGATTCTGCCGCTTTTCGCAACCTCCTCATGGAGCCTGCCATCAACCCCGACCTGACCCACAGTGTCAAAGCGCCCGAGGATTTGACGCTGGAGTTGCTAAGGGATGTCGGCTGGTTCGCCGACGCCGACCTAGACGGCAAAGCGGACGACGTGGATTGCTATGCGACGTCCGACTTCCGCCCGACCGTGATTATCGACGGGCGCGACACAGGCATCGCGAACGTCAGGTTCAATACTGGCTGCACACTGGCGGACTTGTTTGTGAAGGTCGGTCTAGACGCGAAAAATCACGGCGACTTCGTGAGCGGCGTAGCCCATTTAACGGATGAGTTGAAGGATTCCGGGATTCTCTCGAACACTGACAAAGGCGTCATCCAAAGTCGGGCAGCACGCGCGAATATCCCCTAAGACAACGGCAGTGAAGGGCGGGTCTCGTTTTGAGACCCGCCCTCGCGACGCTCCCTAACCCTGTGGTAACGGCCCAATCCAGCGCTCATAGTCCTCGCGCGTATCGATATCAATGTAGGCGCCCTCGTCGTCTGTCGGCACTTCGAAGATATCGGCCGCGTGTGCGTGAACGACGGCTTTGGCGCCTTGTGCGGGATCGGCGCGCCGAAGCTCGTCGAACAGCTCGCGACCGAAAATGACGGGATGCCCGTGGCGGCCGTCCTTCGCCGGACGAACAATCGACGCGCCACGTTCCCTTCGCGCACGAATCAACTGCCGCACGCTGTCGACCGAAATCAGCGGTGAATCAATCAGCGTGACGAGCGCCGCCGACACACCCGGGCGATCGATCGTGCGAAGTCCCGCAAGGAGCGACGTCAACTGACCGCGCTCGTAGTCGGGATTGATAATCATCCGCACGCGTGGCATGTCTGACGCAACGGCTGCACGAATCGCGTCGGCGTCGGCGCCAATCACGACAACGACGTCGTCGACGCCACCCGCCATCAACGTGTGCGTAATACGATCGAAAAACGTTTCGCGGTGCGGTCCGATGGGCAGCAAGGCCTTCGGCCGTCCCATGCGCGAGGACTTCCCTCCCGCGAGCACAATCGCCGGAATCATCACAAAGAAATTACTATAGAATTCTCACCATGACCGAAGTGGGAGTGAAAGTGCGCTGCCAGCGGTGCGGCGATCAGATGGATCTGCGGGATCCGCCGCCCGGCACGCCGTGGCAGCCGAATCAATTCTGGGTGTGCCAGAAGTGCGGCCGACACTATTGGACAACATATCCGTCACAGACCGGAGCGGCAGCAGCGGCACCCGCCCCTTCGACCGCTGCACCCGCGGCAGCTCCACCAGCGACGCCGCGCCCGGCAGCACCGCCGGTGGTGAAGCCCGCCGCAGCCGAATAACCCTGAACTGGTGGGACCAGCCGATGAACACCCTCATGTCGCCCCCTGAAGATGATGACGAAGTCGTTGATGACGAGGACTTTGACGAAGATGCCGAGCTCGACGAAGACGCAGACGATACCGACGACGACGAGGAGGAGGAAGAAGAAACCTGGCAGGTTTTCGCGGCTTGAACGGCTTGACTTCGTAGGGTGAAGCACCTACACTTGCCCCGCTCTCGACGCGAGAGACTCCAAAGGCTGGAACACCAAGAGGTTACAGCGTTTGTGAGCAGCACAATTCGGGCGCGACATCGGAGGACACGGGTATGCCGAACGGCACGATCGCACGGCTCCTCATCGACAAGGGTTTCGGGTTCATCCGCGATGAGGGTGGCATCGAACACTTCTTTCATCGAAGCTCCGTCCGCGGCGCAGTGTTCGAGTTGCTTCGCGAAGGCCAGCGCGTCGAGTTCACTCCTGAGGAATCTCAGAAGGGTCCGCGCGCAGGCGACGTTCGCTTAATCGAAGGTTAGTCGGCATTTACCGGCTCCGATCGGAGTCGCACCCCCTCGGCCTCGTCGGCCTGCTTTCTCCGACAGTCGCAGTGCTTCAGATCTGTACGCCGATCACGGCAGCAGCCGCACGAACGCAGCGGTGTCGCTGAGATCGTCAAACACCACATCAGCACCGCTCTTCTTCAACGTCTCGGCATCGGAAGGTCCCGTCGCCACCGCCACCGATCGAGCGCCTGCCGCAATGGCACACGCGACGTCGAACGCCGTATCGCCGATCACGATCACATCGCGTGGATCGGCAGCAGGTCCGCCACACGCGCGCACGCGGCGCATCGCGACGTCGAACAACTCATTGCGATCGTGCACGTCGTCGCCATATGCACCGCAGCGGAAGTATCGCCAGAGGTCGAAGTGCTCGAGCTTGAGCCGCGCGCCGTCTTCAGAATTTCCCGTAAGAAGGGCAAGGAAGATCGTGTCATCGAGCGGCGGCGCCGTGAGCACGTCGAGCAGCGATCTGACACCAGGAAGTACGCCTTTTCGAGGGCCGGGTTCTGGCAGAGCGTCGAGAAGACATTCTAAATAGCGATCGCGGAAACGCTGTCGGCTCGTTGCAGTCAGACTGATGCCAGCCCGTGTAGCCGCGTCTTCGAGAATCCACTTGTCGGTGCGTCCCGCCATGTGCGTGCCGTCGAACGCACGTGGTATCCCGAACAGTTCTTCGAATGCGCGGTTCATCGCGCGGCTTCCCGCGCGGCCTGTCCGAATGAGCGTGCCGTCGATATCAAACAGAAGCGTCCTCACTCGGGACGAACATTCCCGGCGCGCGGTCCCTTCGGCGATGCCTCTTCGTCGAATGCCACGCGTTGTCCCTCGGCGAGTTGATCGAAGCTGCCTTGCACGCCGCTTCGATGAAAGAACCACTCTTGTCCGCCGTCATCGCGGATGAAGCCGAAGCCGCGATCGCGAACGAGCCGTTTGATGGTGCCGTTTGGCATAGAGCCTCTCTTTCCATCTACAATAACAGCAAATTTCAGCGCGTAACCGGCAGTATTGTCAGGTGCATTGGCGGTGTACAATGCCACCTCCCTTTTGAGAATGACTTCAATAGAGCGCGCAGGAGAATATATGGCAAGAGGACGTCTCATCGCGGCTGTATGCGCCGCGGCGTTCGCGCTGGCCACGGCGATCATTTCGGCACAGGCGCCGGCCGGACAAGGACGGGGCGGACAAGGCCGCGGTGGACAAGCGCCTGCCGGGCCACAGCTGCCCGGTGGCCCGCCGCCCGCGTCTGTTGATCCGACACTGGCGCAAGGTCAGGGTCGCGGCGGCTCGCCAATTCAAATGGCGCACGCGAACATTCGCGGGGCGAACGGTCTGACGGGCACTGCCACGCTTTACGAGATCGCCAACAGCGCCAACGGCCACATGATTCAGATCGTCCTCACCGTAGAAAATGCGCCGCCTGGCATGCACGGGCTACACATCCACGCGGTCGGCAAGTGCGAAGAACCGAGTTACGCGAGCGCTGGCGGCCATTACGATCCAGGACCTGCGGGCAATCCTGATCCCGACGTCAATCATCCGTATCACACGGGCGACCTGCCGAATCTCACGGTTGGGGCCAACGGCGTCGGCAACATGAATGCGTACACCACGCGCGTCACCATGGGCGGACCCACGGGACTATTCGACGCAGATGGATCGGCCCTCGTCGTTCACGCCAATCTCGATCCGCTCGTGTCGGGCCCTGCGGGGTCGGGCATTGCCGGTGGTCCGAGAATCGCGTGTGGCGTGATCGAACGGTAACGGGGGCGCAGGTTGACCAACATAAAGTTGCCGGTGATCGCCGTCGCGGTCAGCGTCACGATGGACTTGCGCAGGGTCGCAGGGATCGGGCGTCGGAGGCGGAGCGAGAATCGCCTGCGGCGTCATCGTCAAGTAAGCTTCACCAACAACAGGAGACTCACATGCAGAAGTCACACGTTCGAATGATTGGACAATTCCTGCCGGTCGCGGCCTTCGTCGTGGCTGCGAGCGCGTGCGGCGGATCGCAACCGCCCGCACAACCCCCCGCAGAAACCACACCCGCGGCTGCGCCCGCGCCGGCCCCGGCGGCGCCCGCGGCACGCGTCTTCTTCGTCGAACCAAAAGACGGCGCCACCGTGAAGAGCCCCGTGCATTTGGTATTCGGCATCGAGGGCTATCAGATTCAGCCGGTGCCGCAAGGCACAGTGGCTCCCGAAGCCGTGCGCGCAGGCGTCGGCCATCATCACCTCGGGATCGATCAGGATTGTCTGCCGGCTGGAACGACCATCGTGAAAGGCACGCCGTCGTGGGTGCACTTCGGAACCGGCAACAACACGATCGACACGCAGCTCGAGCCGGGCAAACACAAGCTCACGCTGCAACTCGGCGACGACCTGCATCGCACAGTGAACAACCTGTGCGAAACGATCAACATCACGGTCGGGAAATAGTCAGGAAAACGGCCAGAACGTCCGGCCAGATCGCTCGCGTAATTCTCCGGTGGCCGGCTGCCAGACCAGCAGCCGGCCATTTGTGTGTTCGGCGAACTTTTTGTCGGCCGTCAGCCCGAGGATCGTCACCTTCCGGCTTGCGGCCGCGGCTTTGATGATTGCCGCGTAGGTTCTGGCATCCTCCGGCGACAGGGTCGCCGTGGGATGTTCCAGAAGCAAGACCTCTGGATCGAGAGCGAGCGCACGGGCCAGGCGGACGCGCGCCTGCAGAAGCGGACTGGCTTCGGCAACGCGCGTGTCCAACATCGGCGCATCGATGCCGACTCTGGCCGCGAGCCCGGTGACTTGCGACAAGATCTGAGGAGGCACGGGATCCAGCTCGAGGTCGAACGATATCGCGAGATTCTGGGCGACTGTCATCGACTCGAGCAGCACCACACGATCGCTGACGATGCCGATGCGCTCGACGAACGCGAGCCACTCTGTGCTGTCGGCGATGTCGCGTGTGGGCCGGCCCAGGCTGACGACGTCACCGGCTTCTGGCAGCGTCGCGCCCGTCACTAAGTTGATAAAGGTTTCCGCCGCAGGTCGATCGAACCCCAGCAGCAGCGTGGCGCGATGGGGAGGGATCTCGAGGCGGCGTACGCGCAGCGGGCGCAGACCACCATAGTGCTTTTCGACGTCGCGCATCCGAATAACGGGGTCTGACCCCGTCATTTCGCCAACAGGAGGTGATTCACTTCCTCAACGACACGGTTACTTTCGGCAAGCGCGCCGATCTCGATGCGAAGCGCGAAAAGGTTCAGCGCCAGGCAGGAATAGGCCATCACGCCATGGATGCCTGATGGCAACATGCCGGTGTCGACGCTTGCACCCATCAATCCGGTGACTATCGTCAGCAGCATCGCGTACAGACCGATCGAGAAGATCGGCTTTCGGGCCCGTTTGATTCTGTTCTCGAACTCGTTCGACAGCCCGCCCTCGGCAGCCGCTTCCCTCACGGCCTTTCCCTTGCCGAGAAAATAGAACATCATCATCGAGTGCGCGAAGAGGCAGACCATCGTGCTGAAGATGCCGATGGAGATATGAAGCGACAGCACGTCGCGGCTTCCTGCCGCTAGTCCGAGATAGATCGCGAAGGCGATGCCGCAGACCGACGCGATGATCGCCGTAAGAAGCGCCGCTGCCATTCAGATCTCCCTTTCTCCCGCTCGCGCCTCGAGCCGGCCAAACAACTCTGGGCTCAGCCCGACGGTGCCGAATGCCGCGCGTCGCCGCTCTTTCTCACCGTGATAGTCGGAGCCGCCAGACACCACGATGCCGAAACGTTCGGCCATTGCCAGATAGTGCTCGGTTGTCGCAAGGTCGTGATCGCTATGAAACGCTTCGATGGACGCCAGGCCGGCATTCACCATGTCCGGAATCAGTTCGTCGCGCTTGAGTAATCCCGGATGTGCCAGCGAGACGATGCCCCCAGCCTTCCGAACAATCGAGATGACCTCTGCGGGGGGCGGTCCGGTTCTCGGAACGAACGCCGGCTTTCCTTCGCCGATCAACTGATCGAACGCCTGGCGTGTATCGGCCACGTGACCAGCGTTCACCAGCGCTTTGGCCACCATGGGGCGCCCGAGCGATCGACCGCGTTCGCGGGGCGTCAGCAATTTCTGGCGATCGATCGGCTTTCCCATTTCGGCAAGTCGATCGGCCATCGCCGTGGCGCGGCGCACGCGGTCGGCGCGCTGCCGCTCGAGAAATGCCGTCAACTCGTCATCGTCGCGGTCGAAAAAATATCCGAGCATATGGACATCGCGATAGTCGTAGACGGCCGTAATTTCGATGCCGGGCACAAACCCGATGCCGAACGCCTTGGCCGCGGCCTCGACTTCGGCGACCGACGCCACCGTGTCGTGATCGGTGACGCTCATGGTCGTGATGCCGGCGCGCCACGCCATGTCGACCAGCTCGGAAGGCTGAAGGAGTCCGTCGGATGCGGTTGTATGAAGGTGAAGATCGATCACGCCGACGTCATATTATCAGGCGTTCGCGCGACGGGCGCGCGCGACCTTCTGCGGCCGGCGACCTTTTCTCTTGACGAGGCTCTTGTATTCGCGGATGAGCAGCTCGAGGTGCTGCTTCTCTTCTTCGGCGAACTCCATGAAGATCTGCTTTCCCTCGGAATCTTCGAAGCGCTCGCCATACTTCTTGAAAAAGTGGTGCGAGCCGCGCTCGCAGCGGATACCAATCATCAGCGCCTGCTGATCGTTCACGCCCTTGGTAAGGCGCTCGGCGCCTTCCGAGAACAACCCGTTAGCCGCGCCTTTGAAAAAGAGAAATGTCGGACGTGATTCGAGTTGAGGATCGGCAGTGAGCAATTCCTTGTAACGCACCTCGAGCGTGCCCAGATGTTCTTTCTCTTCGTCCGCGAGCTTCTGGAAGACCGACCTGCCGCGCGCGTCCTGCGTGATCCGCGCCGCGCGCGTATAGAACTCGAGGCCGCTGCGCTCGGTGGCAATCGCCATTCGCAGCGCGTCGCGCGCAAAAATCATCTCGGTCGTCGCGCCGCTCTTCGGCGCTGCGGGCCGTCCCGTGCGGCAATCTTCGCAGATGCCGTAAATCTGGACGACGCTCTGCTTGGAGTCGAAGTTTCTCGCCGACGCGACCTCCTCCATCAACGCTTCGATGTCCGAGCTCAGGAATTCGAACGACTGGTTGCAGGTCTTGCAGATCAGATGGAAATGGCGTGGATGCCGGTACGCCTGCTCGAAGCGAAAGCGGCCTTCGCCGAAATCGACTTTGCGGGCAATACCCGCCTCCATCATCCACTGCAGCGTGCGATAGACCGTTGCGCGGCTGATCCGATGATCTTCTTTGCGGATGAGATCGACGAGGTCGTCGGCGCTGAGATGTCCCTCCTGGCGCAGGAATACATCGACGATGAAGTCGCGCTTGCTGGAGCGTTTGCCGCCGGCGGGGCGCACCCGTTCGAAATCGGTGGAGGAAATCGGCATGCGAGGGTACGGTGATCGAGGCATGTAAAAACGTCAGCCCCTGCACGTAAGGGGCAAGGGTAAGGGACGAGGGGTACTTTCCCCTTGCCCCTTGCCCCTCACCCCTTCTGAATCTTAATGGCTGTGCCCGTGATGCTCGCCGCCGCCTTCTTCAGTCGTAAACGACGAGCCGCAACCGCAGGTCGAGGTCGCGTTCGGGTTTTTGATGGTAAAGCCGCCGCCAGTCACGGTCTCGACGAAATCGACCTCGGCGCCCTTGAGGTAACGAATGCTGATCGGATCGACGAACAGCTTCACGCCGTTCGACTCGAACACTTGATCGGCGTCGCCGCCGTTCTCTTCAATCATGAGTCCGTATTGGAAGCCAGAGCACCCTCCGCCCTGAACGAACACGCGCAGGCCGCTGTTCTGCTTCTGCTCTTCTGCCAGAAGCTCGCTAATCTTGGAGGCCGCGTTGGGCGAAACGTTGATCATGTTAATTCTCCTAACAGGTGGAACGAGCAAACCTGACATTAAATTATACAATACTGGCCCGTATGTTCCCTATCGGCACCACCGACGTGTGGCAGCTCGCGCTAGCCCGATGGGCCGAAATTGCCAGGAATATTCCCGATTTGGAGCCTGCGCTGACGCTCCAGCAGCAAATGCTGCGCATCTTGCTCGACGCCGCAAATCTGCTCGATGGGGATACGGCAGCCCTCCCCATTCACTCTTCAGACGCCGTTCTGGGCAAATGGGTGCGCGGCGTGCCGGCGTTTCGCAACGACGTGACCCCTATCCCGCCGCGGCTGAAGGACACTCTGCCGGCGCTCTGCCGGACGCTGGTCGAGGGCGGCGCAGGCGACGCGGTCCAGCACGTGAGCCACGCGCTCGCACACGGGGAGATTGATGCCGACTCGCTCTTGCGGGTGTCCCTGGCGCGAAACGAAAAGGCGATTCGCACCAGCGCGCTCCACATGGGGCTCTCGCCGGACCTCGTATGGTTGATTGGCGAGCTCGGCAGCTCGCCGTTGGCGCATCATCTTCAGAAGCGGCTGCTCGGTCGAAGCGATCTCGCCGAGGGCGTGAAGGCGTGGAATCGTGGCTACTGCCTGTGCTGCGGTTCGTGGCCGGCGTTCATCGAGGTGGTGAACGGATCGCGATTGTTGCGCTGTTCGTTCTGTGCCGCGTCGTGGGAGCTCACCTCGAAACGGTGCGTGTATTGCGGAAATGCCGGCGATGATTTCGTGGCCGCGGCGCCCGACGTGGCGCGTACTGACCGGCGCGTTGAGCTCTGCGGCACATGCGGAAGCTACACGAAGGTCATGGAGGCGGCGTCGCTCACGCCCTTTCCACTTCTTGCGATCGAAGATCTTGCCAGCGTCGATCTCGATCAGGGCGCGATGACACGCGAGTACGGCCGCCCGAAGCTGTTCGACCTCGACGCTATTGAACCCTCAACGCGCGGCGACTGCACGTAACGCCGCCAGCTTCTCTCCAGAGGCCTCTTCGAGATCTTTGTGCAGGCTGTTGCCATGCGCGTCCATCGTGACGATCGCCGGAAAATCGCGCACCCACAAATGCCACATGGCTTCGGGTGTCCCGAACTCGGTGAGCGACACGCCATCGGTGCGTTCGATGCACCTGGCGTAGAACTGCGCGGCACCTCCGACGGCATTCAGGTAAACCGCGCCGGCTTCCCTTAACGCCTGGAGCGTCTTTCCTCCCATGCCGCCTTTACCGATGACGGCGCGGACGCCGTACTTCTTAATGATGTCGGCTTGATACGGCTCTTCGCGAATGCTCGTCGTCGGTCCTGCAGCCGTCACCGTCCAGCCGTCGCCCTCTTTCTTCACGACGGGGCCGCAGTGGTACAGCACGGATCCCCGCAGATCAACCGGCGGCTCGTGTTTCATCAGGTACGCATGCACCTGATCGCGGCCGGTGAACATGCGACCAGACACGAGGACCACGTCACCGACCTTTAACGATCGCATCTTCGCTTCGTCGAGCGGTGCGCTGAGAGCGATTTCACGGCCGGTACGCGCGAAGCCTTGCTGATCGATCATCGGAATGACCGGATGGCTCGGATCGCGATAGAGCCACTGTCGGATCGCCCCATCGCGCGCATCGAGCCGCACACCGAGACGTCGAAACGCCCAACAGTCGTACGCCACCGAGACAAAGAAGCTCGCGGGCAACCGGTTTAACACGCCAACTTTGCAGCCGATCAAGCTGACCTGCCCGCCAAAACCCATCGTGCCTATACCAAGCGTATTCACGGTGCCCATGATCGACGCTTCCAACTCCGCCAGCCGTGGATCGGAATTCACGTCGTCCAGCGTTCTGAACAGTTGTTGTTTGGCCTCAAGATATCCCGACGTCCGATCGCCGCCAATGCAGACGCCGACGGCCCCCGGCGCGCAACCCTTGCCTTGCGCCTGCCAGACCGCGTGGAGGATGCACTTGCGCACGCCCTCGAGATTGCGATCGGCCCGGCCCAGGTGCGGAAGCTCGGTCGGCACCGAGTACTGAATATTCATGTTCTCGCAACCGCCGCCTTTGAGGATCAGCTTCACCTCGATCTCGTCGCTCTCCCATTGATCGAAGTGAATAATCGGCGTGCCGGGGCCGAGGTTATCGCCGGAATTCTCCCCCGTGATGGAATCGACCGAATTGGGCCGCAGCTTCCCCATCTTGGTCGCCTTGGCCACCGCCTCGCGAATCTGCTGCTGCATCCATATTTGATCGGTCCCTCGCGGCACATGGACCTCGAAGGTCGGCATGCCGGTATCCTGACAAATGGCGCCTTCGCCGGCGGCGGCCTGGTCGATGTTTTGCGCGATGATCGTGAGCGCCTGCGACGACCGCGTCTCGGGCTGTTCCGCGCCCATCGCGGCACGCATGGCGGCGCGCACATCGGGTGGGAGATCGGTCGACGTCTTCACGATCAGCTCGACCACACTGTCGAAAAAGGCTGGAAGCATCCGGTTAGTATAATAAGGTTCGATGTACCGTACCGAACGCGATCCTCTCGGCGAGCATCAGGTTCCCGCCAGCGCGTACTACGGCATCCAGACTCAGCGGGCGTCGGAGAATTTTCCCATCAGCGGTCTTCACGCACCCGAAGAGCTCGTGACCGCAACGATTCTCATCAAGAAGGCCGCGGCCGCCGCCAACATGGCGACGGGCCAGCTGCCGGCCGATATCGGCCGCGCGATCATGGCTGCGGCCGGCGAAGTGCTCGACGGCAAATTCCGCGATCAATTCATCGTCGACGTGTATCAGGCCGGTGCGGGCACCTCGCACAACATGAACGCGAACGAAGTGCTGGCCAACAGAGCGGCCGAACTGTTGGGCGCAGCCAAGGGCACGTACGACAAGGTGCACCCGAACGACCACGTGAACATGTCGCAGTCCACCAACGACGTGTTCCCAACGGCCACACGCCTCGCGCTGCTGCTGAGCCATGAGCCGCTTGTCGACAGCGCCCGGAAGCTCGCGGCTGCGCTCCAGGCGAAGTCCCATGAGTTTGCCGATGTGATGAAGGTGGGTCGCACGCACCTGCAAGATGCCGTGCCCATCACGTTGGGCGAAGAGTTTGGGGGGTACGCCGCCTGTATATCTCGGGCCGCCGACGATCTCGACACATCGTCCCACTCGCTCAGAGAATTGAATCTGGGAGCCACGGCTGTCGGCACCGGATTGAATGCGAGCGTGAAGTACGCGAGCGCGGCAATCGACTTCCTGCGTGCATACACCACTCTCGATTTGAAGCAGGCGGATAATCTCTTTCGCGTCACGCAGAGTATGGGCGACGTGGCTGCGTACTCGGGGGCCATGCGCAGGGTCTCGATCGAGCTCGGCAAGATTGCGAGCGACTTGCGTCTGCTTAGCATGGGGCCTCGTGCCGGTTTGTCCGAGATTGCCCTGCCGGCTGTGCAGCCTGGTTCGTCGATCATGCCCGGCAAGGTGAATCCCTCGATTCCCGAAATGGTGAACCAGGTTTGCTATCAGGTCATGGGATGCGATGTCACGGTCGCCATGGCGTGCGAAGCCGGCCAGCTCGAGCTGAATGTGATGATGCCGGTCATCGCCTGGAACGCGCTCCACTCGTCGCGCATCCTGAGAGAATCGATGACCGTCTTGAGAATCAAGACCGTGGAAGGGATCACCGCCGACGCCGAACGCGCACGTGAGCTGATGGATCGCAGCACAGCCGTCGCCACGGCGCTGAGCCCGCATATCGGTTACGCGGCCACGGCCGACATCGCAAAAGAATCGGTTCGCACCGGTCGATCGATCCGTCAGATCGCGAAGGAGCGCGGGGTCCTCAGCGATGCCGAGATCGACCGTGTCCTCGATCCGAAGCGAATGACGACTCCAGAAAAATCATGACGAAGCGGATGAAGATGTTTGCCGCGCTCGTGTTGCTCGCCGGTTCCACACTCGCGTCGGCACAGCAGCGTCGGTCCCCTGGATTATTTTCGCCGCTCGATCTCGGCCTGCTCGAGCCACCCGATCGCGAGGCATGGCAGAAACCCGAGCAGGTGATGGATGCGCTGTATGTTGGCGAAGGCAGCGTCGTGGCCGATCTCGGCGCCGGCGGCGGCTGGTTTACCATTCGACTGGCGCGTCGCGTCTGGCCGAACGGCACCGTGTATGCGGAAGATATTCAGCGGCTGATGATCGAAGCCATTCAGCGGCGCGTACAGCGCGAGGGCCTCACGAACGTGAAGCCGTTGCTCGGCACCGGCGTCGACCCGTTTCCGGGCCTCGCCCCCAGCACGCTCGACGCGGTGCTGATCGTCGATGCGTTTCACGAAATGGCCGAGCCGGTGGTGCTGCTGCGGAATGTCGCGCGTACGCTCAAGCCTCAAGGACGCATCGGCATTATTGATTACAGAGAAGGCGAAGGCGGCCCGGGACCTGGGCCCGACGAGCGTGTCCCGCCGAGCGTGATCGTGGCCAAAGCGAAGGAAGCCGGGCTGACGCTCGATCGCGAGGAGACGTTCCTGCGGTTCCAGTATTTCCTGATCTTCCGCAAGTAGCGCATGAAAGCGGCACTCACCATCGCCGGCAGCGACTCGAGCGCCGGCGCCGGCATTCAGGCCGACCTGAAAACCTTTGCGGCGCTGGGCGTGTACGGAACCTCGGCGATTACCGCGGTGACATCGCAGAACACATCGGGCGTCAGCGGGGTGTTCGCCGTGCCAGCCGACCTCGTGCGTGCCCAGATCGAGAGCATCGCGGAAGATCTTTCGCTGGCCGCGATCAAAACGGGGATGCTCGGCACGGCGGACATCGTGAACGTCGTCGCCGACATTCTTGGTCGCCTGCAGACGCCGAACCTGGTCGTCGATCCGGTCATGATGGCCTCGAGTGGCACGTGCCGGACCCTGCTGGCGCCGGAAGCCGTCTCACTCTTGAAGTCGCGCCTTTTGCCGCTCGCGTCCGTGGTGACGCCGAACGTCGCCGAGGCGACCGCTTTGTCGGGCATCACGGTTACGTCGGCCGCCACCGCCCGCGAGGCGGCGAAGCGAATTTGCGAGACCGGCGCGAAGGCCGTCCTTGTGAAGGGGGGCCATCTCGACGGCGCGCAGTCGATCGATCTGCTGTTCGATGGACGCGCGTTCACAGAATTCTCGGCCCCCCGGTCGGCCATGGGCGCGCTGCACGGGACGGGCTGCACCTTTGCATCGGCGATTGCGGCGGGACTGGCGCTCGACGATGAGCTCGCTGTCGCAATCGACCGCGCCAAGCGCTATGTCACCGGCGCCATCGAGCACGCGATTCCGATCGGCCGCGGAGCGCGCGTGCTGAATCACTTCTGGCTATACTGAGCGGATGCGGGCAGTCGCTGTGACGTCCGATCGGCTCGAGCTTGAGCCGCTCGTCTGCCTTGTTGCCGACGGCGGCGGACACGGCGCTATCGCGTCTTTCGTCGGGACGGTTCGCGACCATAATTTGAATCGCCGCGTCACCCACCTCGAATACGAGGCGTACGAACCGCTCGCGATGAAAGCCCTCGAGCAAATCGTCGCCGAGGCCGGGGCGCAGTGGCCGGGCATCCGTGTCGCCGTGCATCACCGAACCGGCCACCTCGCAATCGGCGACGCCAGCATCGTGATCGCAGCAGCGAGTGCGCATCGGGGGAATGCGTTTGCCGCGTGCCGCTACGTCATCGAGCGCGTGAAGCAGATCGTGCCGATCTGGAAGCACGAGTTTTTCGAGGGCGGCGAAGTCTGGATTGAAGGCGCGACCGCGAACCCGACAGATGACGCGGCGCGTTTGGAAGCGGTACGACGCGCATGCGCGTAATGGTCCGCCTGTTCGCGCGTCTGCGCGACATCGCCGGTGCCGCAGATTTGGCGCGGGACGTCCCGGCCGGCTCGACGGCGGCCGACGTGTGGCGGGCGCTTGTTGCGGAATTCCCGGAAATGGCGCGGTACGACTCGTCGATTTCTACGGCGGTCAACGCCGATTACGCGAAGATGACCACGACGTTGTCGGATAATGACGAGATAGCGTTTTTACCCCCGGTATCAGGTGGCTGATGTTAGACAAGCTGAATTCCATCGAGGCGAACTACGAAGAGCTGATGGCGCTCGTATCGAGCCCGTCCGTCCAGTCGGACCCGAACGAGTACCGGAAGCACGCCAAGGCGCTCAGCGACATGCAGCCGCTCGTCGAGAAGATCCGGGAGTATCGGACGGTCCTGAATGAATCCGCGCAGGCTGAAGAGCTCGCCAAGGGCAGCGATGCCGACATGCGCGAGCTCGCCAATGAAGAACTGCGCGGCTTGGAGCAGCGGCGCGACAGCCTCCTTGCTGAGATTAAGGTGCTGCTCATCCCGAAGGATCCGAACGATCAGAAAAACGTCATCCTCGAAATCCGCGCCGGAACCGGCGGCGACGAGGCGGCGCTCTTCGCGTATGAGTTGTTCCGGATGTATAGCAAGTTCGCAGAAAAACAGGGCTGGCGCGTTGAGGTGATGTCAACGAACGACAATGGCATCGGCGGCGTCAAGGAAGTCATCGCCAACATCGAAGGGCGCGGCGTCTACAGCAAGATGAAATACGAAAGCGGCGTCCATCGCGTGCAGCGCGTGCCCGCCACCGAAGCGAGCGGCCGCATTCACACCTCGACCGTCACCGTCGCCGTGCTGCCGGAAGCCGAAGAAGTGGACGTGCAGATTGACGCAAAAGATCTCCGCATCGACACATTCTGCTCGAGCGGTCCCGGCGGCCAGAGCGTCAACACGACGTACTCGGCCGTCCGCATCACCCATATTCCCACCAACACAGTGGTGTCTCAGCAGGACGAGAAATCTCAGGTGAAGAATCGCGCGAAGGCGATGAAAGTGCTTCGCTCGCGGCTCTACGAGATGGAGCTGCGCAAAC
>JANMJM010000009.1:0-28467 GCA_031371345.1 Vicinamibacteria bacterium
AGCGGCTCTGGACGTTTCACACGATTCCGAACCCAGGCGAGTTCGGCAACAACACCTGGCTGAACGATTCGTGGGCTTACACGGGAAACGCCGCCGTGTGGTCGCCGTTTTCGGCCGACGAAGAGCTCGGTTACGTCTACCTGCCGGTCGAATCGGCGACGGGTGATTTCTACGGCGGCCATCGCCCTGGCAACAACCTGTTTGCGGGAAGCCTCGTGTGCCTCGATGCGCGGACGGGCAAGCGAGTGTGGCATCAGCAGCTCGTGCATCACGACATCTGGGATTACGACCTGGCATCGCCGCCGACGCTCATCAATATCACCGTGAACGGCAAGCCGATCCGCGCGGTCGCCCAAACCACGAAATGGGGATATCTCTTCGCCTTCGATCGCGTGAACGGCACGCCGGTATGGCCCCTGGAAGAGCGCAAAGTTGAAGCGGGTACCGTTCCTGGAGAGTGGTACTCGCCGACACAGCCGCATCCGACCAAGCCAGTGCCCTACGATCGGCAAGGCGTACAGGAACAAGACCTGATCGATTTCACGCCGGAGCTGAACGCCGAAGCGCGCGCGATGTTGAAGGACTATAAGATCGGGCCGCTGTTTACGCCACCGATCGTCGCCGGCACGAACGGACAGCGAGGCACGCTTCAGATCCCAGCCGCGCAAGGTGCAGCGCTATGGCAAGGCGCGGCTTGGGATCCTGAAACCAACATGCTCTACGTGCCGTCGGTCACGAACATGTCGGTCAATGCATTGCAACCAGGTGCAGACCGCTCGGACATGAACTTCATCGGCGGAGGTGGCGGTGGAGGTGGGCGGGGCCGCGGAGCGGATCCGGAAGCGCCAGTTGCGCGTGGTGGCGGCGGGGGCGGCCGTGGTGGCGCACCGCCTACCTTAGGGCCGGCGGTGGGCCGCGGTCCATGGGGCATTGGCCCCCAGGGGCTTCCGCTCGTGAAACCGCCGTACGGACGCATCACCGCCTACAACATGAACACCGGCGATATCGCCTGGCAAGTAGCCAATGGCGATACGTACGAGTGGATCAAAACGCACCCGGCGCTGAAAGGTCTGACGATTCCAAAAACCGGACGCGCCGACGAGGGCGGCATCGTCGTCACGAAAACTCTCGTGTTTGCCGGACAGGGATGCGGACTGTTCAGAGGCGGCGGCGGCGGTGGTTCGATGTTCTATGCGTACGACAAAAGGACCGGCGCCGTCGTGCACGAACTGCAACTGCCGGCCAACACGTGCGGGAATCCGATGACCTACATGGTGAACGGAAAGCAGTACATCGCTGTCGCGGTCGGCGCACCGAACGTGCCGGCCGAGGTGGTGGGGCTGGCGCTGCCTTAATCTGGTGATTGTCGGGATTGGTGATTTGGCGATCGCAACTTAGATCGCCAAATCGCCATATCGCCCTATCGCCTTCAGATCGCCAGATCACCAATCGCCCAATCACCAGATGTCATCAGTCCGACACCGGTTTTGTTGGATCGACTCCCATCCAGCACGTCGCACCGAAGAGGAAGAGTGCGCCGGTGAGATACAGTGGCGCGCTCCAGGTCGAAAATCGCTGCACGACGAAGGCGACGAGAACCGGGCTGAAGATCGCTCCGACCTGGCCGGACGTGTTCATGGCCGCGCTTACCGCGCCGGCTCGCCGGCCGCCGATATCGAGGCACGTACCCCAGGCCGATCCCAGGAGAAAGTTCGACGAGGCGCCTCCGAGCCCAATCAACACAGCGGCTGTGACTGCCGATTCGCTGAACGTCGCGCCAATCGTGAACAGGCCGGCTGCGGTCAGCGCACCGGCGCCGACGATGATCCGCCCGAGTCGAAGACCAAGTCGTCTCGCCGCCCAATCGGTGGTAAGGCCACCTGTCAAATCGGCCACGACGCTGAACATCAGCGGCAAGCCAGACAGAATGCCTGCGGTCATGCCCGTCACGCCTCGAGATGTGATGTAGGTCGGCAGCCACGTGGCGTAAAACGCGTTGCCGAATGTTTGCGTGAAGTACATCAGGCAGAGACACACAACCGTCCGATTCGCCAGCAGCGTCTTCCACGGCGTGGGCCCCTGTGCGGGTCCGGGATCGGCGGCGTCTTCACCTTGAATGATGGCGCGCTCGGCCGCACTTACACTGGGATGCTCGGCCGGCGAATCGCGAAACCATCGAAACCATGCCACCGCCCAGATGAATCCCAGCGAGCCGAATAACGCGAACAACGTCCGCCACTGCATGTAGCCGAGCAGCGCCGTCACCAGCAGCGGCGTCAAACCGCCGGCGAGATGCGCGCCCATGAAGAAGGTGCCTTGCACGGTTCCCCGGTCGCGGCGCGGGAACCAGCGCGAGAACGTGCGCGCCACATTCGGCCACGCGCCCGCCTCCCCGGCGCCGAACAGAAATCGAATGGCGAGCAGCGAGGAATAATTGAACGCGAAGCCGGTCAGCACGGTGAACGCGGACCACCAGCAGACGATGCGCGTCAGGACTTTTCGCGTCCCGAACTTGTCACCCCACAAGCCCGTGGGAATCTCGAACAGCGCGTACGCCAGATAAAACGCGCTGAACACGTACCCCATCTGCGTGGCATTCAGGTGAAGGTCGCGGGCGATGTACGGCCGGGTCACCCCGATGGCGACGCGATCGAGATATGTGATGGCCGCCAGCGCCATCGTCATGGCGAGCACTTTTCGGCGAACGCGCGTGTCGCCAGGAACCGCGATTGGTGTGGACATGGGTGCAGCGAGAATATGGACCGCGAGAGATGGCTGTCAATGATAAGTTCTCGTGAGCATGTCTAACGCGAAGCCGAAGGTGCTTGTCACCGATCCCGAATATCGCAAGGCCGAAGAATCGTTTATCGCCGCGCGCGGGCTGGAATGCGTGCGTGCTCCTGATATTGAGCAGGAGCTTGCAGCCGCCATCCGGGATTCATCCAGCCAGTACGTAATCGTGGGGAATCGAAAATACTCCGGGCCGCTCTACGAGGCGCTTCCCAAAGGCGGAGTGATTGCGCGCTTGGGTGTCGGCCATGACGGCATTGACAAGGCGCGGGCGACCGCGGCCGGCCTCTTGTGCACGAACACCCCTGGTGTGCTGGACCAGTCGGTGGCTGAACACACGATGCTGCTGATTGCCGCCGCGGCAAGACGATTCATTCCGGCGCTGGCGAGCATGTCAAGCGGAGCCTGGAACGCCCCGCCCGGCGTTGACCTGTATGGCAAGACGCTCGCGGTCGTCGGTTGCGGCGGAATCGGGCGCGCCGTCGCGCGCATCGCTTTTCTTGGCTACGGTATGCGCGTTGTCGGCTGCACCAGAGCTGCCGCCCCGGCGCCGGCGGCGATCGAGCACTTTCAATTTGTGACGAACGACTTTTCGGCAGCCGTGCGCGATGCGGATTTCGTCAGCCTTCATATGCCCGCCAGTCGCGAGAACATCGGTTTTCTCAATCGCGAGCGGCTGGCGTCTCTGAACACTCGAACGTGGCTGATCAATACGGCGCGCGGAGCCGTCGTTGAGGAAGCGGCGCTGTTTGACGCGCTTGCCAGCGGCAGGATTGCGGGAGCCGCGCTCGACGTCTTCGTCCGCGAGCCATATGTCCCAGCCGAAGGCAGTGGTGACCTGCGCTCGCTGCCGAACGTCGTCCTGACGCCGCACGTCGGCAGCAACACGGGCGAGTCGAACCGCCGCATGGCCGAGCGTGCGCTGCAGAACATCTCGTTTGCCGAAGCGCGCGAATTTGCGCGGATGGATCTACTGAATCGCGAGCTCCTCAAGTCTGATGCAGAGACGCGGAGAGGCTGAAACTTTTGCTCACTTCCGGCGCTCGCCTCGGCCCTTACGAAATCGTCAGCCCGCTCGCGGCCGGCGGAATGGGCGAAGTGTATCGGGCAAAGGACACACGTCTCGACCGGGTGGTGGCCCTCAAAGTTCTGCCGGACGGGGTCACCGCGTCTCCGCAAACGCTGGAACGTTTCCAGCGGGAAGCGCGTGCGGCCTCAGCGCTCAACCACCCCAATATCTGCACCATTTATGATGTCGGCACCGATCCTCCGTTCATCGCGATGGAGTTGCTCGAAGGCGAAACGCTTCAGCAGCGGCTCCAACGAGGCCCGATGGAGTTCCCGGTCCTCGTTGACATCGCATTCGCCGTTGCCGATGCTCTGGATGCCGCGCACAGCAAGGGCATCGTGCATCGCGACATCAAGCCGGCGAACATCTTCCTTACTCCGCGTGGCCCGAAGATGCTCGATTTCGGGCTCGCAAAGGCAACGTCCGAACCACCGGCCGTCGGCGTCTCCAACGAGGCCACTCGTTCGGCTGAGGCGTTGTTAACGGATCCAGGCAACACGCTCGGGACGGTGTCGTACATGTCGCCCGAGCAAGTCCGGGCGACGCCGTTGGACGCACGCACCGACGTATTCTCGTTCGGCGTGGTGCTCTATGAAATGGCGACGGGCACGCGGCCATTTCGAGGGGACAGCACGGGGAGCATTTTCGATTCGATTCTCAACCGCGCTCCTGTACCTCCAGTGCGCCTGAATCCCGATGTGCCGGCGGCATTGGAACGGGTGATCGACAAGTGCCTCGAAAAAGATAGGAATCTACGCTACCAGCACGCGTCTGACATTCGCACCGACCTCCAGCGCTTGAAGCGGGATACGGATTCGGGCCGGGTGACCGGCAGTGCGGGGCCCGCCGTCACCACGTCCACACGTTGGAAGATGATCGTGCCCGCCGCCGCGGCTTTGCTGGCGCTCTCCGTCGCCGGGTACTTCTATGTTCACCGCACGCCAACACTCACCGACAAGGACACGATTGTCCTCACGGATTTCGATAACAAGACAGGCGACCCTGTGTTCGACGACACGCTGCGGCAGGGACTGTCCGTGGAGCTACAACAATCTCCGTTCGTCAGTTTGATTTCGGACCGGCAAGTACAGCAAACGCTGGCGCTGATGGGACAAGCGAAAGATGCGCGGCTGACCGCTGAGATCGCGCAGCAAGTCTGCGAACGGACCGCCAGCGCCGCAGTGCTGGAAGGCTCGATCAGAAGCCTTGGGACCCAATATGTGTTGGGCCTGCGCGCCAGGAACTGCAACACCGGAAACATTCTAGATGAGGAGCAGATCCAGGCGGCGAGGAGAGAAGACGTCCTCAACTCGCTGAGTGAGATCGTTCGTAAACTCAGAACGCGGCTGGGCGAATCACGAGCGACAGTGGAACAACATTCGACGCCGCTTGCGGATGCGACAACACCTTCACTCGAAGCCCTCAAGGCCTACAGCACGGGAATGAAGATGGCTTTATCCGGGCACGGCGCGGACATACCTTTTTTCCGACGCGCCGTCGAAATCGATCCCAAATTCGCGATGGCGTACGCCGTGTTGGGGCTCTCGTACAGTTCTGTTGGAGAGTCGGTCTTGTCGGGCGAAAGCACGACCAAAGCGTGGCAACTGCGTGATCGTGTCAGTGATCACGAGAGATTTTTCATCGACTTTACCTACGACCGGCAGGTGACGGGAAATCTGGAAAAGGCGTACCAAACCCTCGAGTCCTGGCTTCAGACCTATCCACGCGACGATGAGCCAGCACCCCAGGGTTTGCTAGGGGGCCTTTCCACTCACGGGACGGGCCGATTTGAACGAGCGATTGACGCATCCCAAAAAGTAATCGCGGCGGATCCCGACAGGGCGCTTGCGTATGACAGTCTTGCGCAGAGCTATTTTCTCAGCGACCGCTTCCCCGAAGCCGAGAGCACACTTCAACGCGCCTCCGAGCGCAAGCTGGAAACGCCCAATTATCTAGTCGTCCGATACAACATCGCGGTCTTAAAGGGTGACAAGGACGAGATGGATCGAATAGTGGCTCTGGCCAAGGGCAAGCATGGAGCGGAACATTCGGTCGCGAACACGCAGGCTCTCGCTCTGGCTCGTTCCGGCCGGCTGAAACTGGCCCGGCAGTCATCCAGCCGCTCCATAGAGCTCGCCCGGCAAGAGGGGGGACGCGAGGCGGCAGCCAGTTACCAGGCCGCACGAGCGGTGTGGGAAGCCGTGTGCGGGAATGCTGCCGAAGCGAGATCGAACGCCACGGCGGCGTTGGCGCTTTCGAACGGCCGGGATGTCGAATACGCCGCCGGCCTTGCCATGGCTCTTTCGGGAGACTCCTCTCGATCGCAACCGCTTGCCGATGATCTGGAGAAGCGCTTCCCGGAAGATACGTTCGCCAAATTTACTTACGTACCGGTTCTTCGCGCGTTATCGGCACTGGAGCGCGGGAAGCCCATAGACAGCGTCGAGCGGCTGCAAATCGCTCTGCCCTATGAGTTGGCGGTGAACGGCCTCAACTTCAATCATTTTTATCTTGGCGGTCTGCACTCGGCCTATGTGCGCGGCGAGGCGTTGCTGGCCGCGCACCAGTATGCGGAAGCCGCTGCCGAGTTTCAGAAGATTCTTCATCATCGTGGAATCGTGGGCGCCGATCCCATAGGTGCACTGGCCCACTTGCAACTGGGCAGAGCGTTCGCTTTGTCTGGAGATCAGAACAAGGCGAAGGCTGCCTACCAGGATTTCCTCACGCTCTGGAAAGACGCCGATCCCGACATCCTGATTCTCAGGCAAGCGAAAGCAGAATACGCCAAGCTGCAGTAAGTTTCGTTAAGGACTGTTGAACGAGCGCTCGACCGCGTCGTTCGCGTTGACCGACACTGGATGGTCGCGCCAGAGCCAGCGCATCATCTCCGGCAGAATCGCACCGCCCATGGCCTGCCCGTGGCGGTTCATCCCCCAGGCGTAGTTCACTTCGTAGCCCTTGTCGGTCAGCGCCTTCATTAATCGCACGTTCTGCAGGAACCAGTCCCGAGTCTCGTCGTAATTCCCACCACGACCCACGCCGCGATTGTCGTTGCGTCCATCCTGAAGAAAAATGCGGATCGGTTTCTTCTCGCTCTGCTGGACGATGTCGGCATACGCATGTCCGCCGCGTAAATTCACGAAACTGCCGACGATGCTCAACACTTTTCGGAACTCATTCGGACGCTGCCACGCGACGGTGAACGCCGCAATGGCGCCGGAGCTTGCGCCGCCAATACCGTGACGTTCCGGATCCTTCGAGATGTTGTACTCCTTGTAGAGAACAGGCATCAGCTCATCGACGACGACGCGCGCATATTTATCGTCGAGAGAGTTGTATTCGGCGGGACGGTTCGTATCGCGGTCGCCCCAGTTCTGCGGTGTCGGCTCTGGCTGATCGGACCGCCGGCCCGGATTGATGAACACGCCGATCATCACGGGGAGCTCGCGCCGGTAAATCAGATTGTCTATGACGTTCTGCGCGCGGAGATTTCCGTCGAGATTCTTGAACGCCTGGCCGTCCTGGAAAATCATCAGGCTGGCCGGCATGGCAGGCTTGTATTGCGCCGGCACGTAAACCCAGTAGGTATGCTGCGTGCCGGGATACGCCTCGCTCGGTAGCGTAAACGGGCCCCGGACGTCGCCTTTCGGGACGCCATCCTGCGCAAGTGAATCTGGCCCGATGTGATACAGGACGTCGGGATTTGGCGCCTGCGGATCCGGCGCCTGCGTGAAGACACTCGTCAACGTTCCGCCCACAATGATGGCGCTCGCGCACGCGAGTAGTCGTTTCATTCCTCCGTTATACGCCAGCAGTCAAGGGACGATGTCTTCGCGCTGGCGCCTTCCGTTTGACCGGCCTCACCGGCGTCGGCAGGGGCTTACCGGTAAAAAATTCGAAAGCAGCGCCAGACAACTTCGCGATCGTTTGCTGCATGGCACTGACGCGACCGTTGGTCGCGAACACGGCCAGCGCGATATGTCCGGGAATAGCGCTGTCGTCGGGCAGCGTGATGATACCCACGTCATTAATGACGACGTCAGTCGTACCGGTCTTGTGTGCCACGACCGTGTCTGGCGGAAGCAATCCCTTCAGGCGTGCGGGACCGGTCTTCGCCCGCGACATCAAATCCAGAAGCTGCGCTGTCGCCGTGCGCGGCAGTAGTGCGCCGGCCTGGAGCTCGGCGAGAAATCGCGCCATCTCGTCGGGCGTCGCCGAATCGCGCGGATCTTTCACGTAGCGGGCGCGCGCGTCGCGCAACGCCTGCGGAGTCACTTCCGAGATCAGACGGAACTGCAGCTCGAGCGTCCATTGATCTTGTGGCGGCGGATTCTGCACGCCGGTCATCTCGAAATTGATGTCACCCTCATACCGATCGACGCTGATGGCGTCATAGCCAAGCGATCGCAGGCGACGTTGCACCATCGGAGGGCCACCGATCAGCCGGAGTGCGGCGTCGGCCGATGTGTTGTCGCTTTGGACCATCATCAGCTCGAGCAACTCGCCGGCCGTTAGCGTGACGCCGCCAAGCGGATGACGCCGCGACAGTGTGCAACACGCGCGGATATCGCTCGGACCGATCGACACTGGACGATCGAGCGTCAGCTTCCCCAACGCGACTTGCGCCAACAGCTCGACAGCGATCGGTAGCTTGTACACGCTCGCCATGGGAAACCGCTGGTCGCCACGGATGGAGATGCGCGCACCGGATTCGACGTGGATAAGTGCCACGCCGACTTCTCCACCAGACGTACGGATGATGCGATCGAATATGGTCCCGAGGCCGGACAGATCGGGACCCGCAGCGGATAGCGGCAGGGTAAAAAAGAGAATGATCAGACAGACGGCAGCACGCACCGCCATCCTCGGTGCAAAACGCGATCCCGACGCCTACGACTTCCGATCCTTGTCTTTGTAGAGGGCTTTCTGCGCGCGGTGAACTTTCTTCCACCGTACCTTTTCGGCTGCCGAGGCAGACTTATCACGTTTTCGTTCCTCGAACGCCGCTTCGCGCAGGAGTTGGCGATAGCTTTCGAGGCGCTCAGAGGCGAGCGTTCCGGTGTCGGCGGCGTGGAGAACGGCGCACCCTGGCTCGCTCACGTGGCCGCAATCGGTGAAGCGGCATCCGGCGGCCAGCTCCGCAATGTCCGTGAAGGTTTCCGAGACGAGTGTGTCGTCGACCCATGGTTGCAACTCGCGCATGCCGGGCGTGTCGATGAGCAATGCGCCGCCAGGCAGCTCGACGAGATTACGCGACGTTGTGGTGTGGCGCCCTTTCTCGTCGCGCTCGCGAACAGCGGCAACTTTGAAGGCGTCGCGCCCAAGCAGACGATTGACGAGCGTCGATTTGCCGACGCCCGACGAGCCGAGCAGGGCAATCGTTCGCCCCGGATACAGGTTCGCGTGGAGCTGATCGAGACCCTCAGATCGCAGCGCGCTGATGCTGATGAGGTCGACAAGCGGCAATCGCGCGCGCACGCTTGCTGTCTCCGCGATCGCATTCTCGGATAAATCGGCTTTGTTCAGCACGACGACCGGCGTGGCGCCGGCCTCTCGAACGAGCATCAGGTAGCGCTCGAGACGGCGCGCACTGAGATCCTCCCTGAGCGCAGTGACGAGGAAAATCGTGTCCACATTGGCCGCGATGACCTGCTCTTCGCTGGCACGGCCGACCGCTTTGCGCGAGACCACACCGCGGCGATCGAGACGGCGCTGAATGACGCCCACATCGGCGCCCGCCTCCGCCTTCACGCCAACCCAGTCGCCAACCGCCGGAAGATCGGAGGCCGAAACCGCGTCGTGGCGAAGGCGGCCGCTGATTTCGGCCCACCCCTGGAAGCCGCCCGCGATGCGAAAGCGCCCACGCTGTTCTTCCACGACGCGGCCGACGCGCATCAAGGCGAGCTCGGCGTCGAGCTGAGCCTCGAAGAACTCGTCCCATCCGAGTCGCTGGTTGATTAGGCTCACCGCTGGTTAGGCCCTATACTTCAGTATCGCTTGCTTTCCTGAGCTCTGCCCTTAATCCCCGGTTTCGCCCGGGCCCAGGCTCCAGCCCTCATTGAAGCCTTAACAGGGAGCCATCAATGATTAATCGATCTGCGACGTCTAATGCGTTCGAGTTCGTCTCTATTGCCGTGTTGAGAACGCAGCAGCTCGTGCGCGGCTGCGTCCCGCGCGTGCCCGGCGCCGGTGAGCACAAGAAGACCACCCTCGCGCAGATGGAAATTGTGGCAGGAAAAGTTGAACGGCTGCCCGCCATCGTGAAGGTCGTGCAGACAGAACCCGTACCCGCGCTGGAATACGTCGTCGCCGACTAGGTCTATTTGCTGTTGACGGCCTCGAGGACCTTCTCCGCGTGGCCGTCAACTTTTACGTTGTCCCACCGCTGCTGCACTTTCCCTTCTTTATCAATCAAGTACGTCGTTCGAACGTTGCCCATGAACGATCGCCCGTACAGTGATTTCTTCTGCCAGACGCCATATTTTTCCGCGACCGCGTGATCCTCATCGGCGAGCAGCGGAAACGACAGCTTGTACTTCTCGGCGAAGCGCGCCTTGCTCGCTTCGTCGAGAATGCTGACACCGAACACCGCGGCCTTGCTGGTCTTGAAGCGCGGCAGATTGTCCTGAAACGCACAGGCTTCTTTGGTGCAGCCCGGCGTGTCATCTTTCGGATAAAAGTACAGAATCACGGGCCGGCCCGCATAGTCGGCAAGGCGATGCGTCACACCGTGCTGGTCCTTCAAGGTGAAGGCCGGCGCTTTCTTCCCGGGCTCGATCAGAGACATGCGATGCAGTCGATCTCGACGAGCGAGTTTCCAGGAATCCCGCCGGCCGCCGCGATGGTCGTGCGCACGCCAGGCTCCGGACCGAAGCGGCCGAGAAACACTTCGTTCATGCCCGCGTAGTCCTTCAGATCGTTCAAGTACACGTTCACCTTCAGTACTTTTTCCATCGACGAGCCCGCCGACTCGAGCGCCTTCTGTATCTCGTCGAGCACGTGCTTCGTGTGCGCCTTGATGTCGCCTTCGAAGTGGGCGCCGATGCCGGACACGAAGACGAGGTTGCCGTACGACACGACGCCGCTGAACAGCGGTGTTTTGGCCGGCGGCTTCCCGCCGCTCCAATGGACTTTCTTCGTTGGAGCGTTCGTGCCCGTCGTGCGTGTTTGCGCCTGTGCCGCCGAGGGCAGCGCCACGGCTGCTGCCACGGCCGTCGTTTGTGCAAGGAACTTTCGGCGATTCGATTTCTTCATGTCACCTCCTGGCGTTGATGCCGATGCCGTTGAGATCGTAAACAATTTTCCCGTCCCGCACCGTCAGCTCATTCACGAGCCGTTCGTTGGTTTCCAATCTGGTACCGTACGCATCGGGCAGCCCGAAACGCCCGCTCTCGAGCCGGAGCACCGCGATGTCGGCGCCGGCACCGACTGACAGATGCCCGAGCTGGTCCTGCCTGATCGCGCGCGCCGCATTCCATGTCGCGCGCTGCACAACCTGGTCGAGCGTCATGCCGAGCGCGAGGCACTTGCTCATCACGTTCAGCAAATCCTTCATCGCGCCGTTCAGGCTTTCCAGATGCATGTCGGTCGAGATGGTGTCGGGCAGAAACGCTTCTTTGCTCGCCGCCTGCGCGACGTCCCATCGGAAGCTGCGCGCCCCATGCCCGAGGTCGAAGAGGACGCCGCGTGTTCGTCCCGCAGCAATCCCCGGGTTGAGACGTCCGGACGCGTCGAGCTCGCCCCGCAGGCCGGAAAAAACGTGTGTGTATATGTCTCCCGACCGTAATTTTTTGGTCAACAGATCGGCAAGAGGACGCTCCGGCTTGTTCGATCCGAAATCCACCATGACGGGAATGTCGGCGATCGTGCCGGCTGCGACCGCCTGGTCGACCGGCATCCACTCCGGACCTGAATAGTGCGCGGTTTTGATGCCGACGATTACCCCTCTATGCCGGCGCGCCATATCGGCCGCCGGCTGCGCCGCCATGTCGGCCAGATCCTGCTCGAATTTGCCGCCGCGCATGCCGTGGCCGACGATGTTCAGGAACGCCAGGACGCGCGTGGTCGATCGATCGATGATGCGCTGCTTGAAGTCTTCGAAATTGCGCCACCCGGAGCTGCCTGCGTCGGCGATCGTCGTCACGCCAGACCGCAGCGCGAATGTGTCGGGATAGACGCTGAGGTCGCCGGCGTAGGAATTTTTCTCTCCGGTGCCGGCATAGACATGCGTATGGATGTCGACCAGGCCGGGAACGACGAACAGACCCGACGCATCGATGACCTGCGTGGCGTCGGCAGAATCGATTTTCGGCGCGACGGAAGCAATCTTCCCGCCCGCGACCGCGACGTCGCGGACGGCACTGATCCCGTTGCGCGGGTCAATCACATGACCGCCGCGCAGCAGCAGATCGTAGCTCGGCGCCGCCGGTAGCCTGGCCACGAACGCAAGCGCCAGGATCAGCGCGATACCTGACGCTCGACGCTGGACGATCGACGCTGGACGATCGACGATCATCCCCGCCGCGTCGCTCTCCACGTTGCGCCGAGATACTCGCCCATGTCGAGCGCGCCCGACATCTCGTTACCTGCAACCTTGCCGGTGAACACAAAGGTGATCGAATCGCCGTGCTCTTCGCCGAAGGCGCTGCGCATCCGTACCGCATCGCCGTCGATGGTGCCGGCGACATCACGCGTGATGAATTCTCCTTGATGGGAGCCATCGACGTCGTTGCCGCGTTGGCGGAGGTGCAGCGTGTGCGTTGAACGACCGGCCGCGTAGTCGATCCGCACGTCCCATCGGCCCGTCAGATCAGCCGCAGGTGCCGACGGCCCTGCGCCCGACGGCGCCGGCCTTCCACTCGAGAGGACGGCGTACAGCCGATCGGCGATGATCTTCTCGTCGCCTGGCGACATCATGTACGGCGTCACAGAGACGCCGCTCAACGCGCCCTGCCGCGTTGGGGCCAGCGCGATTCGCGGCTCGCTCTCGAACAGCGTGCGCACGACGGCGTCATTTGTGAGCCCGCGGGCGATCGGATCCCACAAGACGCGCAGCGCGGGCGTGCGGTTGGAGAGACCGTTCGGCTGGCTGATCGACGTCGTGACGCCCGCGAGCGAACGCATGCGCGAATCGATGTGCTGGAGCATCGCCGTCCATTGCTGCCACTCGCCGGCATGATCGCGCTTCACCCACATCTCGACCGCCATCAGCATGCCGATCGCTTCTTCCTTTCCCACCTTCAACGCGCGCCCGGGACCGTGATGCGGCGCGCTGTGGACCCAGGCGGCTTTCACCAAATCTTTCCGGCCGAGCAGGAGGCCGGCGGTCTGCGGGCCGCGAAGGCACTTGCCTCCGCTGTAGCCGACGAGCGACGCGCCATTCTGCAGATGGACGTTGGGAATCGTCAGGATCTCGGCCGCCGCGTCTACGAGAATCGGGACGCCTCTCGATTGCGCGATGGGCGCCATCGCCTTCAGGCTGAGCGCGCTTTCGTCGACGCGAGGGCTCGCCATGATGTAAATCATCGCCGTGCGGGGGCCAAGCGCCGACTCGAGCTCTGCAACGGTATCGACTTCGATCACGCGCACGCCGACCGTCCGAACCGCGGCGTCGTAGACGTTGCGCGAATGCTTCGGGATAATCACTTCATCTTTAGGAAAGCCGGCGAGATTCGGAATCCGCACGTGCAGATCGGGATTGCCGCCGGCAACGCACGCCGCTGTCGCGTGCGTGAGTCCAGCGCTGCAGCCCGCCGTGACGAGGCCCCATTCAGCGCCGGTCAACGTCGCAAGTCGCGCGCCGACGGCCTCGGCCAGTTCGTCGAGGTGCACGTAGTGTTTCGCCGCGGCGTCCATCGCAGCGCGTACTTCAGGAAGCATGAGCGAGCCGCTGATGATCGTGAAAGTTCCGCGACCATTGACGAGCGGCCGAACGCCGATGGACTGGTAGACATCCGGTGCCGCGCGAAGCGCCGTCTGCGCGGCGTCGAGGTGCAGCGTCGAGAGGGCCAGCAGCCCGCCGACATCTCGTCCCCCGCGAAGCAGATCACGACGGCTCAGTGAACGATTGCTCACGGTGCCCTCCAGAAAACGTCCTTTCGGTTTGCGCCGCGAATATACTCCAATTTCATGCACGACTCATCTCTCCGGCGCGTCATCGGTTTCTGGGGCGGAACGGCCCTGATCGTCGGTATCACGATCGGCAGCGGCATCTTCCGAAAACCGCCGACCATCGCAGGCCTCGTTCCGAATCCGCTCGTCGTCATGGCGCTGTGGATCGCGTTCGGTCTCGTGAGCCTCTGCGGCGCACTCACGCTCGCGGAGTTGAGCTCGATGTTGCCGCGGCCCGGTGGCGTCTACGTGTTTCTGCGCGAGGCGTTTGGAGATGCCGCCGCGTTCGTGTTCGGCTGGCTCTATGTACTCGTGACGACGCCGGCCAACGTGGCCGCGCTTTCGGTCGTGTTCGCGGAATTTCTGCTGAATTTGCTCGGCGTCGGGCCGGGGCCGTTCACTATCCAAGGCATCGCCATCGCCGCCATCCTGACGCTGACAGTCGTCAATCTGCTCGGCGCGCAAGTTGGCGCAGCGGTCGGCGGCGTGTGTACGGCGGTGAAGGTCACAGCGCTGCTGGCGATTATCGGGGGGGCGTTTCTGCTGGGCCACGGCAGCGTCTCGCATTTCACAACGGGCGGCCACGTGCGCGGCGAAGGTCTCGGCCGCGCGATGGCGTCGGTGATCTTCACATACGACGGATGGATCGCAGTCAGCATGATCGCGGGCGAGGTGATCGCACCGGAGCGGTTGATGAAGCGGATCATCATCGCCGGCATGCTCACCATCGTCACCCTCTACATCGGCGCGAACCTCGCGTATTTCTACATCATGCCCGTTGACGTGATGGCACAGCAGAAGGAGGCGATCGCGCGAACAGTGATGACATCGATCGCGGGCCCGGTGGGTGGAACCCTGATCCTTCTTGCGATCATGACGAGCGTCTTCGGTGCGTTGAACGGTGGCTTCCTCGCGAAGCCGCGTGTCGCCTACGCCATGGCACGCGACGGCCTCATTTTCTCGTTTCTGGGCAAGGCCCATGCTCGGTGGGCGACGCCGTGGACCGCGCTCCTGGTCCAGGGCGCAGCGGCAATTGCGATGGTGTTCGTGTTGAGAGACTTCGACACGCTCACGACCTACTTCGTGGTGGTCGAATGGACCGCGCTCATCGCCGCCGTCGCAGCAGTGTTCGTGCTGCGCCGGAAGATGCCGCATGCGCCGCGGCCGTTCATGACACCCTGGTATCCGTGGGTGCCGCTCTTCTTTTTGGTGGGGACAGCCCTCGGACTATCGGCCATCGTCTGGGGAGAGATTTCGGTCGGCAATTATTCCCCCGTGTACGGCTTAGCGATCGCAGCGGCAGGATTTCCCGTATATCGCCTGTGGTCTCTTACGGAAGCCAGAACTGCACGCCGGCACGCACGGCGCGAGGCAGGCCAACCGTAAGAATCGGCGTGCGGCCAACGTCATACTGATCGTTGAACACATTTTCGATGGCGACGAACGCGCTCGCCTTGGCGGAAAGCGCACGGCCGCCGAAGACATCCACCGAAGTCGCCCGGCGCAACGTGAACAGGTTCAGATCATCTTCGAATTGTGGTCCGGTGATCCGAAGCTGGCCTGAGGCCGTCCACGGTTTGCGGCTGTACCTAATATTGACGCCAACGTTGTACCTGGGGACCTGCGGCACGCGGTTGTCGCGCAGACTCGTCTCTCCCTTAAATCGGGCGTTGACGACCGCGCTTGCGAAACCCACGGACAACGACGCAGGCAGCCGCACATCGCCTTCCAACTCGACGCCGGCCGAGCGCAGCTTGTCGGCGTTCTGCCGCTGCTTGGTAATCAGCGTTGGCGTCGTCGACAGTGTGACGTTCGTGATCACGTCTTCGAGCGTGTTCCAGAACCCTGTCACGCGGGCCGAGACATGCCCGCGCGTCATCAACAGTCCTGCGTCGCCGCCCTTCAGCCGCTCCGGCTTCAGTGCCTCGTTGTGATTCGTTTGAGTGTTGCCGGCACGGAAGTCGCGATATAACTCGTTGAGCGTTGGCGCGCGGAAGCCGCCGTAGGCGGAAGCGCGCACCGACAGCCCTCCGGCCGCGCGATATGAAAACGACGCGCGTGGATTCACCGATCCGAGTGTCTTGTGGTAGCCCGTGTTCTGCGATTCGGTATGCCAACCATCGACGTGTGCGCCCGCGACGATTGTCAGTCGACCGTTCACGGCCATCGTGTCCTGCACGAACACGGATGCGACATGCTGCGTGCCACCATCGTCCGATGTGCCCAGCAGACGACCCAGCGTAAATCGGCTTTCCTGCGTGTTGCCCTTGATGAATTTCCCTTCGGCGCCGAGCAGCACGGCGTGCCGCGAAATGGGACGGACCCACTGGGCGCCTGTTCCCACGAACCGTGTGGGGATGTGTTGGCGGCGATTCAGATCCTCGGACGTCCGATCGGGCGCGACCGCCGAAAACGTTTGATCGTAGCCCTGTGTGCCGCCAAACACGCGCGCGGACAAAAGTCCCCTGCCGAGCGGGCCGGCGATTTCACTCGATCCCTGTCGGGCCGCTGTTCGATTGATCACCGCAGGCGTCCCATTCTTGCGACGTTCGGTAAACGCATTGCCGCGCACGTCAACATGCCAGCCATTGGTGGACTGATATCCGATGGACGCCAAGCCCGATCGATGCGCTGAGCCGGCTCTGGTGTCGATGGGACCCGAGCCCTTAATCCCGGCGGCCTGACGTTCGTCGTCGGCCACCGTCACGTAGCCGTCCGTCGTGAACCACTGGCCCGCCGAACTGTAACTCCAGCCTCGAGTCCGGCCCGCCCCGAAGAGCGACACGCGACCGGTGCCGAGACCACCGCCATCGACGAGCGCCCGCGCCGTCGTTCGGTTTGGATGCAGCGTCACAATCTGCACAACCCCCCCGATGGCGTCCGCGCCATATAAATCGCTTGCGCTACCACGCTCGACCTCGACCTGGTCGATCGCGACCTGCGGCACTTTGTCCCAGTACACCCAGCCACCAAACGCGTCGTTCAGCGGGATGCCGTCGGCAAGCACGAGCGATCGGCTCGATCCGGTTCCGCCAAGCCCGCGCAACGTGATGCCTTGCGCCGTCGGATTCGACACGCGCGACGACGTGCGACGAAAGAGGGTGAACCCGGGCACCACCTTCAACGCGTCATCAAGCGTCACGGCCGCACTCGTCGACAAGTCCGATGATGAAAAGACGACCATCGTGGCTGTGGGATCGGCACGCGGCACATCGCCGCGCGAGGACGTCACGTTCACCGCTTCAAAGAACGGCGCCGGTTGCAGGACAACCTGCATGTGACGGCTGTCGCCCGACACTGGTGCGACCGCCTGTTTGAAACCGGCTGCGATGACAACGATCGCCCAATCGCCCTTGCCGCCAATCGCGAATTGAAAGTGCCCGTCTTCTGAAGTGCGGAACTCGTCAATCGTCGCGCCGGAGGTGTCGAGGCGGACGGTGGCGTTGGGAACCGGTGCGCCTGACGAATCCAGGACGGTGCCAGCAATATTTGGAACGGTTTGCCCCTGGCTCTGCGCAGCGGCATGGAGAAACAGCGCAAAAAGAAGGGGCTGCATGGCTAGAGTCTATCGCCAAGATCCACTAGAATCTCCGTGGAGGTCAGCCCGTGCGCCGAGCAACCACAACTATTTTCGCGCTTCTCGCCATCGCGCTTATCGCCGCTGACACTGGTTCGGTGGCGGCGTTCCAAGCCGCATCCCCAACCGCAACTGCCAGCGACGGCAAGCTGATTGTTTTTGGCGACGTCACGTTGTTCCTGGGCAAGCCAGGTACGCCAGGCAACTGCGCGTTGCAGAGTCGTTTCAAGCGAGGCGAGCCCATCGGATTTCGGGCCATTGCGATGGATCCTGTCACAGGCGAGCGAGAGCCAACGGCGCAGTTCGTGGTGCATCTCAGCTACGGCGGCCAGACGCTCGAGCTGCCGATGCGCTACCGCGCGACAGCCGCACAACCCGAACGTCAGTTCTGGATCGCCAAGTGGATCGTGCCTGCCACGGCACCAACGGGCATCGTTCGTTATAGCGTGAGCGCCAAAGACAAGAATGGCCGCACGGGCGAATGGAAACCGTTTGCCGTCGAGGATTCTCAAGTGACGATCGTGGAGTAGTCCCACGTCACGTCATCACCTCGCTCTCGAGCTCCTCGCAATCGTCGTGTTGACCGTGATGAGCGGGTCCGCGTGCACGCGCGCGGGCTCGCCGCCTGTCGACGCGAAAACCGTCAGCCCCCCGAAAAAGCTCACCCTCTCTTACTCTCAGAATACGAAGCCTGTCGCTGGCACAGAGGTCGAAGCCACCGCCGAAGGGTTGCCGCCGCATCGAAAAATCGATCTCGTCTGGGGAACAGTGAATGGCGGCTGGGTGGTTGAAGACTATTTCCGCTTTCGCGGAAAACGATTCACCAACACGACCAAGATGTTGGCTCATGCAGAGGTGGGCTCTGATGGCCGCGTGTCGGTGCGCTTCACCATTCCAGAAGACTACGGCGGCGTCCATGAAGTGATCGTGTCTGACGCCGGTGCGCCGCTTGCGCAGAGCGGCATCGAAGTGAGCCAGACGTTCGAGATGCATCCCCTTGAAGGTCCGGTCGGCACGCCCATTGAAATTCGCGTGAAGGGACTCGGATGGCGGACGCTGGAGAGCACGTGGGTGGTGAACTGGGATAACCGCGAAGTCGGCTGGGTGTCGGCGGTCGATACGCGCGGCACGGCGGTCGCGCGGTTCCGCGCCACTGGTCCTGTCGGAGATCATCCGATCAAGGTCTATACAGGCTACATGGGTCAGGGCTACTTGAATCACGAGCAGGCACCGAACGCGTACCTGCCGCGACCTGCATTTACTTTTCACGTCACTCCCGGCTCAGGCGTTCGAGCAGAAGCGTATGTGGAGCCGTATCAGCGCGTCTCGGCGTCAGTACAGAAAGCTGGAGCGCCGGCGATTGCGATCAGTCCGCTTCAGGGCCCTGTGCTCACTCGCGCAACGCTGACCGGAACGCATCTGCCAGCCAATCTGCCGGTATCGCTCACGTGGAGCACACAGGCCGGAAGCCGCGTGACCGACGCGGGGTTTGCGGCGAAAGAAAAAGAGCTGGCCGCGCTCACCGTTGGCGCAGACGGGCAATTGAATATTCCTGTGACGATCCCCGACGATCTTGGCGGACGGCACACGCTGTCGATCACATCGGGCGACAAAACACTCGCCGAGACCATCTTCGTGGTGGAAACGAGCATTCTCGGCATCTCGCCCACATCGGGCCCAGCCGGAACTCCGGTGTCGATCCATTTGAAAGGCGTCGGCTGGACCGACGTCGACAACATCTATGTGTTGACGTATGACAACGCCTACATGGGTTACGCGTGCGGGTTCAACAGTCAGGGTGATGTCGTCGTAAACTTCACGGCGGCTGGCACGCCCGGTATGCATCTCATCGATTTCTACCCTGGAATTTATCAAGGACCTGCGGACGGTCAGCAACTGTATCGCTTGCCGCAACTCACGTACGCGGACGATCACCCTGGAAACAAAATACCGGCGCTCCGGTTTGCCTTCGAAATAACACCAGCCCGATAGTTGGAGGTTTCAAGCATGCGAATTTCGACAGCCGTGTTGTGTGCGCTATTTGCGAGCTCTGTTGCGAGCGCGCAAACCACCGACCCTGGACAGCAAATTTATGTCAGCCGATGTGCCGGATGTCATGGCAGCAATGGCAACGGCGGCGAACTCGGTCCAGATATCACGACGCGCGTGCCGGCACGAACAGACGAGGAACTGACGACTGTGTTGCACCTGGGACTGCCCACCGCGGGCATGCCGGCGTTTGCCAACCTCACCGACGCGAACACTCGCGACGTGATCCGGTTTTTGCGCACACTTCGGCCGCGCGACGGCTCCGGACCGGCCCGCACGAAAATCGCGCTCACCACCGGGGCTTCACTCGAAGGCCTGGCGCTGAATCAAGGCGCCGCCGACCTCCAACTGTTGGGCGACGATCGGAAAATTCACCTGCTGAGAAAAAGCGGGGAACGATATCGCCCGGTCACGTCGCAGGCCGACTGGCCTAGCTACAACGGCCAGACGAATGGAAGCCGTTACAGTCCGCTCGCACAGATCACAAAGTCTAACGTCGCGCGCATGACGCCGAAGTGGCTCTTCGGATTTCCCAACACGCCTCCGCTGCAGGTGACGCCCGTCGTCGTCGAGGGTGTGATGTACGTGACGAGCGCCAACCAGTGCTACGCGCTCGACGCAGGATCGGGGCGCCAGATTTGGCACTACCAGCGTCCGCGAACGAGAGAGCTCGTCGGTAACGCTGCAGGCGGTGTCAATCGCGGCGTTGGCGTGGCGGGCGATCGCGTGTTCATGGTGACCGATCATGCGCATGTGATCGCGCTCAATCGCTTCACCGGCGCGCTCGTGTGGGAAACCGAAATGGCGGACTGGCACCAGAATTACAACGCCACGGGAGCGCCGCTGCCTGTCGGAAATCTCGTGATCGTCGGGACTTCAGGTGGCGACGAGGGCGTGCGCGGGTTCCTCGCAGGGTTCGATCAGACCACCGGCAAAGAAGTGTGGCGGTTCTGGACGGTTCCGGCGCCTGGCGAGCCGGGCTCCGACACGTGGCAGGGCAAAGGGATCAACCATCCGGGAGCCACAACCTGGCTCACTGGAACCTACGATCCGGAACTCGACACGCTGTACTGGCCGACCGGCAATCCGAGTCCGGATCTCGACGGGAGCGATCGGCTCGGCGACAACTTGTATGCGAACTCAGTGGTCGCCCTCGATCCGAAGACTGGAAAACTGAAGTGGCATTTCCAGTTCACGCCCCACGACGTCTGGGACTACGACGCACAGGAAACACCGGCGCTGGTGGACGCGACATGGCAAGGGCGGCCGCGAAAACTTCTGTTGCAGGCCAACCGGAACGGATTCTTTTACGTGCTCGATCGCACCGACGGCAAGTTTCTCTTTGGCACGAAGTACGTCAAGAACGTCACGTGGGCAACCGGCCTCACGCCAGAAGGTCGGCCGATCGTGGTTCCTGACATGGAGCCGTCGCTCGACGGCAAACGCGTGTGTCCGTCGCTCGAAGGATCGTCGAACTGGTACTCCACCTCTTTTAATCCAACCACCGGGCTCTATTACGTGCAGACCAACGACAAGTGCGGCGTCTTCACGAAGACCGCGATGGAGTGGGCGGCGGGCAAAGGTTTCATGGGCGGCTCATTCGTTCAAGCGCCAGGCGAGCCGGCGCAAAGAGTTCTGCGCGCCATCGACATTCAGACCGGCAAGATCGCGTGGGAGTTACCGCAGGTCGGCCCCGTCACGTCGTGGGGGGGCACACTGAGCACGGCGGGCGGGATCGTCATCTTTGGTGCAGACGACGGAGCGCTCATGGCCGCGGATGCGGCAAACGGAAAAGCGCTGTGGAACTTTCAGCTCAATCAGAACTGGAAAGCGTCGCCGATGACCTACGAGTTCGACAACAAGCAGTACGTTGCAGTCGCCGCAGGATCGGCCATCGTCGTGTTCGGACTGCCTGAATAGGCGGAAGGAGTCATTTATGTCAGGTCTCAAGCGTGTTCATTCTCTAGCGCTCGTGGCTGCGTGCCTCGGCGCACTTGTCGCGTCGGTCGCCGCGCAGCAACCGGCAGCGCCACCGCCGATCACCATGAAACAACTGAAACCCGATGTATGGGTGGGTCTCGGCGGCGCGGGCGGCAACAGCACCATCATCGTCGGCAAGACAGGCGTCATTGTCGTCGATGCGAAGCAGACAGAAGCTGGCGCGAAAGATCTCCTCGCTGAGATAGGAAAAATCACGCCCAAGCCGGTGACGACGGTCATCCTGACGCACAGCGATGGCGACCATGTAAACGGGCTCGTGGCGTATCCTCCCGGCGTGAAGGTGATCGCGCACGAAAACAACAAGAAGGAACTCCAAGCCGCGCTGGCCGCAGGAGGACGCGGTGCCCCGCCGCCCGATCGTCTTCCATCGCAGGTGGTAACGAAGAACAAGGAAAAACTGACGATCGATGGCGTGAAGCTGGAGTTGTACCACTGGGCACCCGCGCATACGAGCGGCGATTTGATCGTGTATCTGCCGGCTCAAAAAGTTGTGGCGACAGGCGACATCATCGTGACCAACCGCGCCGACGATAATCCCAACATCCATCAAGAGAAAAACGGCTCCACGGCTGGTTGGCTCGCGAATGTAAAGGGGATGATTGGACTCAACGCCGAAACGTATGTTCCCGGACACGCGGCTGAGCTGCTGACGAAAGCAGACCTTCAGCGGAAGCTCACTGCGACCACCGCTCGACGGGCAAAAATTGCGGCGATGGTGAAGGATGGCAAGTCGGTCGCCGAGATAAAGGCGGCGTCTCCCGACGCTCCCGCTCCAGGCGCTCCCGCTCGCGGCGCTGGCGCACCGGCCGGCGGACGCGGCGGTCCGCCTCCAGTGACGTACGTCGATATCGCGTACGCAGAGCTCACGAAGAAGTGAACGCTCGGCTGTCATGCGCGGCCGTGGTCGTGTGCTGGTTGTTTCCGAGCGTTGCGGATTCACAGAAGCCGGCGGCCTTCGACGAGATCGCGCATCCGAAGACCGGTGACTGGCCGAGCTACAACGGGCAGCTGAGCGGGAACCGGCACAGCTCGCTCGATCGGATTCACGTCGGCAACGTCGCGCAGCTTGCGCTTCAGTGGAGCTATCCCGTCGGGGGACCACGTGCGCTTCAAATGACGCCGCTCGTCGTGAGCGGCGTCATGTACATCACAGCAGTGAACGAAGCGCAGGCGTTAGACGCGCGAACCGGCCGCCAGATCTGGAAGTTCAGCCGGCCGCAAACGCCCGGGCTGGTTCCCACCGGCGATCCTGCCAGCGGCATCAATCGCGGCGTCGCGATTCTCGGCGACCGCGTCTTTCTTCAAACCGACCATGCCCACCTGCTCGCGCTCGACCGGGCGACCGGCACACTCGTATGGGACGTCGAGATGGCCGACTATCGTCAGCATTACGGCGCGACCGGCGCTCCGCTCGTGGTGGACGATCTCGTCATCGCCGGCATCTCGGCTGGCGATGAAGGCGTGCGCGGCTTCCTCGATGCCTATCGCGCATCGACCGGTGAGCGCGTCTGGCGATTCTGGACCGTTCCGGCGCGTGGCGAACCCCGATCGGACACGTGGATTGGGAAGGCGCTCGAACACGGCTGTGCGACGACGTGGCTGACGGGAACCTACGATCCGCAGTTGAGGTTGCTGTATTGGCCAACCGGCAATCCCTGTCCCGATTACAACGGCGACGAGCGGAAGGGCGACAACCTCTACTCATCGTCTGTTGTCGCGCTCGATCCGCGGACAGGGCAGCTGCGCTGGCACTTTCAGTTCACCCCGCACGACCTTCATGATTGGGACGGGAACCAGCCGCCTCTGCTCATTGACGCAGAATTTCGCGGTCGCACGCGAAAACTACTCGCCGTCGGCAGCCGAAACGGTTTCTTCTACGTGCTCGATCGTGTCACCGGCACGTTGCTCATGGCCGAGCCGTTCGTGAAGAACCTGACGTGGGCAAGCGGCATTGATGCGAATGGACGCCCGAGGCTTCTGCCCGGTAACGAGAACACGGTTGAAGGCACACGCACATGCCCGTCGCAGACTGGAGCGGCGAACTGGTCGTCCTCGGCATTCAATCCGTCTACTGGCTTGTTCTATGTGATGGCTGGCGAAGCCTGCGCGACGTTCACGAAAAATTCGGACTGGTTCGAGCTCGGGAAGTCCTTCTACGGCGGCACGACCCAGCCCGCGCCGGTTGAGGGGGGCGGTAAATATCTCCGCGCGATCGACCTTCAGACCGGAAAAGTTGTGTGGGAGGTCGCCAAGGTGGGCGGCAGCGTGACGGGCAGCGGCGTCGTGAGCACTGCGGGCGGACTGGTGTTTTACGGAGACAACACTGGCGGAGCGCTCATCGCCGTCGACGCACGAACCGGCGCTCGGTTGTGGCAATACGATACCGGCCAGGTATGGAAAGCGAGTCCCATGACATACGCCGTCGACGGGAAGCAGTACATCGGCGCCGTGGCGGGATCGACCGTGATGGTATTCGGACTGCCGGTCAGTTCGCTTGCGTCCGCACGCCAATAATTTTCCGGAACTTCACCGGTGTGCCGCCGACGGTCGCGGGCTGATAACGCCACTGCCGGGCCGCCGCTATCACAAGGCCGTCGTAACGCGGATCGATCGGAGACCGCATCGTGGCCATTTCGACGGCCCCGGCCTCGTTGATGATCACCTCGAGCACGCCCTGTCTGCGAAACACGAGGTCGCGTGGTAAAGGCGGCAGCTCCTGACGGAGCATGACCGGCGGCACTACTTGCGCCTCGCCGCTGTTGTAAACACGGTTAGGGTTCGCCGCAGCAACAGTCGGCGTTGGAGCCGGCTCTTCGACCTTCGCCGCTGGCGGCGGAGGCGCCGCGCGAGCGCTCAAGTCGCGGAAACCTGTCGCGAGCGTTCGGATGTCGGACAGCGGAGGACGGCCTGTCGTATCGCCGAGCCCCCCCTCGTCGAGCATCTTCAGCACCTGTTTGAATCCCGCAGCCGCTGTCGCAAAGTCCTGACGATCGAAGTTGGCTTTCGCCTGCGCATACGTCCGCTGGACGACGGCCGGCAGAATCCGCTGCCGCACACTGGCGAACGCCTGGAGCAGCCGTGGCGAGGCCTCGGCCTCGGACGGCGCATAGGAAGGCTCGTCGGCGAGCACCGCTTCGATGGCCTGTTCGGCCTCTGCATTGCGCTTCAGCGCGACGAGGCAAAACGAGCGGTACTGGTTGACGGCGAGACGATCGGACGGCTGCGCGGGCGCGATCCTGTTCAGAACCACCAGCGCATCTTCATACGCCGCCGACGCATACAGATCGCGCGCCGCCGAAAGGTTATCTTGCGCCAGCGCATTCGGCGGTGCCGACAGCAACGCGACCAATATGGCAATCGCCAATAAGCAGATGGATGAGTTCTTCATTTTTTCGTCATGTCGATGCTAAAGCGCTTTGGATCGCGTTCGCTGACGGTGATCACGCGACGCTGCTCTCCGAGTTGCGGATTGGTAAACACCACTTCGTGTGGTCCGATCGTGAGCGAGAGATTGCCGATTGGCGTCTCGCCGACACTCTCTCCGTCGATCGTCACATTCGCCCACGGTGTCGCATTGAGCGACAGAATGCCCTTCGGTAGCGTGATGCCGACAACCGCCAGCTTGCCCGGTGAGACGCGCACCGTGCGCGCTTCGCGAAAACCGAGCGGCTCGTTCACGATCTCAATCTGATGCTCGCCGGCCGGCAGCATGATGCGGTCGATGCCGCTGTTGCCGAGCATTCGTCCCTGCTCGTAGATCTCCATGACGAACGGCGCCGACACCGACACCCAGCCTGCACGCGGTTCGGCCGGCGTCGCGGCCACGAGCGGAACAACAAGTGATGATGTCACGCCCGCTTCGATCGTGACGAGCTGACTCACGTTAGCCAGATCGCTCTCGACCTTCACGGTGTGCTCACCCGGTACGAGGCCGGTCACGGTGAGCGGCGTTACGCCTTGCGGGACGCCGTCGACGGTGATGCGTGCGCCGCTTGGCTCGGTGTTCACGTGTACCTGACCGAATGCCGCTGCGGGAGCGGGCAGCTCGACATGCCGCGACAGCTCGGTACCCGCCTCGATCGTGACCAGCATCACGCGCGGCTCACCATTGCCGCGAACCGTCAGCACGTGCGCACCAGCCGGGAGCGACAGACGCACCGGAGCCACGCCGCGATCGATGCCATCGACGTCCACTCTGCCCGCATACGGCGTCGTATCGATGGCGAGGCTGCCGGTCTCTACCGCCGCCGCCGGTGAAAAGACGTGGCGTGTGGCGAATGCGGCGCCGGCCAGCATCGCCAGGACCAGTCCGGCTGCGATCCATTTGTAGCGGGAAGCCGACTGCGCGTCGAGGGCGCCTGCGTGCTCGTCGGCGTTGTCATCGACCTGTTCGTCCTGCTCTTCCTCGGCCTCAACCGCGATAGACGCCGCAATCGGCTGTGGTTCGAATCGCGGGCTGATGTCGATACGGGCCGCCGGGATCTCGCTCGTCAGGTTCGGCTTCCAGACTGGCGGTTGCGCAACGACAGGTACTGCATGTACTGCAGGTACTGCGGCCACTGCCGGAGCCTTAGCGCTCGCGACGAGAAACGCTTCAACGGCGCTCACCTCAGCGTTGTACTTGCCCCCCGCCGTGAGCAGTTGTTCGAGCGCGACGTGGGCGGTCGCCAAGGATGGGAATGAATGGCGCGCATCGAGTTGAAGAGTGCGTCTCAGCCACTCGCGCAGTCCCGCCGGCAGCGGCTCACGCGAACCGTCTGCCGAACGCGAGTGAGCCGTCGCGACGAGATCCTCAACAGCGCCTGGATATTCGTCGGCCCCAAGACGGCGTCCGAGGATAAGCGCGAGCGCCACGACGCCCAACTGCGTGAGATCGGCGCGCGCGTCAAAGTGCGGGAGGCCCACCGACATGGGAAGGGCCAAGCGCAGCTCGTTCCAATAACGCTCGCGCGAGTATCGCAACTGCTCCAGCGCGGCACCGATGACGTGCTCGACGATGAAGAGACGCGCGCTCGGCATGACAATCAGCCGCTCTGGAGCGATCGCGCCGTGAGCGACGTGCGCCGTATCGTGCAGCGCCATCATCGCGGCCACCAATTGCCGAACCAGCGATAACGCAGCGTCGATGCTGAGGGCCGGACCGCCCCCCTCGATCCCGGCGAGGATATCGACCAGTCGGGTGCCGCGCGTGCAGTCCGAGATCAACGCGACCGTGCCGTGATCGTCGCTCAACCGATCGACTTTTCGAATGCGGGCGTAGAACGGGTGTCGAAAATCGGCGAGGCGCGCGACACGCTCGCGCAGCGAAAACTCGAACGACGGCACGTCGGTGAGGTCGTGACGAAAGCACAGAATTTCCTGCGGTGTCTCAGTGTTGCGCGAACTGGGCCGATAGCGTCTCCCGAGGCCATCTTCGAAGGCCGGTAGAAGGATTGAGGGATCGGGAGCGGCCGCCGGCTGTGTCGACATGCCTGCGCACTATGCGGAAAATGTGCCGTTCCCACCGTGACGCGTCGAGGGGCGGAAATCAGGATTAAGGATCTCGATTGCGTAGACCAGCTACCATAATTGTGAATGGAAATTCGGAAACGTCAGTGTGGAGGCTCTGTATTTGTCGCTCGTGCCCGGTGCACGCTCACGGGGACCACTGGTATCGGAATTGCCACTGGGAGCCACGCAGTCAATGAACTCTTTAGCCCTTAATCACCAACCCGCGTCGCCCGATGCGTCCACGCACTGCGTGCTCGCCGTCGAGCCCGACGCGAATCAAGCGCTCATTCTCGAGCAGAGTCTCGAAGGTCGCATCCACGGCAAGCTGACGGTGGTGTCATCGGTAGAGGCGGCGCTCGAAGCACTCGTTGTCGCGATTCCCGATCTCGTGCTGGTGAGCCCGCTGCTCCCGGCGCCCACCGAAGATCGATTGATCGAGCATCTGCGAGCGCTCGGCGTCGACGCCTCACATCTGCAGCTCTTATCGATTCCGCGATTCGGCAGCGAGCATGCCCTGCCGGAGAAAAAACGCACGTTCGGATCGCTGATGTCGAAGACCCTGAGCGGTGCCCGATCGAGTGATCCTGTCGCATCGGCCTTTGCCGACGACGTGGCCGCCCATCTCGCCCGGTTGTCTGGATCGCTACCGAAATCACTTCCGAAGGCGCTCCCGGTCGAACCAGAAGCAGGTGTGCGTCTCGCGGACCTCGAGCACCTGCTGGATCGACTGCAGCCCGAAGACGAGCCCCAAAGCCAGCTCGACGCTCAGCCCGAATACGAACCAATGCCGATCGAGCCAACGCCGATCGAAGCACCATTCATAGACCAACCGGGGGACGTTATGCCGACTGCTGTGATGCCGACTGGTCAGGAACCGCGCTTCCTGACACCCGACCCGCACATTTCAGCGCCGCTGCGCGCCATCCTCGACGAGGCCGATGGTTGTCTGCGAATGGCGTTCCTCACAGGCGGAGGCGCCTGCGCCGTGCGTGCCCTCGATCTGCTGCTCACAGAACAAGGCATCCCCGTGACGGACCGCGCGCATGGGCTCCGCGAGCTGGGCAAGAAACACCCGGCCGTCGCCGAGTCGTTCCTCAGGATGCTGTTGCAGGTGATGAGTGATTCCAGCGCCCTTTGGGAGATCAAGCGCCTTACGCTGGCGATCGTCCTGCTGAAAGCGGTCGCCCACGAGATTTATGTGCTCGGTCCCGAACGTACCGAGCGCGCCTCGTACGTGCTCGCACTCGTCGAGCGTTTCAACGCGGGAATCAAAACGGGCGGCTCCGCCGCCTGAGGTCCGCGGGCCTGGCGTTTAGACGCTCAGATGCGCGCGCACGGCGCGGTCGTTCAGATCGGCAATCGCTCCCGTCACAACACAGCG
>JANMJM010000003.1:0-12202 GCA_031371345.1 Vicinamibacteria bacterium
GCGGTACATCGGCGTGGTTGTATACACGCGCAGCACAACGGCGAGGATCACGAGCAGGAAGACCGTGGCCGCCACGAAGCGGTATTTGTAGAGGGCGTTCAGGCGATCGAGGACGTGGGTATTCGAATCGGCGGGAAACAACCCTCGCGCTGCGACGGAGTTCGCTGCGGGTGGTCGTGGCGCCGCGGCCGGCTTGTTCTGGGAGGGATCCATCGCTCAGCTGCTTCTGATTCCTTATCGGCTCGTGCACCTCTATTAATAAGGGCGCGCTCGACAATTATATATGACATTATACGACAATATAGTCGTTTAGATGGCTTAGAAGTAGTATGACACCCTAGCGCTCCGGGCTCAAGGGCGGAGCGTCAGGCAACGCCGTCAGCCCGATGCCGCCCAAGGCCGTCGCCACGGCTCCTGCCGTGCTTCGGAACGCGTTCGAGTAGGCCGGAACGGCCGTCGGCACCACAAGGGCGCTGCCAGCGACTTCCCCAGAGCGGGCGAGCACCACTGGACCGACCGCGATCACGCGTCCCGGTTGGTCGACGATTTCCACAACGTAGGGGACCTCTGAACGTGCGACAAAGCTGAATTCGCCGGCCCGGTTCGTCTTCGACACCTGTTCGATCTTCGACGTGTCGAGGTTGCGAAGACGCACGGGCGTGTCGGGGACGGCAACCAGGTCGGGTGTCGTCGCAGTTCCGCGAATAAGGCACTTTCCGGGACCGATGGCATCCTTTGGCACAACCACCCCCGTCGTGTCAGCTCCCGCCAGCGAAACCACGAATGAGGCGACCAATCCGAGCGTGATTAGGATTCGCATAGTGTTCCCTTCCATGCCTTTCAGTTGCAAAATTGTAAGCGACCGTCGAAGCCGGTTAGGGCTTCAACGTCGTTTTCAGCGATAATCCTCCGAAATTCTAATGAAACGACGAGTCCGGATCTTCGCGCCTGCTACTGTTGCCAATCTCGGGCCAGGTTTCGATGTGTTGGGGCTTGCACTCGCGGCACCTGGCGATATCGTCGAGGCCGAGTTGTCGGACCGTCCCGGAATCGAGATTGTTGAGATTACCGGCGATAAGGGGCTCCTCAGCCGCGATCCCGTTAGAAACGTCGCCGGACGCGCTGCCGCCGACGTGGTTCGGCGGTCGGGTCAAGACACCGGGGTCCGCATATGGCTGCACAAGCAGATGCCTTTGGCGAGCGGCCTCGGAAGCTCGGGCGCGAGCAGCGCCGCCGCGGCAGTCGCGACTCACGAATTGCTCGGACGTCCGTTGAACCAACGCGATCTGTTGCTGAGCGCGATGGAAGGTGAGCGCGCGGCGTCGGGAACGCCTCACGCCGACAACGTTGCGCCGAGCGTCCTTGGCGGCATCGTGCTCGTGCGAAGTTACGAGCCCTTCGAGGTCCTGTCCCTTCCCGTTCCGGCTGAGCTGCGCGTGGTCGTCGTCCATCCACACTGCGAAGTCTCGACAGCAGACGCGCGGAGACTAGTGAAGAATCACACTTATTCGCTCGATCACGTCGTTCCCAATCTCGGCAATGTCGCTGCGCTTGTGTTGGCGTTGTGCCAGAGCGATCTCGCATTGCTCGGCCGAAGCATCGACGACCGTTTGATTGAGCCACTGAGAGCGACGCTGATACCGGGATTCTCTGCCGTGAAGGCCGCGGCGTTGTCGGCCGGCGCGCTCGGGTGCTCAATCGCGGGATCCGGGCCGTCGGTCTTTGCGTTCGCGTCGGATGATGAAACCGCAGTGAAAATCGGCGCCGCGATGCAGTCCGCCTTCAAGTCGGCGGCCGGCCTCGACAGCCATCTCTATTCTGGGAAGGTGAATCCCGTCGGGGCGCACGAAGTGTAGTTGGCGCTCATTGATGGCCTAGCGTTCCGCTGATTCGCGCCCGCTCGAGTCCAAGGTTGAAGATGGCGATGCTGAGCGGCAGCCCAACCACCGCATACACGATTAATGCGGTAAGTTCCGGGCGAACGATCGTCAGGGTCGCGTCGCTCAGCAGCGTCGCCCGGAGTGCCCTGAGCGCGTGCGTGATGGGGAGCAGCTCGGCCAGCCGCCGCAGCCATTCCGGGAGCACGTCGGACGGATAGATCACGCCGCCAAGGAGCCATGACCCGCTGCCAAAGAGCCAGAGCAGCGGATCGCCGCGCTTGAAAATCAGAATGAAGGTGGCCGACAGCAAGCCGATGCTGCAGAACGCCAGGAGCGACGCCACAAAGACGAGGAACGTCGCCACAGGATTCACGCGAGCGAGCGACAGCCCGAGCGCCAGGCCGCCGATGCCATAGATCGCGGCATCGAGCGTCGCGCGCGCCAGCGGGTACATCGACGAGAACGCCAGAAACTGGGTCGCGGACGTGGGCGTGACGAGCACCGCCTTCAGCGTGCCCGCGACTTGAGCGCCGCGTACGACCTGCGTGAAACAGACCAGGCAGGTGGTCATATAGGCGTTCACGGCGAGACCGATCAGAATGAACGGAAACGCGCCGTACCCTTGCAGCGATTTGGCACCGAGAAGACCGGCGAGAAAGAAAAACGCTGCGACCGTGATGAAGATGTGGATGGCCTCGAAGAGAAACGAGAGCTTGTAACTCAAGTCGACGAGCAGATCCCGCTTGAAGAACGCGTATGCTTTCCACGCGATACGCACTTAGGCCGGACCCCACTGCGCGGCGTCTTCGATGCGGCCGTCCTCGAGCGTGATCACCCGGTCGCACACCTCTCGCGCTTCGATCAGGCTGTGCGTGACGAGCAGAATCGTTTTGTGCATCCCGGCAACGAGTTTCGTGCGCAGGAGCCGCCAGACTTCACGCTGCGCTCGCGGATCGAGACTCTTGGTCGGCTCGTCGAGGAGAAGCAGCCGCGGGTCGGCGACCAGCGCGCGAGCCAGCACGAGCTTTTGCTTCATGCCTGTCGAGTGCTTCTGAAATTCCAGATGGCGACTCCCGTCCACTTCGAGAAGATCGAGGACTGCACCTAAACGGTCGCGCCCCTCGCTTGGCGAAAATCCGTGGAGCGCCGCGAAGAACTCGAGATTCGCCGCGCCGGTGAGCCGAGCGTAGAAGCTCTCGAACCCGCACGGACAGAATCCCACGAGACGTCGCACCTCCGCAGCCTCGGTCGCCACGTCGCGCCCATACACCAGCGCCTGTCCGCTCGTTGGCAGCAGCAGTGTGGAGAGGATTTCGAGAAGCGTGGTCTTGCCGGCCCCGTTCGGCCCGAGAAGTCCGACAATGGAGCACGGAGCGACTTCGAGGTTGATGTCGCGCAGCACAGTGGGCGCGAGACGATCCCCGCCGCGAGCGGCGGGAAACGATTTCGAGAGATGCCGAATCAGGATCGCGGGATCGGCCATGGCACACCCGCAGTATCGGATTCGCGCCGGTGCACCTGTAAAAGGCGCGCCTGATGGCGTTCGTGTTCCGAAACGGTCGCTTCACGCTCGATATTGTCGCTCTAAATGTGCGTCCGTGTTTGAGGGCACACACGGTAAACACTTATCTTACAAATACATACAGGTTTCGCCTCTGCAGGCTTGAATTCCGCTGACGAGGAGCCGATACAGCGGAGGGGGAAGATTGAGCACGGTGAAACGACACGCGGCCATGTTTGTGGACGTCGCCCAACATCTGCTTGAAAGAGGGGATGGCATCCGCTTTCGTGCCGAAGGTACGAGCATGTTGCCCACCATTCAGGATGGTGACGTGCTGACGGTCGCAGCAGTCGAGCCCGGCGCGATCGCGTTGGGCGACATCATCCTCTACAGCCATCGTGGCCGCCCGATCGCACATCGCGTCGCCGAGATCCGCCGAAGCCCGGGTGCAACTCGTATGGTGTTCGTGGCGTGTGGAGATGGCAAGACGGCCTGCGACGCGCCGATCGAACCCCGGCAGATTCTCGGCAAGGTTATCTCAATCGAACGATGCGTGAAACCGAGGACGAGGGCGGCCGTGCTGGCCCGTGTCCTATATCTACACGTTGCCCGCCTAAATGTTCTATATCGGCACTTCGTGCTCGAAATCTGTCAGTCGATTCGTTAGCCAAGCCGGCTACTGTTCTGTTAAGTCGTTTAGGTTGAATTATATATGGGCGTGACTGAGCAGGCACTTAGATTGCTCTAGAGTCACACGAGCCGAACGACCCAATGAGACCCGAGGGTTCTTACGGGAACGAAGGATATAAACAGCATGAAGCCACACGAAGCAACGTTTCTCGACGTCAGCGCCCGTTTTAAGTCACTCGCCGTGGCTGTCCTGGTCGCCGCCGCCGTGGTCGGCACGCCGGCAGTCGTGTGCGCGCAATTTCTCACGGGTCAATACACTGGAGATGGTGCGGCCACGCAGAGCATCATTGACCTCGGGTTTTCCCCTGACGTCGTCCTGGTTAAAGGAAACACCACCCAGGCCGCGGTTATGCGCACCTCGTCGATGTCCGGTGACAACACCAAGGATCTCGGGGGCACGCTGGCTCTGGCGGCCAATCTGATTAAAACATTGGATACGAACGGCTTCACGGTTGGCAGTGATGCGAGAGTGAACGGCAACGCCGTGGTTTATTACTGGATGGCGTTCAAGGCGGTCGCAGGCGCATCGAAAGTCAGTACCTACGTCGGCGACGGAACCAGCCCTCATGCCATAACGGGCGTCGGGTTTTCCCCCAGTTGCGTGATCGTCATGTCGGCCTCGACACACGCCGCGAACTTCAAGACCACGTCAATGGCTGGGGCCAACAGCTTTGAGTTGCGCGTGAGCGGCGCGAGCACAACCCGGGTCACCTCACTCGATGCTGATGGGTTCACCTTAGGCACCAGTACTACAGCAAACTCCAGCGGAGTCACCTACCACTACATCGCACTCAAAACGATCGCCGGGCAGTTCAACGTGGGCTCGTTCACCGGAAACGGCACCGACAACCGCGCTCTCACAGGCGTGGGATTCCGGCCTGAATTCCTGTTAGTCAAGGGTGCGCCCTCGACGACCGTCGAGGCTGTTTTTAAAACGGCGTCGAGCGATTCCGCCGTCGACACCACGCTCAGCGTCATCAACATCGCCAATTTCTCGAACGGACTTCAAGCGCTGGGTTCTGACGGCTTCACCGTGGGAACCGACAACAAGGTCAACACGAATACCTTCACGTACTACTGGGTGGCCTTCGTGCGAAACAACGTGACGGCGGTCGGACTCGAATCGTTCGGGGCGACCAGGTACAACGCCGGCACGCAACTTCAGTGGAAGACCGGCTACGAAGTAGACAACCTTGGCTTCCGCCTGTATCGCGAGACGCGCGGTGTGCGCACGCGCATCACCCCCGCGCTCATCGGCGGCTCAGGTTTACAAATGAGTCGACGACAGGGCGTGGCGGCTTCCGGAAATACGTACAGCTGGTGGGATCGTGACGCCGACAAAATTGACGGCCAGGTGCTCTACTGGCTCGAGGATCTGGATCTTCACGGCGGCGCGACGCTGCACGGGCCGTTTGCCCCGGTCGATGGCGTGGGTCCACCGCCCCATGATCCTCAATCGGGTCTACTCAAGGCGGTGCCGAAGCCGCGGAACACAGAGACGGCTGCGGCAAAAAAGAGCTCCGCTGCGGCGTCGAGCGACGCCGCCGCAAAGTCGTCGCAAAGCGCGAGCGTCACCTTCACGTCGGATGGAATGACCGGCAGCGGCCCGCGAGCAGCGCGCGACGAACGCCGCGCGGTTTTGGTCCAACGGTCGCTGGCGGCCCGCAATGCGGTGAAGCTTTCGGTACGGGCGAACGGCTGGTACCGCGTGACTCAACCCGAACTGATCGGTGCCGGGTTGCCGTCCGACATCGATCCGCGCACCCTGCAGCTCTTCGCCGAGGGAGTGGAGCAGCCCATGAAGGTCACGGGCAGCGATCGACGCTTTGACTCGACGAGCGCCATCGAATTCTACGGCACCGGCCTCGACACGCCGTACACCGACGCACGGATCTTCTGGCTCGTCGCGGGTGACGGGCTGGGCAAACGCATTCCGCTCGCCGACGGCCGGCGCGCGGGTGACGCGTCAGCCGCGAGCTTTCCCTTCACCGTCGAACGGAAAGATCGCACGATCTTCTTCGGCGCGCTCCAGAATGGAGACGCGGAGAATTTCTTTGGCGATCTCGTGACGGTGGAACCCACCGACGAGACGCTTACGCTTCTTCACCTTGACCCGACCCAACGCGCGCTTGCGCAGCTTGAAGTCACGCTTCAGGGCGTGACCGAGCTGCAGTTGGGTCCCGATCATCAGGTAGGCGTGCTGGTGAACGGCAACGAGGTTGGGGTGATCCAGTTCGACGGCCGCGAGCGGCGCGTCGAGACGTTTTCCGTGGACAGTTCGCTGCTGCACGAAGGCGACAACATCGTGACGCTCGCCGCTCGGGGCGGCGACGAAGATGTGAGCCTCGTCGATGCCATCCGCCTCACGTACTGGCGTTCGTATGTCGCCGATGCCGACCAGTTGCGGTTCACGGCGCAGGGCCAGCAGTCGGTGAAGATCACCGGGTTCAGCACGCTGGCGATTCGCGTTGTCGACATTACGGATCCCGGCTCGCCTCTGGAAATTTATCCCGAGACAAGCGGCCGGTCTGGCGCGGCTGTGCTGTCGTTGCGTGTCCCCGGTGTTGGCCCCCGGACTCTCCTGGCGTTTGCTGCCGGCGATGCCGCGAGTCCGAGCGAGATCGCGCCGAACGTACCGTCGGCGTGGCATCGTGCCAATGGCGACTACGTCCTCGTCTCGCATCGTGCGTTCCTTGGCTCGCTCGCGCCCCTTGTGGCGCTGCGGCGGGGCGAGGGTTATAAGGTTGTGGTGGTCGACGTCGAGGATCTGTATGACGAGTTCAATTTTGGTGAGAAAACGCCATACGCGTTGAGGGACTTTCTTCGATCCTGGCGTGTGCCCCCGCGTTTTGTCACCTTGGTCGGTAACGCCACGATGGACCCACGCGATTATCTGGGAATGGGCGAGCCGGATTTCATGCCGACGAAGATGGTGTCCACCGCGGTGCTCGAGACCGCGTCGGACGACTGGTTTGCGGACGTTGATGGCGACGGTGCGCCCGACCTCGCCGCCGTCGGCCGGCTTCCTGCGCGCACCGTAGAGCAGGCGGCCACGATGGTCGCAAAAATTGTGTCCTACGCGCGCGGCGATGCTGCACAGTTAGGGACGAAATCGATCACGCTTGTCGCAGATGCTAGAGGCGACAACGACTACGATTTCGCGGCGGCAAGCCGGCGGCTGCAGCAGTTGATTCCGGCTGACTATGAGGTCGATGAGATCTTCCGAGGTGAATTGGGCACTGATGCGGCACGCGCAAGCCTCTTTCAACACCTGAACGAGGGTCCCGCGATTGTCAACTACACCGGGCATGCCTCCGTTCAGCTGTGGGCCGACAACCTGTTCACCAATGACGACGTGCCGGCGCTCACGAATGGATCGAATCTGCCGTTCTTCGTGCTGATGAATTGCCTGAACGGGTTTTTTCACAGCCTGTTTCCCGAAGAGAGTCTGGCGGAATCGCTCATTCGCGCGGGCAACGGCGGCGCCGTGGCGGTCTGGGCCTCATCCGGGTTGACGCTGCCGACTCAGCAGGCAGGCTTGAACCGTGCGCTCTTCCGGCTCCTCTTGTCTGGCAAAGCCCGTACGCTTGGCGAGGCGGCCGCGGCGGCCAAAAAGGAAACGGGCGACAGCGACGTCAGCCGCACGTGGATCTTCTTTGGCGACCCTGCGACCCGGCTGAACGGCGCTCCGCGGACGGGCGCTCAGAGCTGGTAGAGGCAGCACAGGCCAGTGGTCCGCCTGTCGTAATTATGGTTGGTGAGGGCGCGGTCTCGAGTGCCGCCACCACTCCGTGGCTCCACGCGCAATCCGCCAGAGGTAAAAAAGCGGAAGAAGTGCGCCGTTCGAGACGCCGTAAAGCTGCCGTATATAGCTTGGTGGAGGGAACAGATGCTCTATCAGGAGCTTCATCCTTGGTCCCCATCCTTGAAGCACCGTGAGATCTGATAGCAGGACATCGACTTTCCGCATCTTCCGGGTGACATAGATACCGGAATGCTCGCGTCGACTCGTAGCCTGCGGGTTGAGCCGCGCCAACACCGAGGCCGTGCCGTAGCCGCGAAACGTCTGCTGAGCCACCGCGAGCCCGTCGGCGCACACCATCGCCAGTTGCTTGGCCTCGGCGAGATCGACGAACTCTTTCTGTTCGGTGGCTGACAGCCGTTCAGCGACGAGGTGGATGTCGTAGATCCAGATCAATCGCTCCTCGTCGCCATGGTGAGCCACACGGTGAATACACGCGAGCATCAGCGCGTGGACCGATCCGACGGCGTGTGCCGCGGGTCCGAGCGCAGGAAGGCGGACCGCGTGCATCCGGAGTTCCTCGATCGGGAACGCGCTGGCGAATACCTGCGGATTGCTGATTTTCCAGTGCACGTCGATCGTATGGCGCACGCCACGGCCATCGCTTTTGCTGTAGGGCGTCTGGTACATCACGAGCTCGCCACTGGTAAAGGGGTGAGGTCGATATCCCAGTCGCTCCAGGATGGCACCGGCCGAATGAATTTGGCTGCTGTCGATCATCAGGTCGGTGTCGATGCGAGGACGTAAGGCTGGATCCGGATAATGCGTGAATGCGAGCGCCGTCCCCTTGAACAACAATGGAGCAAGGCCCGCGCCGGCCATCGCGGAGAGCACGCTGCGTAGTTCCTGTCGCGCGATTTCCTCGACAGCGAGCTGGTTGCGCAGCGCCGAGGCGAGGCGATCGCGGAGCATGACTCGACAGTCATTCAACTGGCCCCGCTGCCAGATCCGTTCGGCGATTAGAAGATGGATGCCGTGCTCGCGCGCCACCTCGTAGAGCCGGCCTGCGTCAGAGTCATCGATGTCTGGCCACTGGAACGGCTCGTCGCGCACGATCGCGCACAGAAGATCGAGCATGAACCTTAGAGCTGGCGGACGAAGGCGGGCAGGCGGTGATCAGGTACGAATCCGAAGTCGGCGAACGGCGCGTGCTGCGCGACGTCGTTCAGAAACGAGAGACTGAAGTCGAGCGCATTCGCGCTGAAAAACGGTGGGAAGCTGCAGGCCAGCAGCTTCGCGATCGCGTCACCTCCCTTGAGGTCGACAAGTTCGTTTCGATCGGCATGACGCAGGATAAATCCCCGCGTCAGCGGAACGCGCGACGGCGATGCGAGCGGCTCGTCGCCATGCCAGGGAGTGCCGTACATCCAAATCTGCCCGCCGGATCGTCGCAGGATCACGCGGTCGTCGCTCAAGACGGTGACGCCCGGCAGATCCTGCCAGAGTCTCGCGGTCGTCGTCTTGCCTGCACCGGAGTGCCCGGCGAAGAGATAGCCGGCACCGTCCGCATCACGCACCGCGCATGCATGGATCTCGATTCCGCGCCCGAGCGACAGCCAGTTCGTGATGACGAGCTCATCCAACGGATATTCAAGGGGATAGATGGGCGCCGACACGTCGAAATACGGGCGGTGGATGAACACCTCTCCGGCGGAAAAATCCCGCTCGAATACCGCGGTCTTGTAAGGTGTGACACCGAATATTGGCGAGGTAAACGACCACGTGAGCCGACCGCCGGCCTCGCGGAGCTGCCAGAGGCCGCCCGAATCAAACAAGAGACGTCCGTGCGCGGGTGTTTCGCCGTCACTCCACTGCGCGTGGATCGTAATGTCGCAGGGATCGTCGGCCGTCAGGAATCGCCCGACGGCGTCGGGCACGGTGATCTCGAGTTCGGGATCGCGCGACGCAATGACGGTAGTGATCTCGCCGATCCCGAGCTGCAGTTCGCGGTGCTGACGGCGCGACCGCAATGCTGCCGCCACACTACGAGGTCGGAGAGCTGCAATTCGAAGGAATGGTGCACTTGCCCTGGCCAGGCCCTGAGATCTTGCTGGTCTTGCACGAGCCCAGCACGGCCTCTTCGGGTCGCAGCATCACTCGTTTCACTTCCGGCTTGACGTACTGTTTTTTGCGACGTGCCGGGCCGCCTGTATTTGTGTTCATACTGTTCCTAATGGCTGCACGACGAGCAGCCGCCGCTTCCGCATCCACCACCACTTTGGGACGCCGGCGCGTCGACCAGCGGCAACAGCCGGCCAGAGGCAGCCGGCCTTGCCTGGAGCGCCGGCTTTTTTCTCTCCAACGACGCCACAGACTCCATCAACTTGCCGTATCCAACCCCACCTTCGCAATACTCACAGTCACCATGCGGAGGGATCGACTGGCCGAAGGCATGCGCTCTGATGTGTGCGACGCGGCAGAGAAAATCAACCGGCGCTTCGGGGTCGCCGTTTTCGAGCTCGGCGGTGGCCGGGCACATCCCACACATCGCTTTCAACGAGCACTCGGTGCATTTAGTGAGCCTGGTGATTTTTTTTGCGCGCACGCGACGGAGAAATTGTTCCCACCCCGCGCGGACGGTTCCGGTGCGCAGGTCGTACAAATCGTTTTGCGACAGCACGCAGATGCTCATCTGGCCGGAAGGGCTGATGGCGAAACCGTCGACGCCGCCGCCGCAGTGATACAGCTCGTCGCTGGTTTCAGGCGGATGCACCGGGCCGGTGAACTTCTCGGTAAAGATTTTCCACTCGTCCATGACCTGGTCGTCCTGGAGGTCGAATTCGACGCACTCCTCTGGCGTGAGCCGTACGGCCAATGGACTTTGCGAACAGTCGATGCGCGGGTTCATCATGCTGTCGAATCTGAACTCGACACCCAGCTCCTCCTGGGCGAACCGCTGCATATCCCAGATCTCGTGCTTGTTCAAGCTCACGACCACCGTCTTCAACTTGAGCGGCAAGCCACGATCGAGGCACAGGCGGATTCCCTGCATGCAGCGATCGAACGAGCCGGGAACACCGGTGAGCCCCTCGTAGGTCTCGCGCGTGCGGCCGTACAGGGTGATCTCGATGGCGAACGGCCGCCACGTAGTGAGGTAGTCGGCCACCTTGGGCGTGATAAGCGTGCCGTTGGTGTAAAGCGTGATGAAAAACCCTTTTTTTCTGGCGTAGGTGTAGATGTCGAGAAAATCTTTTCGGGCCAGGATTTCTCCGCCGGTGTAGAGCAGCCACAGGCATCCGGCCTCGGCGAGCTCGTCGAGGATGCGGCAGTGATCCGCGTAGGTGAGCTCCTCGAGCTGGGCCTTTCGGTCGCCCATCGGCAGGTTGTTGTAGCAATGCGCGCAGACGAGAGGGCAGCGCCGGGTGACTTCAATCGTCACGTTGAGCGGCAGGCGCGCCGCCCGCACGGTTCGGTGCAGCGACTCGCTGAAATGACCGTAGCTGATGGTGTCCATGGCGATCAGGCGTCCGATCCGCCTACGAGCTCGATTAAGCCGTTTGCCTCAAGTTCACGGAGGAGCTCGACGAGGTCGCTGGCGATCTGATCGCGAGGGGCTTCATATTCATCGCAGAGAATCGCGACGATCTCTTCAACCGACGTCGGTGATTCGACCAGGGCCCAGATACGCGACCCCACGTCGTTCAACGTGTAAATCGCGTCGAGGTCGCCAACGCGGCTCGACACCGGGACAATGATCGTTTCTCCGGCAATACTCCGGGTGACAAATCCGTGATCTGTCGAGGGTTGCCGAACCACGCGCCGGTCGGTTGCGAATGACTCGCTGCTCATGAAGATCCTGCGGCGCCTAGTCTAGCCCAGGTCTTCCATCCTTATCGGATCGAGGTATGCCCGGCGTTATGGTCGGCGTTTGCGGGACCGCGGGACAGGACTGAGGGCTTAGCGCTCGCGTAATCGACGTGGCCGAGTTGATGCTGAGGCCCCCGTCGTTCAGGCCGAGCAGCACGAAATCGGCAGCAGTTCGGAGGGTGATCGGGGCTGCGGCGGCCGAGCCGGCCAATGCCAGAAAGGCGAGAACGGGAGAACGGCGAGCGATGTCCGTCGGACGATGCGATTCATCACCCCTGCGCGTCAGCAAAACGCTTGGCCCTTCCCGCTGGTAAATTCGCCCCCAAAACGCCAGAAGCTTGCCGGCGAGAATTGTATAAGGGCACTGTGGCGAAGACTTTAGGCAATATCAGGATTGCCGCCGCCTATCTCGGACGCGAACGGTGACATAATAATCGCTCCCGGCTCGGTATTCCGAGACCGGGACACCAACTCATGGCTGCAGTGGACGATCCGAAGACACTCGGTAGAACCCGTCTCTCT
>JANMJM010000008.1:0-13265 GCA_031371345.1 Vicinamibacteria bacterium
CCCTACAAAGTCGTGAGCACCGAGGCGGTGCTGAACGGCATTGCGTACGACAGCGCGGGCGATCGCATTTTCGTGACAGGCAAGCTGTGGCCACGGCTCTACGAGATCAAGGTCAAATAATTCCTATTTCACGACAGTAAGCGCACCGTGGCCGTCCGTTCATTTTCGACGATCACATCGATGGTTGTGTCGAGCACCGGTTGCTGCGAGTGCTGAAATTCCCATTTGGCGCGACGGCGATCTCCGCGCTGTCGATCGAGCGCCAAGCGCCATGTCATGCGCACGAGCCAGGCGCGAAAGGCGTTGCGATCGCGCAGTTGCCGGAAGCTTCGATGTGCTCTCAAAAATGCCTCCTGCGCCACGTCCTCGGCATCCTGTCGCTGCCGCAACACGCTGTAGGCAATCCGGAACGCCAACTTCGACGACTCGACGAGCCGGGTCTCAAACTCGCGTTCGAGTTCCTGTTCCACAGGTGTTGAACCCGCGGTCAGGCGGTCGGCGTATTCCTGCATCGGCCCATACACTCTAACAAGACGCCGGTCGCGTGGGGGAGGTTGTGTTGAAGGGTGGGTGCTCGTTCTGGAACGAGTTCAAATTCTGCGTACGAGCTACTGGCTGATGTGGATAACCTGTTGAAACTGGGTCCGGACCTAGTCGCGTTTTCGTATCGGGTCGGCGGACAACCTTCGCACGTGCACAGGGAGCGAAGGTTGGTGGACGGCAGGAGGATCGAACTCCTGGCCTCGGCGTTGCGAACGCCGCGCTCTCCCAGCTGAGCTAGCCGCCCACTTTGAGGTTAGTCGACCCATGATGTTAACACGCGGCGTGAGCGGCGGCAACGCGCGGCCGAACGATATACTCACGCGAGACATGGCAGACATCAAACGAATCGGCGTGCTCACCGGTGGTGGAGACGCGCCTGGATTGAACGCCGTCATTCGAGCGGTCGTGAAGAGCGCTGCCAGTTCGCGCATCGAGGTCCTCGGCATCGAAGACAGCTTCGACGGGCTTCTCGAGCCGGGGCGCTCACGAGTGTTGCGTCCGAAAGACGTCACCGGCATCCTGCGAATCGGCGGCACCATTCTCGGCACCGCAAACCGTGGAAATCCACTCGCCCATTCAGTGGCGACGGGCGGCGGGACAGTGGTTTATTCGACTCGTGTCGTCGAGAATTTCCATCTGCTTGGCTTGAATGCGTTGATCGTCATCGGCGGCGACGGCACACTCGCCATCGCGCACGAATTGTCGAAGAAAGGTATTCCGGTCGTCGGCGTGCCCAAGACCATCGACAACGATCTGGTCGGCACGGTCAATTGTTTCGGATTCGATACGGCGGTCGACTTCGCGACCGACGCCATTGATCGGTTGCATACGACGGCCGAAGCCCATCATCGTGTGATGGTTGTCGAGGTCATGGGTCGCTACGCGGGATGGATTGCGCTGCACGCCGGTGTCGCCGGTGGGGCAGATGTCATCCTGATTCCAGAAATCCCGTTCGACCCGAAACATGTCGCAGCACGGCTGAAGGAGCGCGAGCTGTGGGGGGCGGGTTTCAGCATCGTCGTCGTGGCCGAAGGCGCTGTTCCGATCGGCGGCAAGGTCTCATTGATCGCGGAAGGAGATTCGGGCACGGCGGAACGCCTCGGCGGCCTGAGCGCCCGCCTCGCGCATCAGCTGGGCAAATTGACAAACAAGGAAACACGTTACGTCGTCCTTGGCCACTTGCAGCGTGGAGGAACCCCAACCAGCTTCGATCGCGTGCTCGCGACCCGCTTCGGCGGCAAAGCCATTGAATGCGTGGTGAACGGGGAGTTCGACAAGATGGTCGCCTTGCGCCCGCCCGATATCGTTGCCGTGCCGCTCTCCGAAGTGGTTGGAAAACAGCGACTCGTGCCGCCAGACTACGATCTGGTTCGCACTGCACGCGCGTTGGGGATTTCGTTCGGCGATTCAGGGATAGACGGCGCGACGAATGGATTAGTGACCGAGTAAGTCTTTGTCCTTCTTTCCCTGCGTCTCGTCGATCATCTTGATGTGTTGATCGGTCAGCTTCTGAACCTCGTCCAGCCCCTTCCGCTCGTCGTCCTGCGAAATCATCGAATCCTTGAGCAATTTCTTCAGTCGGTCGTTCGCGTCCCGGCGGACCGCACGGATGGCGTTGCGGCCTTCCTCCGACATTTTATGCACTATTTTCGACAGTTCCTTCCGGCGCTCCTCGGTGAGTGGCGGCACGGGAATGCGCACGACCTTGCCGTCGTTGGCGGGATTCAATCCCAGGTCGGACGTGCGGATCGCCTTCTCGAGCGCGCCGATCACCGACGGATCGAACGGCGTTGCGACGATGAGCGTGGACTCAGGTACCGAGAGGGAAGCCACTTGATTGATGGGCATTTTCGAACCGTACGCCTCGACCTGCACATGCTCCAGAATGGCAACTGATGCACGGCCAGTGCGCACGCCGGCGAGCTCGTGCTTTACGTACTCGATCGCCGCATTCATCCGCTTGTTGACCTCGACAAACAAGCCTTTCAGATCATTGACGTCCATGTCGTCTCTCCAGCGAGGGCGCGGCGGGCAGCCGCGCCGATATCACGCGGTCACGAGAGAACCGATGGGCTCTCCCATAACGGTGCGGCGCAGATTTCCGGGGGTGCGCAAATTGAAAATGATGATCGGCAGGCGGTTGTCCATGCACAGCGTGATGGCGGTGGAATCCATCACCGCGAGCCGTTTGTCGATCACTTCGAGGTAGGAAATCTTGTCGAAGCGCGTCGCGGTTTTATCGATCATCGGATCGGCGGTATAGATGCCGTCGACCTTCGTGCCTTTCAGGATGACGTCGGCCTTCATTTCCATGGCGCGCAACGCGGCCGCCGTATCGGTGGTGAAGTACGGATTGCCGGTGCCGGCAGCAAAGATCACCCCGCGGCCCTTTTCCAGACGGCGAATGGCGCGGCGGCGGATGAACGGCTCGGCGACGGCGCGCATCTCGATGGCGGTGACGACGCGGGTGACGACGTCGTGTTGCTCGAGCGCATCCTGCATCGCCAGCCCGTTGATGACGGTGGCGAGCATGCCCATGTAGTCGCCCGTGGCGCGATCCATGCCTTTTGCGCTCGCCGCCACTCCGCGGAAGATATTGCCGCCGCCAATGACGATGCCGACCTCGACGCCGAGGGCCTGAATTTCTTTGATGTCGGCGGCGATGCTGGACGTGACGGCGGGGTCGATGCCGAAGTTCTGCTCGCCCATCAACGCCTCGCCCGACAACTTCAACAGGATGCGTTTATAGACGGGAGGCGCCGGGGCGGGCATACAGACGGTAATTATAGTAGTTGTTGGTTGTTAGTTGTTAGTTGGGTGCCGGCCGTGCACCGTTACGCCAAAAGGCCGGCAGTTGGCGAGGAGATGAGACGCATGTCAACGCGACCACTCACCGATCACATCGCGGTTGTTGCCGGCGCCACGCGTGGCGCCGGCCGCGGCATTGCCCGCGCACTTGGAGAAGCCGGAGCAACCGTGTATTGCACCGGCCGCAGCATTCACGGCAGCCGATCGCCCTACGACCGCCCAGAAACGATTGACGAAACCGCGGCGCTCATCAACAACGTCGGCGGCACCGCCGCCGTTGCGATCCGCGTGGATCACACAATTGAATCGGAGGTTCAGGCGTTATTCGAGCGAATCGATCGCGAGCATGGTCGGCTGGACGTGCTCGTCAATTGCATTGCGGGCGAAGATCCGATGATGGCCCAGTGGGCGTCGTTCTGGAGCACGGATCTGAAGCATGGCGAAGCGATTTTTCGACAATCAGTGCTCTCGCACATCATGACGGCGAAGCACGCCGCGCCCCTCATGATCCGCGCCCGACGTGGCCTGATGGTCGAAGTAACCGAGAGCGACATCCTCATGGCCGGCGGGAATCCGCTCAGCCAGTGCGTGAAGCTCGCGATTAAAGGGCTCGCGCTCAACATGGCCGCCGAACTGCGACCCCACGGAGTCACAGTCGTTGCCATCACACCGGGGTTCCTGCGATCGGAATCCATGCTGCAGCACCTCGGTGTGACGGAGGCAAACTGGCGTGATGCCGCGGAGAAGGACAAAAACTTTCTCGAATCGGAATCCCCGCTGTTCGTTGGCCGCGCGGTTGCGGCGCTCGCGCAGGATCAGAGGATGCTCGAACGATCAGGTCAGCTGTGCAGCTCGTGGGAACTTGGCCGGGAGTACAACATCACCGACTATGACGGCCGCCGCCCCGATTGGGGGGCGTTGGCGATCGATTTTTCCGAGCTGCCAGCTCCGCTCGTCGAGACGTTGAGGATCGGAGCCGAGCTTCAGCTCGAATGGCTGAACACCGTGACGCACCGGACGAAGCAATTTCTTGCGAAGTTTCCGCCGGCCTGACAGCTATTCGCTCGTTTCGCCGATCTTGAACCGTGCGAACCGCGACACAGTGATGTTCTCGCCCATCTTCGCGGTCGCCTCCGCGACGACCTGCGAGACCTTCAGGGCCGGGTCCCGGATGAACGGTTGATCGCCGAGCACCACCTGCGAGTAGTACGAGTCGAGCTTGCCCTCGACAATCTTGTCGACGACGCTCGCAGGTTTGCCCGACTGCGCGAACTGCGCGCGGTAAATTTCCTTTTCCTTCTCGAGCGCCTCTGCCGGCACCTCGTCACGCCGCACGTACTTCGGATCGGCCGCCGCAATGTGCATGGCGATTTCCTTCACCAGCGCGGTGAACTGATCGGTGCGGGCCACGAAGTCGGACTCGCAATTGACTTCCACCAGGACGCCAATCTTGCCGCCCATATGGATATAGCTGCCGACCGAGCCCTGGCTCGTGGTCCGTCCCGCTTTCTTGGCGGCCGAGGCCAGACCGCGTTTGCGGAGCAGAGTGACCGCCGCGTCGAGGTCGCCGTTGGCTTCAGTGAGGGCGGCCTTGCATTCCATGAATCCAGCGCCGGTCATATCGCGCAATTTCTTGACGAGCACTGCTGAGATTTCTGCCATCTGATTCTCCGAGGCACAAAAAAACGCCGGTCGAAATTTCCGACCGGCGCTGGTTACTGATCTGGTAGCTAACAGCCGGAAGCTGAAAGCTCGTTACGCCGGGGACGTCGCCGCTTCTGCCACCTGACGGCGGGTCGGGCGGCCGGGACGCTTGTCGTCGGCGCCGTCGCTGTCCTTGTCGGCCGCATTGGCTTCGGCCTGGGCCGATTCACGCATGCCGCGTCCCGCATTCACTGCGTCGGCGATGCGCGCGGCGAACAGCCGTATCGCGCGCAGCGCGTCGTCGTTGCCCGGAATCTTGAAGTCGACCTGATCGGGATCGCAGTTCGTGTCCACGATGCCGATAATCGGAATCTTCAGCTTGCGCGCTTCGTCGACGGCAATCTGCTCTTTGCGCGTATCGACGATGAAGACGGCATCGGGCAGCTTCGACATGCCGCGGATGCCTTCGAGGTTTTTCTCGAGCTTGCGCCGTTCCTTATCGAGCCGCGCGACTTCCTTCTTCGACAACGTGTCGTAGCGGCCGTCGGTGATCATCGATTCCAGGTCGCGAAGGCGTGCGAGGCTGCGCTGGATGGTGTTGAAGTTGGTGAGCAACCCGCCGAGCCAGCGCTGGTTGACGTGATACATGCCGCAGCGCACCGCCTCTTCAGCGATGACATCCTGCGCCTGGCGCTTGGTGCCGACGAAGAGAAGCGTTTTCCCTTCTGCGGCGAGGTTGGTGACGAAGTCTTCGGCTTCCTTGAACAGTTTGACCGTCTTGCCGAGGTCAAGAATGTAAATGCCGTTGCGCTCGCCGAAGATGTACTCTTTCATCTTCGGGTTCCAGCGCTTCGTCTGATGGCCGAAGTGCACTCCGGCTTCCAGCAGATCCTTCATGGCGATCGGGGTCAAGCTGCCTCCATACCTTCGTTAAGAACCTTCAAACAACCTCCTCTAGTTAGCGTTTGCTGAACTGGAAGCGCTTGCGTGCGCCGGCCATGCCGTATTTCTTGCGTTCCTTCGCACGGGCGTCTCTGGTGAGCAACCCGGCCTTCTTCAATTTCTTGCGCAGCTCGGCGTTGTAGAGCACCAGCGCGCGCGTAATGCCCAGCCGCACCGCGCCCGCCTGTCCCGAGATGCCGCCGCCGGCGACCGTCGCCAAGACATCAAACTTCTCGACGTTTTCCGTGAGAACGAGCGGCGTCTTGATCTGGGTGCGCAGGGCTTCGGTGGGGAAGAACTCGGCGAACTCTCGATGATTGACCGTAATCGTGCCGGTGCCGGGCCTGAGAAACACGCGCGCGTTCGACGTTTTGCGGCGGCCTGTTGCGTAAAATTCTGTGACTGGCAAGTTATGCGACCTCGCGCGTCGAAGGCTTTTGGGCCGTGTGTGGATGTTCGGGGCCGGCGTACACCTTTAATTTCCGGTACATCGCCGCGCCCAGTGTCGTTTTGGGAAGCATGCCGTGCACGGCCTCTTCCACGATCCGCACTGGCCTAGCCTGACGCACGATCTTGGCGCGCTCTTCGCGCAGCCCTCCTTCGTAGCCGCTATGCCGGCGGTAGATCTTCTGTTCTTCCTTCCGGCCAGTCAGCTTTACTTTTTCCGCATTCACGATGACGACATGGTCGCCGGTGTCGATAAATGGGGTGTAAGTCGGCTTGTGCTTGCCTTGCAGAAGTCTGGCAGCGATCGTCGCCACGCGGCCGAGAACCTGGCCGCCGGCGTCGATCACGTGCCATTTGCTGTCAATTGTCTTCGGAGTTGCTACATACGTCGACATGAAACCTGGATCCCTCTCGACAAAACTGGCCCGACGGTAAACCCAAATCTTACGCGGTGTTCTAGTAACTGTCAAGCCGTGGGCCATCTCGGAAGGGGTGGACGCTGGAGCGTGTCGTGTGTCGATCCGATACCTATGACTGCGCGACGGAAGCCGATCACGCGATTGTGATCGGTCGACGGTTTCGTGATTCCGTTTTGCGCCGGAACCTGCTGAGGGCGAGCGATTTTCGGCAGGGTCACGCAATTTTGGGTAGGCGGACGACACAAACGCACTGGCACCGGCATTGCCCTTCTAGACAGCTTCCAGTTTTGGAAGCTGACAACTGGTAACTGGGAGCGAAAACGTGGGTCTGTTTAGCAAGAGTCGATCGGTCGTCGGACTCGACATCGGCTCGAGCGCCGTGAAGGCGGTCGAGCTGAAGCCGTCCGGCAAAGGCTTTCGGGTCGCGGCCTTCGGCTCCGAGCCCGTTCCGCCAGACAGCATCGTCGACGGCGCCATCATCGACGGCACGGCCGTCGCCGAGGCCATCCGCCGCGTCTTCGACTCGAAGGCGTTCAAGACGAAGGAGGTCGTGGCGTCGCTCTCGGGCAACGCCGTGATCGTCAAAAAGATTTCGCTGCCTGTGATGAGCGTGACCGAGCTGGACGAATCGATCTTCTGGGAAGCGGAGCAGTACATCCCGTTCGATATCCAGGACGTGAACCTCGACTACCAAATTCTGGACGCCGGCGGCGGTCCCGACTCGAAGGGCACGATGGAAGTGCTGCTCGTCGCGGCCAAGAAAGAAAAAATTCTCGACTATACCGGCGTCATTGCGCAGGCGGGACGCACGCCAGTGGTCGTAGACGTCGATGCGTTCGCGCTGCAGAACGCGTACGAGCTGAATTACGGATTCGAGCCCAAGTCGGTCGTGGTGCTGCTGAACGCCGGTGCGAGCGCCATCAACATCAACATCGTCGCCAACGAGCAGTCGGTGTTCACACGCGACGTCTCGCTCGGTGGCAACGCCTACACCGAAGCGGTGCAGCGCGAATTGAACCTGCCGTTCGAGAGCGCAGAGTTGTTGAAGAAGGGGTACCCGGTCGACGGCGCCACTTTTGACGATGTGCTTCCGGTGTTGCGCGCGATGACCGAGAACGTGCTGCTCGAAGTGCAGAAGACATTCGACTTTTTCAAAGCAACGGCGTCGACCGATCACATCGATCGCATCATGCTCAGCGGCGGCGCGTCGCGCGTTGACGGCTTTGCCGAAGCGCTTCAGGAACGATTTGGCACGACGGTGGAGATGTTCGACCCGTTTAGAAAAGTGACGCTCGACGCCAAGAAATATTCGGCCGAGCAGCGTGAGTCGATCATGCCGACTGCCGCGGTGGCCGTCGGCCTCGCGCTGAGACGGGCAGGTGACCGTTGATCAAAATCAACCTCCTCGCTGTTGAACGCACCGCGAAGCGGAAGGCCAAGAGTTTCCAGATCGGCCAGAAGGCCACGATCGGCTCCAGCCTGATCCTCGTCGCGGCAGCGCTCCTGGTTGGCTGGTGGTACGTCTCGCTGAAGAACGACTCGGCTGACCTCGATCAACAGATTGCCGATGCGCAGCGGGAGACCATCCGTCTGCAGAGCGTGATTAAGCAGGTACAGCAGTTCGAAGCGCGACGCGTGCAGCTTCAGCAGCGGGTGACGCTGATCGAGCAGCTACGGAAAGGGCAGACCGGTCCGGTGCACCTGCTCGATGTCGTGAGCCGAAGCTTGCCCGACTCGATGTGGCTCACCGAAATGAAGCAGACCGGCGACTCGCTGTCGATCGATGGGCAGGTGACGACGCTGACGGGACTATCCGATTTCGTCAGCTCGCTGGAATCGTCGGGCCTCTTCACGGGCCCGGTGGAAATTGTTGACAGCCAGGCGCAGACGGTCGCGGCCGGCTCTCCGGAGCTCATTAAGTTTACGGTGCGCGCGCGCGCCGCAAGCACTTCGACCAATTAGTCGTAAAGGCGGGGTCATAAGACTCCGATATTTACCAATAAGTCTAATGGACCTGAGTCTTAACAAGTTACCGTGGTATGCCCAATTCGGGCTGTTTGCCGTCCTGGCCCTGGCCGGCGTGGCGGTGTTCTATCAGTTCTACGTGTCGCCGCTGAATACCGACATGGAAGGCCGCCGTCAACAACTGGCGGCGCTCCGCGTTGACATCGCCAAAGGCTCGGCGACTGCCAATCAACTGAACCAGTTCAAGCAACAGGTCGCCGAGCTGGAAGCGCGGCTCGAAAGCCTCAAGGCCGTGCTTCCCGAGCAGAAGGACGTTGCCGATCTTCTGCGCCGGATTCAGACGCTCGCGGTGCAGTCGAACCTCACGATCCGAGGGTTCAAGCCGTCGCCCTCAGTCACCAAGTCGATGCACGCCGAGTGGCCCATCGCCCTCAACCTCGACGGTACGTATCACAACCTCGGGATGTTCTTCGACCGTGTGAGCAAATTTTCGCGAATTATCAACATCAACAACATTCAGATTAAGGCCAAGCTGCCGCCGACGCCGGCCTCGACGATTACCGCCGATTGTGTCGCGACGACGTTCGTGCTGCTCCAACAGAAACCCCCGGCGGGTGCCGCGGTGAAAAAGTCCAATTAGCAATGCCGACCACAACCGACAAAACGTGCGGCGTCGTCGTGGCCATGCTGCTGGTCTCGTCCGCTCTGCTGGCCCAGTCCGCCGCACCGGCGCAAGCAGGTAAACCGCCGGCACCGGCGGCCACAGCGGCACCGACGCCGGCACCGCCATCGGCGCAGCCGGCGCAATCGTCGCCCGAGGCGTATACGTACGATGCCGATGGGCGGCGCGATCCGTTCGTCAGTCTGGTCGCTCACGGCGTCGAATCCCCGTCGGGCAAGAAAAGCGACGGTCTCGCGGGGCTGACGACGGCCGAGTTGATGGTGAAAGGTATTTTGCACAGTCGTAATTCGTTTATTGCACTCGTCGCGGGTCCGGACGGCAAAACGTACCAGGCGCATGTGAATGATCGACTCGTGGACGGAACGATCAGAAGCGTTACTCCTCAGGGGCTCGTCATCGTGCAGGACGTGAACGATCCCCTCTCGCTCGTCAAGCAACGCGAGGTACGGAAGGGACTTAGGGCGTCGGAAGATGGCAAATAAAAAACCTCAGACATTCGCCCGGGTTGTGGGCGCGATCGTGCTCGTGCTGGGCGGCTCGTGGGCGGCCGGACTCGTGCCGCTCGCGGCATTCGGGCCCGCGCCCGACACCACCGCCGCAACCGTGCCGCACTTGAAAACACTGTCGGCGAAGGCGGGACGGCGGATCACCACTATCACCATCGAGACCTCCCAACCGGTGGGATATCTCACCAGCCGCCCCGACCCGTTGACACTGCTTGTCGATCTTCGCGACGTCGATACCGCCACCGCGGTCAACGCGGTGCTCCGTGCGACGGGCGTCGTCTCCGGCGCGACCGTCGAGGACGCGAAGGGGACCGACGGCTCGCCTGTCGCCCGCGTCCGGATCAGCATGACGCAGCCGGCGGCGCATCAGGTGCGCAGCAAGCGCAATGTGATTTACGTCGACCTCGATGGCGCGTTCCCGCTGGGCTCCGCCGCCGGTACGCCGGCGGCGGCTTTGGCGGCTAGCGCTGCCGTGAAGCCGGGGCGCTTCGCCACCACCTTGGACGCCGTCCGCGCTGAGACGGAAACGAACGGGGCCAGCGTCACGCTCACCGGAAACGGCGAGCTTGCCGCCGAGACCGTGACGCCGCTCGGCGATGGAACAGCACGCGTGGTGCTCGAGTTTCCAAACGTCCGCTCGAAAACTCCGGCCGATGTGTTCGTTGGACGCGGACCCGTGTCGGTCGTTCATGTGACGACGACGGGCGTGGCGCCGACCACGCGTGTGGTGATCGATCTGCTGCGGCCCGCGAGCTTCCGTGTGGTGCCACCAGAAGAAGGCCAGAAGGATTTCAAAATTTACTTCGACGACGAGCAGACCGCTGCCGTCGCCACTCCCGCGAAACAGCCGATGCTGGCGACGCTTGATCCGATCGATGCGCTGCTGGCGATGCCACGCGCCGGCCGCTCGCCCCGCACGCCGCTGACAGCGCAGCCGCAGCAGCAGGGCCAGCCGCAACAGGGTGCGATTCCGCAGCTGCCTCCAGTCTCGGTTCAGACAGGGCAGTCGGGAGCGCGATTCACGGGCCATCCGGTGACGCTCGATTTCCAGGGAGCCGATCTGCGAACCGTGCTCCGCACGTTTGCCGACATCAGCGGCCTGAACATCGTGATCGATCAGTCGGTGCAGGGCACCGTCGATGTGTCGCTACACGAAGTTCCGTGGGATCAGGCGCTCGACATCATTTTGAAAGATCACAAACTCGGCTATTCGGTCGACGGCACGATCGTTCGCATCGCGCCGGTCACCGTGCTGTCCGACGAAGAATCGCAGCGCCGAAAACTGACCGAAGAGCAGGCGCTCTCCGGTGAGCTGCAGGTGCTGACGCGCTCGCTCAGCTACGCGAAGGCCACCGATTTAACGGCGCTCCTGACCAGGACGGCGTTGTCGTCGCGCGGCGACATTCAAATCGATCCGCGCACGAACACGATCATCATTCGCGATCTCGCGGTCCGACTTCAGGGGGCGGCACAGCTCATCGACACGCTCGATCGGCCGCAGCCGCAGGTGGAGATTGAAGCGCGCATCGTGACGACGACGCGCAATTTCGCACGGGACCTCGGCGTGCAGTGGGGCTTCAACGGCCGCGTGGCGGCCGATCTGGGCAACACCACCGGTCTGGCGTTCCCGAACCAAGGCTCAATTACCGGACGCACCGGCGGCGTCCAAGGCCCCATTCAGGGGGAACTAACCGACCATACGGGGACGGCGGTGAACCTGGGCGTCGCCGGCGCGTCGAGCGCCATCGGGCTCGCACTGGGATCGGTCAACGGTGCGCTCAACCTCGACGTTGCACTCACGGCGCTGGAATCGTCGGGTCACGGCCGCATTCTGTCGGCTCCGCGAGTCGCCACGCAAAACAACGTGCTGGCGGAAATCACGCAGGGCGTGCAGATTCCGATTCAGACCGTGGCGAACAACACCGTCACCGTGACGTTCCGCGACGCGGCGCTGAAGCTGAACGTGACGCCGCAGATTACCGCGGCCAACACGGTGATCATGAATGTGGTGCTCGAGAACTCGACGCCTGATTTCAGCCGGGCGATCAACGGCATTCCGCCTATCGACACGCAGCGCGCCGTCACGTCCATTCTGGTGAGCGACGGCCAGACGACGGTCATTGGCGGCATCTATGTGAGCCAACAGCAGGCGACCGACGATCGGACCCCGGGGCTGCACAAAGTTCCGCTGCTCGGTTGGTTGTTCAAGCGCGAGAGCATGAGAGATCAGAGCCGTGAGTTGCTGATCTTCATCACGCCGCGGATTATCAAGAACTGACGTTGTCAGCCAAGGGAGATGGGCTCGATATGAAGGAACGACTTCTACAACTGGCGGCGGCCTTCGGCACGGGGGCGATCTTGCTGGCGACGACGTCGTGCGGCAACGTCCAGGGGAAGGCGCCAAGCTTTTTGGTGATCGATTCGCTCGCCGGCGCCTCGGGGGCCGTCCCGGGGCAGTACGGCGGCACGCTGCAGGCCGACGTCGTCACGACCGTTAGCGGTGTCGCGACTCGCTTCGAAGATCTCGGACAGGCGCAGCTGCGCATTGTGTTGAAAGATCAGGGCGCGCCGGGCGCCACCGCATCACCGTCGCCGCTCAATGCGATTACGGTAAATCGTTACCACGTGGCGTACCGCCGCGCCGACGGCCGGAACGTTCAGGGCGTCGATGTGCCGTACGACTTCGACGGCGCCGTCACAGCGACGGTTACGACTTCGGCCACCCAGCTCGGTTTTTCGCTTGTCCGCATTCAAGCAAAGCTCGAACCGCCGCTGCGCGCGCTGGCGTCGCTCGGCGGCAGCGTCGCGATCTCAACGATCGCCGACGTGACGTTCTACGGGCACGATCAGGCCGGCAACGAGGTGTCGCAAACAGGCTCGATCAGCATCACGTTCGCTGACTGGGCCGATCCGAGCTAACGACGAACACCAAACCGACAGACACATATATGAACAGGGTCTCATTTCTCAGGTCGGTCGTTCTCGGGGGTCTCGTGCTGAGCGCGGCATGTACGCTTGAGAGTCAAAAGGCGCCGGCGCTGGCCGGGCCGTCCGAACTTGGCTTGTCACTGCTGGTCACGGCCACGCCGGACCTCATCGCAACAAACGGTGCGTCGCAATCGGTCATTACCGTCGTCGCGCGTGATGCGAGCGGACAGCCGAGTGCGAACGTGCAAATGCGCGTGGACTCGATCGATGCGACCGGGGCCATTGTGGAATCAAACGGCACGCTCTCCTCGCGCACCATTACGACCGGAGGTAACGGCCAGGCGTCTGTGATTTTTACTGCTCCGATGGAAACGGGTTTTG
>JANMJM010000056.1:0-10183 GCA_031371345.1 Vicinamibacteria bacterium
TGTCGGCCTTGTTCGTGTCGGCCTTGACCTTCACTTTTTTATCCCCCGTAAAGTTCCCGCGCTGCAGGAAATTCATGGCGAGCGTCGTGCCGAACGCGGTGAGCTCGACGAGATACTCCGGCTCGTGGCCGACCTCGCCCCACAACTTCAGCCGTTCGCAGTTTTTGCAAATCGCTTCGACGAGGCCGCGCACGACCGGCCGGCGCACACCCGTCCAGTAGGTGATCTTATCGATCAGCTCGCGCCGGTATTTGGAGACGGTGGCGGCGGCTGGACGTCCCTCGCGCGGCTTTCGCGTGAGGAAAATCTCTGATAAGTGCGCGTCCATTGCAAGATCAATCCGCATGTCGCGCTCTTTTTCGGCCCGCTGATAGAACTGTTCGACCGTGAGCCGCATATCGTCGACGGTGATATCGACTTCGCCGGTCCGCACGGTGGGCTCCTGATCGCCGAACGTGCGCGCCATTCGATCGACATAGCGGAGCTTGCGCATCGCGGGCCAGCCTTTGTACCGGCGCCTCCACGCGCTGCCCGGCGTCAACCACACCGCGAAGGTTTCGGCGAAGTCTTCGTCGGGATGTTTCTGCGCGTACCAGCCCTCGATGTGACGCACGTAGTTGCGGCTGAACGGCACGGGCCGGTACTTGTCGCGATATGGCTGCTCGAACGGGCCGAAGGTCGCACGCCAGTCGGCGCGCGCATACAAACGATACGCGTAGTTGAAGACGTGCCCCGCCTCGTGCCGCATATAGCGCATGATCTCGCGCGCGTCCTCGAGATCGTCGATGGCGCGCTCGAGCCGCCCGAGGTTCGGGTCGGCCAGATAGAACGGGATGCCGAGAATCGGCTGCATGTCGGGGCAACCCCACTCGTCGGTGAGGTAACACACCGGCCGGAACTTATGCAGCCCGCGCCGCTCGAGCTCTTTGTACAGCTGGCGCACGTACGGCTCGACGGGCGATCCTTCGAGCTTCAGGCCAAGCTCGCGGATGCGTTTTCCGAGCACGCCGCGCAGCTCCGGGTCGAGGGTCTCAAATGCAGGCACTGGTGTGAATTATAGGACCAATACACTTTTCGGCCTTGACGCGTCCGTTCCACACGGGAGACAATCATGTGGTTCCGGATCATTCATCCTACATTTTTGTCAGAATCGCAATTAGCTTATGAATACCGCCCGATCAACGTCCCGAGCCATCGTCACCACGCCGGATAGCCACGCCCGCGAGGTGCGCCGTCTCGCCTCTCTGCTCGACACGAGCCAGGCGCTCACGGGCACCATCGACCTGAAGTCTGCCCTCCACCGCGTGCTCGAGATCCTGGGCCGCCATCACGGCGCTGTCCGCAGCACCGTGGCGATGCTGGACGAGGACACGGGCCAGCTGCAGGTGGAGGCCTCCGACGGCCTCGATCGGCCCGGGTATCGCGTGAGCTACCAGCTCGGCGAGGGCATCACCGGCCGCGTGGTGGAAAGCGGTAAGCCGATCGTCGTCCCGCAAATCAGCCGCGAGCCGATGTTCCTGAACCGCGCGGCCAAGCGCGCGGAGCTTGGTCAACAGGAGCTGAGCTTTATCTGCGTGCCGATCATGCTGAATCGCAAAGCCGTGGGCGCGCTCGGCGTCGACTTGAAGTTCAAGGCCGACCGCGACTTCGATCGCACCCAGAAATTCTTCGGCGTCGTGGCGTCGATGATTTCGCAGGCCGTGAAAGTGCAGCGCCTGATCGACGGAGAGCGCAAGCGCCTGCTCGACGAAAACACCCACCTGCGCCAGGAGCTGAAGGAACGCTACGACTTCTCCAATCTCCTCGGCACCAGCGGACCGATGCGCCAAATTTGCGAGCAGGTCTCGCAGGTGGCGCGCACCATGACGACCGTGCTGATCCGCGGCGAGTCGGGCACGGGCAAGGAGTTGATCGCGCACGCGCTGCACTACAACTCGCTGCGCGCCAACAAGCCGTTCATCAAGGTGAGCTGCGCGGCGCTCCCGGACAGCCTCATCGAGTCTGAGTTGTTCGGGTACGAGAAGGGCGCGTTTACGGGGGCGCAGGGACGCAAGAAAGGACGCTTCGAGCTCGCCGAAGGGGGGACGCTGTTCCTCGACGAAATCGGCGACGTCAACCTCGCGACGCAGGTCAAGCTGCTGCGCGTGCTGCAGGAGCGCGAGTACGAGCGTCTGGGCGGAACCGAGACGTTGAAGACCAACGTCCGCCTCGTCACCGCGACCAACAAAGATCTCGAGAAGGGGATTGCCGAAGGCACGTTCCGCGAGGACCTGTACTACCGCCTCAACGTCTTCTCGATTTTCGTGCCGCCGCTGCGCGACCGAAAGACCGATCTTCTGTTACTGGCCGACCACTTCCTCGAGTCGTTCTCGCGGACGCACAGCAAGAACATCAAGCGCATTTCGACGCCGGCCATCGACATGCTGATGAGCTATCACTGGCCAGGCAACGTGCGCGAGCTCGAGAACACGCTCGAGCGCGCCGTCCTGGTGTGCGACGGTCACGTCATTCACGCGCATCATCTTCCGCCAACGCTGCAGACCGCCGAGGCGTCGGGAACGGTCACGCGCGTCTCACTCAGGGATGCCGTCGCGGCCTATGAAAAGGACTTGATCTCGGACGCGCTGAAGACCACGCGCGGCAATCGCGCGAAAGCCGCGCGCCTGCTGAACACGACCGAGCGCATCATCAATTACCAGGTGCGGAAGTACGCGATCGACTATCGGCGCTTCAAAAACTAACCCGCCTCGTTTTCACGCGCGCGGCCCCGTCGTCAGTCAGGGTTGGGGATCATGACGTCGCGGACGAGCGCGCTCAGCTCCGAGCATGCCGCGATGAATTGCCGCAACGTTCGGCGCGTCGCGCCGAACGTGTCGAACTCGCCCAGGCTCAGGCCTCCCGCGGTGTAGGCCCGCCGGAAGTCAGGAAAGCTTTTCTCGAGCGCCTCGACGATTCGCGGATCGACTGGTCTGTCGATCCGATCCGCCACCGTAATATCGCTCGCGACAAATCGGCGCTGCCACGCGCATGGAGGCGAAATGACGACGTCCCCGCCGATGAACTCACTCCAGTGCATGTGATTGCGGAAGGCGGCGGCGAGTAAGCGCGGCCGGAATCCTCGATCCTGGAATAGCCGGTATGTTTTCTTGAACACGGCGACCCCTGCCCATTCCAGGCAGCCGGGGTCGAGGCTGAGACCTTCCTGTTCCATCTGCACCTTCAGCCAATCGTCAAGACGTCCGACCATAATCGTGCAGACCGGTCCCATCGTCGACACATCGCCGCCCTCGTTCTCGCGGCGGCGCAGCCCGCGTTCCATCGCTTCACCGACGGCGACGCACTGCGGCAGCGTGAAGCACACCGTAGCGTTGATGCTGATGCCGCGATAGGTGGCCTCTTCGATGGCCGGAATACCTGCGCGCGTGGCCGGAATTTTGACGATGATGTTCGGCGCGAGGTTGTTGAAGTGCACGGCCTGCGTCACAATCGCGTCGGTGTTGCGGTAGAAGCGGGGATCGGTCTGAATCGACAGGCGGCCATTGCGGCCCCGCTGTGCATCAAAGATCGGCTTCAGAAGCGCGGCGGCCTCAACCGACATGTCTTCGACCACTCGCCAGCCGATCTCGTCTTCGGTCTTGGTCGCCATCTCCTCGACGAGCGACTGGATCCGTGGGCGCCATGCGGCAATGTCGGCCTTCAGGACTTGAAGCGCGATGACGGGATTGCAGGTCGCGCCGACCGCGCCGTGCGACATCGAGTAGGTCAACTCGTCGATCGATGCGGAGTCGTTCCACAAACACGTCGGCGTCGTCGCCGTCATCCGGTGAAGGCAGCTTTTCCATGATGTGGCAGCAGTCGTCATAAACCTATCCTTCTCAGAAATTCACGATTGCGACGCGCGCTTTCCATTGGCGTCCCCATGCCGGGCAGCACATCCTGTTCGACGACGATCCAGCCGGCATATGCCCTCTCGCCGAGCGCGCGAACGACAGAGGCGAAATCTATATCTCCCGTGCCGAGCTCGCAAAACACGCCGTGGCCGATCGATGTGGGACCGTCCCACTGTTCTTTGCGAGACTGCTCGGCGACGCGCGGGTTGTGATCCTTGAAATGGACGTGCCAGATGCGTTCGGCGTACTGCTCAACTGCGCGAACCGGATCGCCACCCGCAAACTTCCAGTGCCCGGTATCAAAACAGAGGCCGAGCAGTCCGGGATCTGTCATCTCGAGCAGGCGGCGAGTTTCGTCGGGCGTCTCAATCCACGTCCCAACATGGTGATGAAACACGGTCCGCAGTCCGGTTTCGTCTCCCACGCGCGTCGCGACGTGAGTCGCCCCTCGAACGAAAGTGCGCCATTGCGCGTCCGTCATCTCGAGATCTCGCGTGATCCGGCCCGCATGGCCGGTTCGCCCGATATCGGTGTACGGGTCGTTGCCAAGCACGATGAGCGCATCACGCCCACCGGCCGCAGCGAGCAGCTTTGCGGTTCGGACCGCCGCCTCGGCGCTCTCGTGATGTCTGGCGGCATCCTGCAGGCACACGCTTACCCACGATGCGAGGAGCGCAAGATGGCGCGACGCCATCTCGCGCCGCAGCTGCCCGGGATCGGTCGGCATGAAGCCCCAATCGCCTAGCTCGGTACCGGCGTAGCCTGCTCGCTGCATGTCATCGAGCACCCGCGCATAGCCAGCACGATCGCCCTCGATGTTCTCGATCACACCCCACGAGCACGGGGCATTGGCCACTTTCCAGGGGCCCGTGTGCGCCGGTTTCGAAGACATCGCTATCGCTTCAGAAAACTCTGGTAGTTGCTTTTCGTGACAAGCTCGAAGGGCACCCAGACGAAACTGTCCACGTGCTCGCCTTTCGCCAGTTTCACTGCGGCATCGACCGCGCCGACGCCTTGGCCACGCGCATTCTGAAACACCGTCACGGCCATCGCGCCCTTCGCCACTTCGGCGAGCGCATCGGGTGTCGCATCGACGCCGCCCACGAGAATCTTGCCCGGAGGCAGACCTGCCTGCTGCATTGCCATGATGGCGCCGATGGCCATCTCGTCGTTGTTCGAAGCGACCGCATTGATTGACCGGCCCGCCGTCAACCAGTTGTTCATCAGGTCGAGCCCGCGCTCGCGCTGCCAGTTGCCGACCTGTTTCTCCACGATCTTCATGCGCGGATATTTCGCGATGACGTCTTCGGTCGCCTTCGTCCGAAACCGCGCACCGTGCGTGGCAAGCTCGCCCACCATGATGGCAACGTTACCCTGGTAGTTCATCTGACGGGCGAGCTCCTCCATCTCGAGCGTGCCGCCCTGGATCTCATCGGATCCAACGAACACGACCTTGTCGGGCAAGGTGGCATCGGACGGCGTGCGGTTGACGTACACGAGAGGCACGCCCGCGTCCCGCGCGAGTCTGGTCATTTTCGGCGTCGCCGCGCTGTCGACCGTGTTCACGACGATCGCAGACACGCCTTGCGCGATGAAGTTCTGAATTTGACTCAGCTGCTTCCCGACATCTCCCTGCGCGTCGTCGAACTGGAGCTGCACATCGGGAAGCGTTCGGCCGTGCTCGACCATCGCATCGCGCAGAATCGACAGCCAGTTGTCGTCGAAGTACGCCATCGATACGCCGATCGTCGTTGTCGCGCGCGACCTCGGAGCCGAGCACGCCACAGCAGCCGCGACGCATGTGGCCAACAGCAAAAGCACGAGGTGCGATCGTCTCATCATGCCGCTCCTTACGCCGTCCGGCGCTTTCGCTGGCGGTACTGGTCCGCAACCACTGCGAGCACAATGACCACACCTTTGACGATGTCCTGAATGTAGGCATCGAAGCCGATAAACGTGAATCCGCTGGTCATCACGCCGAGAATGATCGTGCCGATCACGGTGCCGCTGATGCGGCCGATGCCGCCAGCCAGGCTCGTCCCGCCTATGACCGCGGCTGCGATCGCATCGAGCTCGTACGACATCCCCATGCCGGCTTGGCCGCTCGCGGCACGTGCCGACGTCACGACACCGCCGAGACCAGACAGACATCCAGCGATGATGTAGACGAGCACCAGGTGCCGGCCGACATCGATGCCTGATACGCGCGCGGCCTGCGGGTTCGCGCCGATGGCGTATGTAAACTTGCCGTATCGCGTATAGCGCAACGCGATATAGAAAATGATCGCGGCCGCGACGAAGATCAGCACCGGCAAGGCACCCTCGCCGATCCGCGTGTAGGTATCCGACAGCAAGCTGATCGGCTGACCGCGCGTGTAGTAGCGCGCCAATCCTCGCGCAGTCACCATCATCCCAAGGGTGGCAATAAAGGGCGGGATTGCCGTGAATGCAATCAGCGCTCCGTTGATCGCCCCGGCCGCCGCGCCTGTCGCGATGCCCGCGAGCACTGGCACGATGAACGGCAGATCCGTGAGCGCCGGAAACACCGCTCGCGCGTTTCCTGATGTCTGCGCAAGGCTGGCCGCGATCATGGCGGAAAGCGCGACAATCGAACCGGACGACAAATCGATGCCCCCGGTGATGATGACCTGCGTCACGCCGATGGCGAGCAGCCCGACGATCGACACCTGCAGCACCATGACGAGCAGGCGTTGACTATTGAAAAGGAAGCTGTCGCCCCGAACACTCCACCCGATCGCTTCGAAGACGAGCGCAATCGCGATGAGGACGAGCAGAATGCGCGCCTCGTGCCAGCGGCGGCGCCGGCCGCGCGTCTGGACGCTCAATTTGCGGCAAGCCTCATGATGCTCACCTGACTCGCGTCTGCGCGATCGAGAATGCCCGTGACACAGCCCGCCTGCATCACCACGACACGATCGCTCATCCCGAGGATTTCAGGGAGTTCGGACGAAATCATGATCACGGCGGCTCCAGCGCCGGCGAGCTGGGAGATCAGTCGATGAATTTCGGCTTTCGCTCCGACGTCGATGCCGCGCGTGGGCTCGTCGAGCAGCAGAATGCGCGGCCGCGTGAGCAGCCAGCGGCCCACCAGCGCTTTCTGTTGATTGCCGCCGCTGAGGTTCTCGATGCGCTCCTCTAGATCGGGCGTCTTGATGCGCAGTGTGCCGGCCATCGCCGAGCATTCCGCGCGCGCTTCGGCCTCGCGCACGAAGCCACGGCGCACAAACCGAGACTTCAGCGCGGCCATTTCCATGTTGTCGAGCACGTCGAGCCACAAAAACAACCCGGTGTCTTTCCGATCCTCCGTTAGAAAGGCCATGCCGTGCCGCATGGCGGTCCGCGGGGAGTCGACGCGCACAACGACGCCGTTGATGGCAATCTGACCCGAGGTGGCAGGTGTCAAGCCGAACAGCGTTTCCGCAACGTTCGTCCGGCCCGATCCGATCAACCCTGCGATTCCCAGGATTTCGCCGGCGCGCACATCGAACGAGACGTCGGCAAACGCATGCGCGAGCGAGAGGTTTCTGACCGACAGCACGACGTCACCAAGCGGAACATGCTCCTTTGGAAATAATTGATCGAGCGCGCGCCCCACCATCATGCCGATCAGCCGATCGCTGTCGAGCTCCGCGACGGCGGCCGTTCCGACAAGCCGGCCATCCCGAAGCACCGAGACGTCGTCTGCGATACGGAAAACCTCAGGAATCCTGTGCGTGATGTAAACAATGGCTTTTCCCGCAGCCGCCAGCCCGGCGATGATCCCAAATAAATGCTCGACTTCGCGCTCGGTGAGCGTGGACGTCGGCTCGTCCATGATCAGAATGTCGGAGTGGTAGGAGACGGCACGCGCTATTTCTACCATCTGTCGTTCGGCAATGGTGAGGGCGCGCACCTCGTCGTCGGGGTCGATCTCGATTCTGAGTTGCTCGAACAGATCCAATGTCTGCTGGCGCAAGGCACGATGGTCAACGAAGCCCATCCTCGTGAGCGGTTCGCGGCGGATCCAGATGTTTTCAGCGACCGTCATCGGCGGCATCAGATTCAGTTCCTGATGGATCATCGCGATGCCCCGATTCAGGGCCGCGAGCGGCGACGGCAGACTGCACGCCTGCCCGCGCACACAGATCGAGCCCGCATCGGGCTGATAACTGCCCGCGATGATCTTCATCAGGGTCGACTTGCCGGCCCCGTTCTCCCCCATCACGGCGTGCACGCTACCGGGGCGCACGCGCAAAGACACGCCATCCAATGCGAGCACTCCGGGAAATTCCTTCCGGATGAGGTCGGCTTCGAGAAGGTATTTCACAAATACTGACGCTTCCGCCGCTTCGCCGTGTCGTACTCCGCTCGCGCGCGGTTCACCGGTGCAAGCGGCGACACCTCAGCGACGGGGACCTCCCACCACGAATCGTAACTGCCCACGCGTTCGTCACGATCGACAGGAATCACGATCACGTTGACGCCCTGACGTGTTTTGGCGGTGTCGAGGGCGTGTTGAATCTCGCTCCGCGTCGTGGCGCGCACGGCAGAGGCGCCCAACGACGCCGCGTTGGCGACGAAATCCACATCGACGGTATAACGCGTCCCGAAGCCATCACAGCCGACGGCAGCCGACAACCCGCCGATGCTGGCGAATCCATGATTGTCGAGCACCAGGATGGTGAGCGCGAGACGCTCCTGTACGGCCGTCGCAATTTCCTGCGCCATCATCAAATAAGAGCCGTCTCCCACCATCACATACACATTGCGAGCCGGCTGCGCGAGCTTGACTCCGAGACCAGCCGCAATTTCGTACCCCATGCACGAATACCCGTACTCGAGGTGGTAGCTGCCCGGCGCTCGCGTGCGCCACAACTTGTGAAGATCGCCCGGAAGGCTTCCGGCCGCGCAAATGACGACGTCTTCTGCGCCTGTAGACTCGTTGAGCAGACCGATCACTTCCCCCTGGCTGATGAGCGGTTGATGATTCAGCTGGTAGATGCGATCCACCTCGCGCTCCCATTTTGATTTCTCGTCCGCAATCCGCGCAGCGTATGCCGGCGCCACATGCCAACCGTCGAGCGCCGGGAGCAACTCGCTCAAACAGGCGCGCGCATCGCCAACCAACGCCAACGCCGATTGTTTGTGCGCATCGAGCTCGGTCACGTTGATCGCAATGAACCGCACGCCTTCGCGGGTAAATGCCGATTTCGACGCCGTCGTGAAATCCGTGAGCCGCGATCCCACGACAAGCACGACATCCGCGTCGCGCGCCAGGCGATTGGCCGACGGTGTTCCCGTGGCGCCCATCGCACCAACAGCCTGTGGATGATCGAACGTCAACGCGCCCTTTCCCGCCTGCGTTTCGGCCACCGGAATTCCGGTGGCGCGGGCAAAGCGCTGCAACTCTTCGGCTGCGGCGCTGTAGTGCACTCCGCCGCCGGCAATGATCAGCGGCTGAGACGCTCCGCGGATGGCGTCGGCCGCGGTGCGGAGCGCATCCGAATCGGGGCGCGCGCGTGGAATCGTCCACACCCGCGACTCGAAGAGCGCCGGTGGAAATTCGGCAGCTTCGGCCTGCACATCCTGCGGCAGCGCCAGTGTGACCGCGCCGGTGTCGGCAGGAGACGTCAACACACGCATGGCTTCGAGCAGCGCCGATGGCAGCTGCTCGGGCCGATTGATGCGGTCCCAGTACTTGGAAATTGGCTTGAAGCAGTCGTTCACGGACGTATCGCGCGAGGCCGCCGACTCGAGTTGCTGCAACACGGGATCGGGAGAACGGGTCGCAAAGATGTCGCCGGGCAGAAGCAGCACAGGAAGGCGATTGATGGTGGCCCCGGCGGCAGCGGTAATCATGTTCGTGGCACCCGGCCCAATTGATGTCGTGCAGACCATCGCGCGCAAACGGTTGCTCGCCTTCGCGAATGCGGCGGCGGTGTGCACCATCGCCTGTTCATTCCGCGGCAGGTAAAACGGGAGAGGCGCGGGTTGATGCCGCAGCGCTTCGCCGATACCAGCCACGTTGCCGTGACCGAAGATGCCGAACACGCCGGCGAAAAACGTGTGCTCCGCGCCGTCCCGAGCGACACGCTGCGCACCCAGGAACTTCACGATGGCCTGGCCCACGGTTAGCCTCACCACACGACAATACTTTATCGCCGCCGATGTCGGAGAGGCATTATTATGGCCCGGCAGACGGAGGATCCTGAATATTCCATGACGAACACATCAATGACCCGGCGGCGCCTGAAAATCGGGCTCGTCGGGCTCGTCGGGCTCGGTCGTCTCGG
>JANMJM010000065.1:0-11191 GCA_031371345.1 Vicinamibacteria bacterium
CCAGTCCCTTACCGGCGCGGACCGCAGGATGAAGGGGCAGGTCCCGATAAACATATCGGTCTCTACGTCTATCGGCGTGAATTCCTGCGTCATGTTGCGCAGCTTGCGCCGACGCCGCTCGAACGGAGCGAATCGCTCGAGCAGCTGCGGGTACTCGAGCACGGTTTTTCGATCAAAGTTATTGAAACCAAGCACGATTCCATTGGTGTCGACACGCCCGACGATCTCGAGCGCGTGCGGCGGCTGCTAAGAGTGGAAACGCGCGCGTAGGGGGCCCAGGACAACATGACCAATCCAACCAGGCCGGTGAAATACATCTTCGTGACAGGCGGCGTCGTGTCCTCGCTCGGCAAGGGTCTCGCGGCTGCGTCGATCGGCGCGCTGCTCGAAGGTCACGGGTACCGCGTGTCGCTGCAGAAATTCGACCCGTATATCAATGTCGTTCCCGGAACGATGAGCCCGTATCAGCACGGTGAGGTGTATGTCACCGACGACGGCGCGGAAACCGACCTCGACCTGGGCCACTACGAGCGGTTCACCAACACGGCGACGACGCGCAATCACAACTGGACGACGGGAAAAATTTATCAGTCGGTGATTCAGAAGGAACGCCGCGGCGATTACCTGGGACGCACGGTGCAGGTGATTCCGCACATCACCAACGAGATCAAAGACAGCATCCGCGCCGTCTCGTCAGACGTCGATATCGTGCTTGTGGAGATCGGCGGAACGGTCGGCGATATCGAGAGCCTGCCCTTTCTCGAAGCCATCCGCCAGTTCCGGCAGGACGTCGGTCGCGAGAACACGCTCTACATCCACCTGACGCTCGTGCCGTTCATCGGCGCAGCCGGCGAGCTGAAGACAAAGCCCACGCAGCACAGCGTTCGCGATTTGCGATCGATTGGTATTCAGCCGGATATTCTGCTCTGCCGCACGGATCGCTTCCTGGATGCCGACATCAAGAAAAAAATCGCGCTCTTCTGCGACGTTGACCATGAAGCGGTCATCACGGCCAAGGACGTCTCGACGATTTACGAGGTCCCGCTGGTGCTCGGCGTCGAAGGGCTCGACAAGATCGTGCTGAAGCACCTGGGCCTGCCCGTGACCGAGAAGCACATGGAGTCGTGGGAAGCGTTGGTCGAACGCATCAAAAATCCAAAAGACCGCGTCACGATCCACGTCGTCGGGAAGTACGTCGGCTACGAGGACTCCTACAAGAGCCTGAACGAAGCGCTGTTTCACGGAGGGTTTCAGCATCGGCTGAAGGTCGACATCAAGTGGGTCGAGGCCGAGGCGCTGGAGCAGCCCGACGGCGCGCAACTCCTCGAAGGCTCCGACGGCATTCTGGTGCCCGGAGGATTTGGCACGCGCGGCACGCGCGGGATGATGAAAGCGGCCGAGTTCGCGCGCGAGAGAGGTATCCCCTACTTCGGCATCTGCTACGGCTTCCAATGGGCGGCTGTCGAATACGCGCGAGGCGTGTGCGGGCTGTCTGAAGCCGATTCAACGGAATGCTCGCCCGATACACCGCACAAGCTCATTTATAAACTCCGCGATTTGCTCGGCGTGGACGATCTTGGCGGGACGATGCGGCTCGGGCAGTACGAATGCGTGCTGACGCCCGGCTCACGCGCTGCGGAGATTTACGGCGCCACGACCATTCACGAACGGCATCGCCATCGCTACGAGTTCAATTGTCTCTACGAGCAGACCGTCACTGATAAAGGTCTGAGGATTTCCGGCCGCTCGCCAGACGGCAAGTTCGTCGAGATGATCGAGCTGCCCGGCCATCCGTGGTACATCGCCGTGCAGTTCCATCCAGAATTCAAGTCGAAGCCGCTGCACCCGCATCCGCTGTTCGCGAGCTTCATCGCCGCGAGCCATCAGCACAAGCTTCAGGCGCCTGGCACACAGCGGCCGGCAGAGGCCGGCATCGTCTGATGCTCGACGTGAAACGAGTATCGGCAGGCTCCGTCGCACTTGGCGGCGGCCAGCCGCTTGTCTTGATTGCCGGGCCGTGCGTCATCGAAAGCCCGTCGCACGCGACGATGATTGCTGAAGCGCTGGCGAAGATCGCCTCTCGCTTGGGCATGCCTTTCATCTTTAAGGCGTCCTACGACAAAGCGAATCGGACGTCGCTGACATCGTATCGGGGGCCTGGCCTGGAGGAAGGACTGAAGATCCTGGCGGCGATCAAGAAACGGGTCGGTGTCTCCATCCTCACCGACATTCATGAGGCCGATCAGGCGAAGACCGTGGCCGAGGTCGCCGACGTGCTGCAGATTCCGGCGTTTCTCTCGCGCCAGACCGATTTGATTGTGGCGGCGGCGAAGACCGGCAGAACTATCAACTTGAAGAAAGGCCAGTTTCTCGCGCCGGCCGACATGAAGCACGCCATCGAGAAGGTGACGGCGTCGGGCAATTCACAGGTGTTTGTCACCGAGCGAGGCTTCAGCTTTGGCTATAACAACCTGGTCGTCGACATGCGGGCGTTTCCGATGTTGCGCCGCCTGGGCTGGCCGGTGGTTTATGATGCGACCCACAGTCTTCAGTTGCCCGGAGGCGGCGACGGCGTGACCGCCGGGCAGGCGGAATACATCGAGCCGCTCGCGGCGGCGGCGGTAGCGGCGGGCGTCGATGGCGTGTTCATCGAAGTGCACGACAATCCGCCAGCGGCGAAAAGCGATGGACAGAATGCGCTGCCGCTCGAGCGCGTCGAGCCGCTCTTGCGGCAGTTGATGCGGCTCGACAGCGTCAGTCGCAATAACGGGGTCTGACCCTATGACAAACATTGTCACGAAGACGACGACGGCTCGATCGCTGGCCAAAAAAGTCCTCCAGACCGAAGCCGACGCGATTATCGCGCTCATCGATCGGCTCGACGAAAACTTCGACCGTGCCGTGAAGATGCTGTACGAATGTCAGGGCCGGGTCATCGTGACGGGCATGGGCAAGTCGGGCATCATCTGCCGCAAGATTGCCGCGACGCTCGCCAGCACCGGGACGGCAGCGTTCTTCCTCCATCCCGCTGAAGCGACCCACGGCGACCTGGGCGTCATTCAGAGCAACGACATTCTGCTCGCGCTCTCGAACAGCGGCGAAACGCAGGAAGTGCTGCGGCTGCTCGAAGCCATTCGGCGCATCGGCGCGCGCATCGTCGCCATTACCGGCAACCCCACGTCGACGCTCGCACAAGCCGCCGACGTCTCCCTCGATTGCCAAGTCTCCGAAGAAGCGTGCCCCTTGAACCTCGTGCCGACGGCCAGCACAGCGGCGGCGCTCGCCATGGGCGACGCGCTCTGCATGACACTGCTCGTGGAGAAGGGTTTCCGACAGGAAGACTTCGCGAAGATTCATCCCGGCGGAAAGCTCGGCAAGAAGCTCATGCGCGTCGATCAGTTGATGCACGGCGGAGCCGACACGCCCAAGGTGCGCACCGACACGTCGATGCGCGACGTCATCTGTGAAATGTCGAGCAAGCAGCTCGGCATGACATGTGTCCTGAATGCAGGGGATCAGCTGGTTGGCATCATCACGGACGGCGACCTCCGGCGGTGCATGGTCGAGCACTCGAACCTGTTGGAGATGCGCGCGGGCGACGTGATGAACAAACGTCCGATCGTGATTGATCCGTCGACGCTGGCTGCCCAAGCGCTGCTCATCATGGAGCAGCGGAAAATCACGTCGCTCGTGGTTGGCGCGAGCGATCAAAGCGTGGCGGGCGTCATCCACCTTCATGACCTCTGGCGTACGGAACTGTTTTGAACGCCTACTATCCTTTCCTCGCCGCGCTGATCGCGCTTGTGCTTGGCCTTAGCGCCGGCAAAGCGTGGGAGCGCTACAAGCTGAAATCGGGCCGCCTGATCGATCGGCGCCGGGCACCCGAGTCGCTGCACTACATCCTGGGGCTGAACTTCCTCGTCACCAATCAGATCGATCTCGCGATAGAGGAGCTCAGTAAAGCAGCCGAAACCCTCGGCGATGCGCTCGAGATTCATCTGCTGCTCGGCAGCCTTTACCGTGAGAAGGGGCAGGTGGCGCGCGCCATCACCATTCATCAGAGCCTGCTGCAGCGGCCGCAGTTGACGCGGCTCGAGCAAGCGCACGTGTTGCTCTGCCTGGGCCTCGACTTCAAGCGCGGCGGCTTCGTCGATCGCGCGCTCGAGGCCTTCCACGAAGTGCTCCGCCTCGATCCCGGCAATCAATACGCGCTGCTGAATATCGAGAAGCTACACGAGGATCAGCATCAGTGGCAGGAAGCCTACGAGGTGCGCCGCTCGCTCGGGAATCAGAGCGGCAACGACGATGCCCGCAGTCAGGCGATTCTCGCGTTTCTCGAGAACGAGCTCGGGCTGCAAGCGGTCGCGCGCGGCGATTACAGCGGCGCCATCGCGCGTTTTCAATCGGCGATGGATTTGGACGACGGCGTGGTGCCTGCCTACCTCAACCTGGGCGATATTTACGCGCGCGATGACAAGCCCGCGCAGGCGGTCGCCGTATGGGAACAAGTGATCGACAAGGCACCGGAACGCGCGCACCTGACGTTCGATCGGCTGGCCACGGCTTACGACAGGCTTGGTACGCCCGAACGATTCCCTCAGCTGTGCCGGCGGTTGATTCTGCAGAACCCACAGGATTGGCGGTCGCGCCTCGCGCTGGCGAAGCATCTGGAGTCGCGAGACGACCCAGGCGCGGCCCTCGAGTTACTGTTCCAAGCGCTCATCTACAATCCGCACGCGCTGACGCTGCATCAGAGCATCTGGCACGTGCTGGCGCGGCTCGACTTCGAAACGACGCTCGTCCAGCGTTACGTCGAGCTCACGCGTCATGCCGTCTTTTATATGGATCCGCACATCTGCCTGCGCTGCCGCTACCGCAGCACCGAGTTGCTATGGCAGTGTCCGCATTGCCACGAATGGAATACGTTTGTGGAAGACAGGATCGCGCCGGCGAAGGAACCGGAGGAGTTAGGAGTGTAATTAGAAACTGGAAACTAGGAACTGGAAAGTAAGTGACAAAGTACTTTTCTAGTTACTTTCAAGTTTCCAGTTTTTAGTTTCTAGTTGGGAGAGTTTAACTAACATCTCGTCCACCTGCTCGTCTGTCGTGAGCGTGGACCCGCCCGTCAGGATCACGAAGTTCGCGCGCTTCACCTTCTCGTCGGTCGGCCACTGCGCGGCGATTCTTTGTTTTGCTTCCTCTTCATTCATTCGATCGCGCTCGATCAGTCTCTGTATCTGCTGTTCGGGCGTGCATGCGGTGACGACAACGACGTCGAAGTCGCCTTCGCGTCCGGTTTCGAACAACAGCGGAATCGACGCCACGCCCATCGGGCGATCGAGCGTCGCGTACCACTTGCCAATCTCTTCGTAGACGACCGGATGGATGATGGCCTCGAGCGTAAGTCGAGCGTCCGGATCGCCGAAGACCTTCACGCCGAGAAGCCTGCGGTGGATGCTGCCGTCGGGTTGAAGAAATGCGCCGCCAAACTGCGCAGCAACCGCCTTGGCCGTGGGAGTGCCCGGCCCGAGCGCTGCGTGGACGATGTCGTCGGCGTCGATGGTCGCCACGCCGCGATCGCGCAGTTTTCCGAGCACGTAGCTCTTACCGGTCGCGATCCCGCCCGTCAACGCTACCTTCACCATGGCGATGGACTATCGACCATCGACTAAACGCCGCTCCGCCGCCCTCAGCGTATTGGCCATCAGCATCGCAATCGTCAGCGGGCCAACGCCTCCCGGCACAGGAGTGATGGCGCCGGCGACGTCGAAGACCTCCGGGTGCACGTCGCCCACGACAGCCGACCCACGCTTCACAAACCCTGAGAAGCGTCTGCTGTCTTCGCCGAGCGTGTCGTTCGCAATCGCGGCGTCGGTAATGCGGTTGATGCCGACGTCAATCACCGTCGTGCCCGGCTTCACGAACGCCTTCCGCACAAAGCCTGGCCGCCCGATCGCCGCAATCAGAATGTCGGCCGTGGCCGCGACGCCCGGCAAATCGCGCGTCCGCGAATGACAAATGGTCACCGTCGCGTGACCGTGCAGCAGCAGCATCGCGACCGGCTTGCCGACGATATCGCTCCGTCCGATCACGACCGCGTGTTTGCCGGCGACATCGATCGCGCTGCGTCTCAGCAGTTCCATGATGCCGGCCGGTGTGCACGGTACCAAATCCGCGCGATTTTGCGAGAGGCGACCGACATTGACGGGCGTAAACCCGTCAACGTCCTTGGACGGGTCGATCGTGTCGAATACCTTGTGCATCGCCATCGACCCGAGCGCCTCGGGCAGTGGGGATTGCACGAGGATGCCATCAGTCGTCGGATCGCCGTTCAGCGTCCGAACCAGCGTGAGAATCTGATCGAGCGATGCGTCGGCCGGCAAATGCGACAGCGTCGCCTTCAGCCCCTCGTCGGCCGCGCTCTTCAGTTTGCCAGTGACGTAAATCTGCGAGTCGGCTTTGTCGCCGACGAGCACGATGCTGAGGCCAGGCTGGCGACCGGCGCGCCGCGCGAACTCGGCGACGCGCGGCGCCAGCTCGGTGCGGATGGCGAGGGCAACAGCCGTTCCATCAAGAATACGGGCGGTCATCGTCGGTCATTTTAGCGCGCTCAGGTACTCGCGCACGCGCGCTTCCGGATTCCGCGTCGACAGGAGATCGGAGATGACCGCGACCGATGCCGCGCCCGCGCGAATCACGTCGGCCGCGCGCGCGAGCGTGATGCCGCCGATGGCAACGATCGGTGTGTCGATACCTTCCTTGTCGAGCATCGCGCGAACGTCCCTCACGAGCGCTGTCCCCACCGCGGCATGATCGGTGACCTTCGTCGATGTACTGAAAACCGGACCAACGGCGATGTAATCCACCGGCGCGCGTGCTGCTGCGCGCGCCTGCTCGACGGAGTGTGTCGAGAGGCCGACGACCGCGAAGCCGCCGAGAATGCGGCGCGCATCGGCAGGGTCGAGATCGTCCTGCCCAACGTGAACGCCGGCGGCCTGGGAAAGCGCCGCGATGTCGGCGCGGTCGTTCACGATCACCACGGCGCCGACAGGTCGCGCGGCGGCGACAACCTGCTCGCACAGCTGCAGCAACGCGCCGCTCGGCATGTGCTTGGCGCGAATCTGCAGAAACCGCGCGCCACCCGCCAGACACGCCTCGGCCAGGGCGGGCACGGTCCAGCCCAGGCGAGCAGCAGCGTCGTGGTCAATGATGGCGTTGAGAGGAGAGAACGTCAGACGGCCTCGGCGAGGTTCTTCTTGTCCTTTTCAGCCGGAGTGAAACGTTCCATGAACTTCGTGCTCAGCCGCCCCGCGAGAAAATCGGGATCGTTGAGAATTTTCAGGTGCATCGGGATGGTCGTCTTCACGCCTTCCACGACAGACATCTCGAGCGCACGACGCATGCGCACGATGGCCTCGTGACGATCGCGCCCATACGAGATGATCTTGGCGATTAACGAGTCGTAATACGGCGAGATCGTGCAGTCGGAATGCGCCGCGGTATCGACGCGAATGCCGGGCCCGCCGCCCATGCTGAACACGCTGATATGTCCGGGCGACGGCACAAACGTGTCGGGGTCTTCGGCGTTGACGCGGCACTCCAGCGCATGCCCGTTGAACGTCACCTCTCCCTGGCGAACCGACAATCGCTCGCCCGCCGCGATGCGAATCTGTTCCTTCACGATGTCGATGCCCGTCACGAGCTCGGTGACCGGGTGCTCGACCTGGAGACGCGTATTGGTCTCCATGAAAAAGAATCGGCCCTGGTCGTCCATCAAGAACTCGAACGTGCCGGCGTTGCTGTATTGCACGGCCTTGGCCGCGTCGACCACCATATTGCCGAGCTTGCGCCGCTGCTTCTCGCTGAGCGCCGGCGACGGCGACTCTTCAATCAGCTTCTGGTGGCGTCGCTGGATCGAGCACTCGCGCTCTCCCAGATGCACGACGGCGCCATGATGATCGCCAAGCACCTGTACTTCGATATGCCGTGGGTTATCGAGATACTTCTCGATATACACGTCGGGCACGCCGAACGCCGCTTCCGCCTCGCGCTGCGCGGTCCGGATGGCATGACCGAGTTCCCCGGCGTTGCGAACCACGCGCATGCCGCGTCCTCCCCCACCGGCCACGGCTTTCACGATGACGGGAAAGCCGGTGGTGTTCGAGAACTTCAGCGCTTCCTCTTCGCTCTCGATCGGGCCGTCGGTGCCGGGGAGCAAGGGCAGACCGGCCTTCTTCATGGCGCGGCGCGCCCGCGACTTGTCGCCCATGAGCCGAATGACTTTGGGATCGGGACCGATGAACCGGATGTGGCACGCTTCGCAGACCTCGGCGAGATAGGCCGATTCGGACAGGAAGCCGTACCCAGGATGGATCGCATCGGCGCCGGTGATTTCGGCGGCGCTGATGACGCCCGGCACGTTCAAGTAGCTCTCGCTGCTGCGCGCCGGCCCGATGCACACGTCCTCGTCGGCGAAGCGGACGTGCAGTGAATTCTCGTCGGCCTCTGAATACACGGCGACGGTCTTGATGCCGAGCTCGCGGCACGCGACGATGACGCGCATCGCGATCTCGCCGCGGTTCGCAATCAGGATTTTTTTAAACATCGCCTCGCGATTTGATCGCGAACAGCCGCTCGCCGTACTGCACGGGCTGGCCGTTCTCGATATAGATTTTCACGATTTCGCCGTCGAGCTCTGAATCGATCTCGTTCATCAACTTCATCGCCTCGATGATGCAGAGGACCTGGCCTTTTTTGACGACGTCGCCGACCTCGACGAACGAGGCAGCGCCAGGCTCGGACGACCGGAAGAACGTACCGACAATCGGCGACTTCACAATCGCCAGATCCATTTCCTCGGCCGCGGCGGCCGCAGCGGCTGCCGAGGCCGCACTTGGCACGGCTTCGGGCACCGCCATCGGCGACATCGGACCGGTCACTGGTGCATGACTCGGATGGTGCGCCGCCGGCGCGACCGGCGCGCCGTACTGCCCGGAGCCGTGGTCAAGGCTGCCTTTTTTGATGCGAATCTTGAAGCCCTCGCGCTCGAGCTCGAATTCACTCAGCTCGTGCTCGCGGACGATATCCAGAATCTTATTAATCTCGTCGAAGTCCATCGTGTGTGTATCGATCAATTGATGAGAAGCACGCGGGGCACGTTTGTCAGCACTTCCACCCCGTCGGACGTCACCAGCACGTCATCCTCAATTCGGACGCCGCCCCATTCGGGCAGATACGCGCCCGGTTCGATGGTGAACACCATACCGGGCTCGATGGCGTCGTCTGGAGCCGCCGGCGCATCGGCCGTCGCCCCTCGCCGTGGTCCTATCCTCGGCGCTTCGTGAATCTCCACCCCCAGCCCGTGACCGGTGCCGTGGCCGAAGGCTTCCGCCAGTTTATGCCGTCCGAGCGTTTCGCGGGCCGCGGCGTCAATGTCGCCGGCCCGAACGCCCGGCTTCACCGCGGCAATCGCTGCGTTTTGCGCCGCCAGCACGGCGTCATACACGCGCTGCTGCTCCGGGTCGGGCTGCCCGAGGGCGACCGTCCGGGTGAGGTCGACGCAGTATCCGCCGTAGACCCCGCCAAAGTCCAGCACCACCAGGTCGTGTTCCCGTAACACACGCTCGCCGGCATGCGCGTGGGGCCGGGCGGCATTCGGTCCGCTCGCCACGATCGTCTCGAATGAGCAGCGCTCGAAGCCCGCCGATTTAATGCGCCAGTCGATCGTGGCCGCGAGTTCCTGCTCGGCGATCCCCGGCTTCGCATCGCGGACGACGTCGAGCGCCACAGCCGACAATAGCCGCGCACCGAGACGCAGCATTTCGATCTCGTGAGCGTCTTTCACGGTCCTCAACTTCTCGACGATACCGTCGGTCGGCGTCAGCGTGGCTGCGGTCCCGAGACGTGTCGTCAGTTGGTTGTACCGGGTGACCGAAAGGTTCGATCCTTCCACGCCCAGTCGCGGCGTGTGAATCTTGCGAATCAGATCCACCAGCGTCTCGTCGTGGCTGCGCTCGACGGACATGATTTCCGTGTCGGGACCGCCGTAGGGTGATGCCGCCAGCTCCTTCACGGCCGTGCTGTAGCGGAAGTCCACGATCAGATAAAGCCGATCGGGCGTGAGGACGGCGATGCCGGCTGTCGCCAGAAAATTCGTCAGGTAAAAAAGGTTGGGCAAGTGCGTCACGATGAAGCCGTCGAGACCGGCGCCGCGCACAGCGTCTCGAAGCTTCGTATGACGTACGGCTAGCGTATCCCGGGGAGCGAGGCGCACTGGACGATTCTAGACCGCCCGGCGCTGGCGGTAGGAATGAATCGCGTGGAGGAAGCGCTCGAGCTGAGGCAACGACGGGTCGGGCCCGACGGGTGAGGCCATGGTCGCCACCGGCGCAATGGCCACAGACGCCGCGGCCACCGGAGCCGCCACCGACATCTCGTTGAGTGCCGAGAGGAACTCGGCCGATGCTTCCTCGAACGTCAGCCCATCACTCTCCTCGGTAGGCGCGGTCGCCGGTTCAATCGAGCGCGCAATGTCGTTGACGGTTTGTTCGAGGTCGGGATCGTGCTTGGCGAGCGACAGCGCCGATCGGTAGAACGCCAACGCGTCGTTGAGGCTGCCCCGCCTGTGATGAATCTCGGCCATCCCGCGAATGGCCGCAAGATTCTCGGGCGCATGTTGAAGCACGTATTCCAGCTCGCGCTGCGCCTCGTCGAGGTTGCTGAGCTCGATGAGCGCACGTCCGAGCGTGACGCGCGCGGAAAGATAACCTGGATGAATGGCCAGACCAGCCCGGCAGGTCTCGATGGAGTCTTCGTAGCTGCCGGCGCGACGATACTCCTCGGCCAGCTGGGCAAAGGCAATCGACGCCGGGTCCTGCTGGACCCGACGTCGAAGCTCGTCGATGCGAGGGTTGTCAGGCATCGCCGATGCCTACTGAACGATGATTGGCTTCGTGAAGGACTGCTGCTGTCCCGAGTTATCGGTGACCGTCAGCGTGACGAAGTAGGTCCCGCCGCCGAGATAGTCATGGGTCTCGCCGATAGACGTCGTATTCGTCTTCGTCGCTCCGTCGCCGAAGTCCCACTTATACGACACGATATATCCATCCACGTCGAATGAGCGGGACCCGTCGAATGTGACGTCTTGAAGAGGTCTCGGGTTGGGTGGAGTAAACGTGAAGTCTGCTGTGGG
>JANMJM010000067.1:0-44226 GCA_031371345.1 Vicinamibacteria bacterium
CTGCTCGGTCTGGAAGACCGACGGCCAGGAGCCGCGGCAGCGCGGCGTCGACGCTGTCCTCGAAGAGATTGTGGATCTGCGGCGTCGTGGATTCCGATTTATCGCGCTCGCCGACGACAATTTTTATCCCGTCACGCTAGAAGATCTGCGGCTTGCCGAGCGCCAGAACGATCAGCATCGGCTGACCGAGCTGAAAGAGATGCGCGCCGAACGTTTCGAGCTGATGAGCCGGATGGCGAAACTTCCCGAAGACATGATCTTCTTCACACAGATCACGATGGAAGCTGCCGAAGACCCCGACTTTCTCGATGCGATGCGCAACGCACGCATCAAGGGCGCGCTCGTCGGCGTCGAGTCGGTCACCAAGGAAGGATTGAAGGACGTCTACAAGGGCTTCAATCTCTACGGCGACGCCCTCGTCACACGGCTGCAGGAATTCAAGAAGCACGGCGTGCACGTGCTGGGTTCATTTATTTTCGGATTGCCGAGCGATCGCGCCGACACGTTCGATGCAACCGCGGCGCTGGCGCAGGCGGCCGACGTCACCTTCGCGCAGTTCGTCATGCTGACCCCGTTTCCCGGCACGGTCGATTTTGCCAAGTGGGAACTCGCGCAGCAGAAAGAGAATGAGATGCAGGCGGTCGATGGCGTGCCCATCACGCGGCACTGGCTCATCCCGCAAGCCAAGCGACCCAAGGTCTACACGCCGCATCCCACGCTGTCGCCGGAAGCCATTCGCGCCGGCACGCAGGGCGTATGGGATCAGTTCTATAGCGTGCGCAACATCTGGGCGCGCTCGCGGGCGGTGAAGTCGTATCGCAACCGCGTGTTCTTCGTGCTGCTGTCGAAGCTGTATCGACAGATGTACGCCAATACCGGGATTGCCACCGACAGCGCGCGCCACGCGCGTTCTGAGCGCATGGCGCGGCTGCTTGCGAAACCCTGTCGCCGAGTCTTCGTCGCCCGGCCGATGCCGGATCTTCAAGTGCCGGTCTAACGGCTACCGAATCTGGAACGGGGCCGCATACAGGGTTGACGCCGAGCCAATCGTGAAGACCAGCTCATAGCTCCCTTTCGCGAGTCCCGTCGTCTTCAGGTTCAACATGTAGGACGTCGGATATCCGACGATCTTGAAATCGTCAGAATTTCCCGGAATCCCCACCATCTTTGCCGTGCTTACTGTGGTCGTCGAGACGAGGCGGACGCCGACGGCGTGGACGTTCAACGACGCCGACGAGACGTTCGCGTTCGCACGTGAACTATCGGCAACCTGGATCCGAATGGGGATCGTGCTCCCGCTGTTGTGCACCTTGCCCGAATCGTAGAGCAGAGTGACGACGTACCTGCTCACCGGTGGGGGTGGTGGCGGCGGCGGTGGTGCCGGCGGCTCCGGTGGTGCTGGTGGTACCGGCGGTTCTGGTGGAGGTGGCGGCGCCGTCACATCGTGCGCGACGGGGGCCGACGTGCTTCCCTTGAAATTCCCATCGCCGACATATTCCGCCGTGAGCTGATGCGTGAGGCCGGCGCTCAACTCCGTGGTCGTCATGTTGCCGCCGACAGAAACACTCCCGATCTGGCTCCCGTTGTCTTTAACGATCACCTGACCGGTCGCGCTGCCGCCACCAGGCGCGACAGCGCTGACCGCCACTTGAATCGTGACGCTTTGTCCGTCGTTGGACGGATTGGGTGACGCGCTCAACACCGTGGTCGTGCCCGATTGGTCAATCGTGATTGTGACCGCGTCGTGGCCGCCCTCCAGATAATTTCCGCTCTGTGGATACCACGCGTTTACCGTGTAGACGGCTGCCGTCACCGGCGACGCGGAGCTCGTAGCGTCCGTGCTTTGATTCGTATATGTGAGCGTCGCTGCGCCCAAACTCTCGTTGAACGCGCCGGTTACTTGCGAGATCGCCGGATGACCCAACCCGTCGTAGATGAAGGAACCGCCAGTGACGTCAATCGTGACGGGCGCTCGAGTAATCGTCACGGCAGCGGATCCCGAACCGCAAAAGCGCGGCGACGAAAAGCTCCCCGTCAATCCACCGGCATGTTCGCCGACGTTTGCTTGAGGAACTGAAATATTCTCGAGCATGACGGTTCCGCTGGCATCCGTCGTCGACGAACCGGACGGCGTGCCGAACAGCGAGAACGACACATTGATTCCTGCCACCGGCAAGCTGGTCCCGCCGTTGCCGATCGTTCCATTCAGGCTCGTCGTTCCGCCGTACATCGACGAGGGTGGTTCAAGCGAGAGCGACGATTGCGCCGGCCGAAGCGCTCCCGCGTACGCGACGACGTTCGGCCCGTAAATGGCGGCAATCGCCGCGTTCGGAAGATTCTGCAGGTGGTAATCCAGCGGGATGGTGCTATAGACCACGTATCCAGCACCGTAGGGGTACGAGAACGTGACGATCTGCGACGCATCGCCGTTGCTGAGAATTCTTCTTGCCCCATCCGGCAGAGTGCTCGACACGGCGTACCCGTGATTGGACCTATCGAACCCGTCGAGGTTCGTCTGCGTCACGACGCCGCCTGGGCCGTTGGTTACGAGCGTGCCGTCTTCGAGAATATCAATGTTCGCGGTATCACCCGGCGGATCGTCGAAATCCGAAATCGTGCGCGTGAAGGTGATTCCCGCGCCACCCGGAAGAATGGTGTTCGCGCCGCTGACGAATCGGTCGTGGATGACCAGGACCATGCCGGACGAGACCGCAGCGTCGATGGCCGGCCGCTGAGTAAGATATTCGCCGGCGTAGTCAAACGCGTTGGAGTTTTGCACGAACAGCACGTTGATGCCCTGGAGTTCGGCAGGCGACAGGTCGAAGATCTGTACCTTGGTCAGTCCGGCCTTGTCGATCGGGCGCTCCTGAGTCGTCTTGCCTTCCCCGCGCCACATATCGTAGTAACCCACTTTCGTGGGCGCGCAGACCTGGGCGACCGCCGAGGGCGCACTTGCGGCCACGCACGCGAGCACGGCCGCGACAGTGCCGACAACGTTCCTAACGCGCGTGAAACGATAGATGCTGAATCTCACAGCTCACCTCATGAAGTACGGATTAGAAATTCAAACCCATAGAGCCCCGGACTTGCGGGTCTGCGTTTGAATTGATCGTCGCCCCGAGATGACCGGTTCCCGATTCCACGGCGGCGTACTTTCCCGTGCCTCTGTTGATTTTCAACTCGACGTCGCCGACCTTCGTCACGCGACCTGCGCTATCTCTCTGCACGGCGCCGCGAACCACACCGCCGAAGATTTCTCCGACCGGCATGGCCGCGCCGTTCGGCCCAGATTCGGTGACCACCATGCGCCAGCTGCCGCCCACGAGTGCGTCGCCCGCGCAGTCGAATGAAATCGCAAACGTCCCGTTCAACCCACCAGTGGCGTTGCCGTGGATAGCGATGCCGCTCGAACACACTGGCGCGACGGCTCTCGCGCGAATGTCGCTGTTGAACGATCCGCCCGACGTCTGCGCGAACGCGCTAGCGGCCGCGAACGCCAGCACGACAGCACTCAGTGACCATCGCAGTCGATTGCGCATACAACACTCCCTTGTCGTTAAGTCCCGTGGTACAAAATTCAGCGAAGAACGCTCGGGAGATTCAAGTGTGGGGGGCGGTCGTAGTCGCGTCAAGCCACGCGTTTGGTAAGCGCGACTACGTTTTTGATCCCTATCAGAAGTGTGATGACGTGTGCTGAACTAGCGCAGCTTTTACACTTTCGGCAGACGCGTTCTATTGTGCTACTCGGTGATCTTTTTCCAGTTTTTGGCGAGATATTCTGCTGTGCGCCACGCGAGCGCTTGTGCCGTCAACGTGGGGTTGTGCGCGCCGCTCGTGCCCATCACGCTTGCGCCAAGCACCGCAAGATTGGGCGCCTCGTGCGAGAACCCCCACGCGTTCACGACATTCGTGTCCGCGTTTTTGCCCATTCGCGTGCCGCCGTATGCGTGCGTTGAGGGGCCCATCGTGCCGAGTGGTCCGCGCACGGTGTCGATGGCGCCAGCGGCGCGATACCACTGCTCCATCTTGTCCTGGCAAAACGCCGCGGCCCTGCGCTCGTTGTCATGAAAATCGGCCGTAATGCGGCACACCGGCAGACCGAGCGGATCGGTCACGGTGGGGTCGAGGTCGAGATAGTTGTCCTCATAAGGCAGTGTCGTCTTCTGCATGTAGGACGTGTGCCACCGGTCGGCGTTTTCCTTGATGAACGTTTTCCACGCCGAGCCCCACGCGGGCGCGCGGCCGAATGTGCTCATGCCCGCCGCACTAATAGGACGGCGGTCGGAATAGACAAACAAATTGCCGCCGCCGATGAAGTCGACGCTCGAATGGTCGAAGTTGTCGTCGGCCCAGTCGTCGATCGCCACGCCCTGAGCAGGCAGGCCGTACCAGTTGTTCAGGTTCATCGGGAACAGCGCGGTCACGCCGCCGCCGGTGGCGTGTGTCATATAGTGCCGCCCGACCTGACCGTGATTGTTCGAGAGACCGTTCGGGAATGCCTTCGACTGCGACAGCAGGAGTGTTCGCACGTTCTCGTAGGTGTAGGTCGCGAGCAGAACCGCGGCGGCGGGCTGAACAAATTCCTCGCGTCCCTTCACATACGTGACCCCAGTGACGCGGCCGTTGTTGTTGACATTGATCGAGGTGACATGCGCCTCTGTCACGAGCGACAATTTCCCGGTCTTCTGCGCTTTCGGAATGGTCGTGACGGCAGTCGAGCCTTTGGCGTTCACATGGCATCCGCCGCGATTGCAATATCCGTGATACGCACAACCCGAGCGGTTGCCGTAGCTGCGCGTGTTGACCGCCGCGGGGCCCGGGAACGGATGCCATCCGAGCCCACGCGCGGCCGACGCCATGCGGTCGTGCCACTCGCTCCACCGCAGCGGCGGCATCGGATATTCGCGCTTCCGCGCCGCTTCGAACACATTCCCGCGGTTGTCGATCGCGCCGTTGATATTGCCGGCTTTACCCGATACACCGATCTCCTGCTCGACGATGTCGTAGTAGTGTTCGAGCTCGTCGATACCGAACGGCCAGTCCTCGACCGTCGAGCCTTTTGGAATTTTCGCCGAGCCGTAACGCTTCGTCGTGTCGCTGACGACCTTGAAATCCCACGGATTCAGACGCCAGCTCTGCGCCCAGTAGTGCAACGAGGTGCCGCCCACGGCATTCATCATCGGGTGGATAGCCAGGCGCGGCGAGTACGGTGCGCTCGCGCTCGTCCGATGCGTCGGAATTTCGTTCTGTGCTTTCTGAATCGCCTGCGGCCAGGCGCGGAAATTGTTTCTGATTTCGTCAGGTGCGAAGTCTTTTGCCTGAAGCCACGTGCCGGCTTCCAGCCCAACGACTTCGATGCCCGCTTGCGCGAGCGGAAGCGCCGCCACGCCACCCGCTGCGCCCATGCCAATGATGACGACGCCAGTGGGTTTCAGATTAGTGGCCATTCATGGTCTCCGTCTTCGAGAACATGAGGTAGTCGTAGGCCGACTTGTGGTTGCGCGTTGCGGGCGTCGACATGTTCTGCTCGGCAGCCGTCACATTGAGGCGCACGCCGGGATACCCGACCAAATCCCATCCCACGAAGTTCGTGTTGCCTCCGTAAATCGGATCGCAGAACGTGCCCTGCAGCGTGTGACCGCGGACGAGGTTGAAGAACGGCGTGTCCTGCACGTCGGTGAGGATGGCGTCCTGCTGCGCCGGCGTCAGCTTCACGAACGGCGCTGTAAATTTCTGCTGCGCGGCCACGTCGAGCGCCGCGAATCCCTCAGCGTATGCCTGCCGCGAGCTCGCGAGGGCGCCGCTTAGCGCGTGATCGATGTATTCGGGCGCATGCGCTTCGATGGCGCCAGGCCCATTGTCGTCGGTTGGAATGATGCGCGCGCACATCGCTGTGAGCGTGGCCTTCTCGGGCGGGGTCAGCGTGCGCGTCTGCGCGAACAACTCGCGTCGCAGACTCAGGACGCGGCTCAGATCGGGCATCGCAAAGATCGCGGCGCCAGCAACACCTGCGCGCTTGAAAAGCTCGCGCCGGGAAAAACCAAATTCAGTGGTCATCGCTGTCCGTTCCTACGGCTCTATTTCTTCACGAACTTCTTCACGTTCGTCCCGTTTACTTCTCCGACATAAATCGCGCCGTGAGTATCGACCGCCACCGCGGTTGGATTGCTCAGCCCTTCGATTCGATCGATCACCTTGCCGTCTTTGAGGCGCGCAATCAACAGACAGCCGTTCGCCGTGCCGTCGACGACATAGATCAGGTCGTCCTTGACCGTCACTCCCCACGGGACGCCGAAGTTCGTCCACTGGTCCAGAAACTTTCCGTTCTTATCGAAAATCTGAATGCGGTTGTTCGAGCGATCGCCGACGTAAATGCGGCCTTTGCCGTCCATCGTAATGCTGTGCGGCTGGTCGAACTGGCCCGGCGCGGTGCCCTTCCCTCCCCACCACTTGATGAATTTGCCGTCCTTCGACAACTTCACCACGCGCGTGTTCGGCCCCTCGCCGTCGGCGATGAAGATGTCGCCGTTCTTGGCCACCACGACGTCGGCCATGCCGTTGTAGGCCTCCTTCGAGTCGTTGTCCCCCTTCACGCCTTTCTGGCCGATGGTCAGCAGAAGTTTTCCCTCGGGCGAGAATTTGTAGGCGACCATTGCGCCGCGATCGGTGACCCACACGTTGCCGTCTTGGTCGGTCTTCAGAAAGTGGGTCGTCTGGAACATGCCCTGACCCCAGGCTCGCAGGAATTTCCCGTTCCGATCGAACGCCATGATGGGCATCGCGTCGTTCCGGTGAAACACGTAAACGTTGTCGTGGGAATCGACGTCGACGCCGGTTGCCGAGCCCCACTTCGTCACTTCCGGCGGGAACTGCACCCAGTTCTCGACAAGGCGGTAATGCCCGGTGTCCTGAGCCGCCGCCGGAGCAGCAATCACGAGAAACGCGAAAATGGTGAGACGATGAATGTGTTTCATAAGGTGGCGGAAAGTGTAGCGTAAAATGGCGGGCCTCTATGACCAAACCCGACAAGCAGGCCAGGCAAGCCGATGCGGCGCGAAGACGCCTCGTCCGGCGGGTCAAGAAAACGGCGATCTGGGTCGTGGTCATCGCCGCCGTTGGCGGGCTTTTTTATGGCCTGTCGATGACCTCAGGCGTGCGGTTCGGCGAGAGCGATCTCGCGGTGATTGATTTCACCGGACTCAACAGCGGTCAGAAGAAAACGGCGCTGGAGGCCGCCAACGCTGAGCGCTGCACCTGCGGATGTGGGATGGACCTCGCCCAGTGTGTCGCCACCGACAGCACCTGCCCGGTGCGCAGCACGAATATCGACAAGATCAGGAAAATGGTCGAGCACGCCAAAACGTCGAGCGACTAGAATGTTGATATGAGATTACGAGCCCTCGGAGTCGCCTTCCTTCTTCTTACCACGGCCGCGTGTGGCAGCAGCAAATCGCCGACAGATCCCTCGCAAGGTTTGAACGTCCCGTTTTCGCAGACCGACCTCGTGGTAGGGACGGGCCGCCAGGCTGCCACCGGCAATCTCGTCACCGTCAACTATTCGGGCTGGCTTTACAACCCTTCCGCTGCAGAGAACAAAGGCCAGTTGTTTGACACATCAATAGGCAGGGCACCGTTCCCCTTCACGCTCGGAGGTAATGTGATCTCCGGGTGGAATCAGGGCATCGTCGGAATGGCTGTCGGTGGAAAACGACGGCTGGTCATCCCGCCAAGTTTGGGGTACGGCAGTACCGGGTCGGGACCAATTCCTCCCAACGCCACGCTGGTGTTTGACGTTGAAGTGATCAGTATTCAATAACCCGTCGAGAGATCATTAGTCCCACAAGCCGACGTGCCTCAGGTGAAGCGATAGCACCGTGCACCTGGGACACACTTGAGGACTCTCAACGAGGTGTCGCCGATCGATCAGCGCCGCCTTCTGATGGCATACGGGACATCGATGGCGCACATCGTTCGAGCTGATGCTGACGATCTCGCGGCAGTGCTCGCAGCGGCCAAGTTCGCAATCCGACTCCGGCCCCGCCATACCCGAACCCGCAAAGAGATCTTCTGCCTTGTAGCCGCACGAGCAGGAAGCGTAGTAGACGTCGCCCATTCTTTGGTCGCCGTAAAGCATACACCAGTAAGCGTTTACCGCGCTTACACAAGTCTTACAATCGTGTCTATAGAAGCTTGCTATTGTGGAGGCCGGCTTGGGACAGCCCCGGGCCGTTCCCAACAAGTCAAGGAGCCACTCTTGTCAGCTAAAGCTGAGCAGTACAGCAAGATATCGTGGATCACCGCGTTTTTCATGATCCTGTTTCATATCGGCGCCATCTGGGCGCTCTTCAACTTCACCTGGTCCGGCCTTGGCGTATTTCTGATCACGTACTATGTCTCGCTCGCGTGGGGCATCGGCATGTCGTATCACCGCCTGCTGACCCACCGCTCGTATAAAACGCCAAAGTTCGTCGAGTATTTCTTGACCGTCTGCGCCACGCTCGCGCTCGAAGGCGGCCCGCTCTTCTGGGTGGCGATTCATCGCCGGCATCATCAGTTTTCCGATCAGGAATCGGATCCGCACACGCCGAACGACGGCGGATTCTGGGCGCACATGGGTTGGATTCTTTTCGGCGAGCCTCTCCACAACGACACCAAGCTCACCGCGAAATATGCGCCGGACATGGCCAAAGACAAATTCCATGTCTGGATCACCAAGTATCACTGGGTGCCGCTCACGACGCTGGGCGTTGTCCTGCTGGCGATTGGTGGATGGAACTGGGTGCTGTGGGGCGTGTTCCTTCGCACCACGGTCGGTCTGCACGCAACCTGGCTGGTGAATTCGGCGACCCACATGTGGGGATCGCGCCGCTTCGACACGCGCGACGACTCGCGCAACAGCTGGTGGGTGGCGGCCATCACGTTCGGTGAAGGCTGGCACAACAATCATCACGCGCACCCCGCGTCGGCCGCGCACGGCCTGGCGTGGTACGAGATCGATCTCACCTACATGCACATCCGCGCGCTCGAGCTGCTTGGCTTGGCGACACAGGTCCGCCGCGCTTCGGTGGACAGCACCCTGAACGAAGCCGCCGCGTAATTTCAGGCAAGGTCGACGCAGAGACGCAAAGACGCAGAGGGATCTAACCTCTGCGTCTTTTCTTTTACCCCTTACCCCTTACCCCTTGCCCCTTACCCCTATCAGCGATAGCAGCGCAATGCGCTATCCTCTCCCCCATGCCCTTTGCCCCGGGACGCCAGGGCGTCGTCGCCTTCTTCGTCACCTTTTGTATCTGCCTCGTCGCGCTCGCCGCGGCGCTGTCGGTGGGCTGGATCGTTCTCACGCTGCGTGAAATCGTTCCACTCCTTCTCGGCAGCATCATCTTCGCCGCAATCATCACCGGTCTCATCCTGAACACCACGTTCCTGGTCCGCGAGATACGGTTGAACGAGCAGCAGGACGCATTCGTCAACGCCGTCACGCACGAGCTGAAGACGCCGGTCACATCGATTCGTTTGCATCTCGAGACGCTGAAAGCGCGCGGCGCGGAAGTGGATGAACACAAGCGGCGCGAGTTCTACGACGTGATGCTGCAGGACAGCGACCGCCTGATTCACACCATCGAGCAGGTGCTGCAGGCGGGTAAGACCGGCCGCGTACCGCTGCATCAGGCGCGCGTCGATCTGCGCACGCTCACGAGTGAATGCGCGGAGCTGACGCGGACGCAGCGTCATCTTCCGGCCGAAGCGCTGCAGCTGGCGCGGCAATCGCCCGAACCCATCGAAGTGTTGGGCGATCCCGATCAGCTGCGCGGCGCGATTCTCAATCTGCTCGACAACGCGGTGAAGTACTCCCAAGGCAATGTCCGGGTGGATGTCGAGGTCGGCCGGGCGCGACAGGATCTCGCGTTCGTGCGGGTGAAGGATCACGGCATCGGCATTCCGCCGAACGAGACGAAGCGGATCTTTCGTCGCTTCTACCGCACGCCGTGGGCACTGACGCAGCGCGTGAAAGGCACGGGGCTCGGATTATTCATCGTCGCCTCAACCGCCAAACGCCACGGCGGCCGTGCGTTCGCCGAAAGCGCGGGTGTCGGCCGCGGCGCGACCTTCACACTCGAGCTGCCATCGGCGCCACCGTCCCATTCGTTTTGATGATCTACGCCGCCTCTCCAACGTCCGAGCGGCCTCCGGCGACATTGGTTCTCGCGCATGGGGCGGGTGCGGGCCAGACACATCCGTTCATGACCGCCGTCGCACGCGGCTTGAGCGAGCGCGGCGTGGACGTCTTCACATTCGATTTCCTCTACATGCAGCAGCGGCGGAACATGCCCGATCGCATGCCGCAGCTCGTCACGTGTTACCGCACCGCCATTGAAAAAGCACGCGAGGATTTAGAGAGCGCGCGACAGAGGCTGTTCATCGGCGGCAAGTCGATGGGCGGCCGCGCGGCCACCCACGTCGCGGCCGATGATCCCGACCTCCCCATCAAAGGCATCGTCTTGCTCGGCTACCCCTTGCATCCCCCCGGGCGCCTGGATCGGCTGAGAGACGCTCACCTTCCCAACGTGAAGCGCCCCATGCTCTTCGTTCAGGGCACGCGAGACACGTTCGGCACGCCGGACGAGCTCAGGCCCGTCCTCGCCAAGGTCTCGCCCGCGCCGACGCTGTACGAAGTGCAGCGCGAAGGGCATTCCTTCAAGATTAGCGACGCAATCCTGACGACTATCGTGGATTGGATCGCCAGGACCGGTTAGGGCGTCATAGGACAGATAACGAAAGCGAGGCCTTATGTCCCTTCGACCCGTGAAAGACGTTCGTCAGTCCGTGCCCACGATGGAAGGCGCCGGCGTGCAGCTTCGGCGCGCGTTTGGATTCGGGACGACGAGCGAGTTCGATCCGTTTCTGTTGCTCGACGACTTCCGCAACGAGAATCCCGACGCGTATATCGCCGGGTTCCCATGGCACCCGCACCGAGGGATTGAAACCATCACGTATGTGCTCGCCGGCACGGTGGAACATGGCGACAGCCTCGGCAACCGCGGCAAGATGGGCGCTGGCGATGTGCAGTGGATGACAGCCGGCCGCGGCATCCTTCATCAGGAGATGCCGAAGGGCGACGATCGCGGACGCATGCACGGCTTCCAGCTGTGGGCAAATCTGCCGTCTTCGCTGAAGATGACGGCGCCCCGGTATCAAGACATTGCTGCGGCCGATATTCCCGAAGTGACGGAGGATGACGGCACGCGTGCGCGCATCATCATCGGAGAGTTCTGGGGAAAGAGCGGACCGGTCGAAGGCGTGGCCGCCGAGCCGCGCTATCTCGACATCTCGGTGCCGCCAGGAAAAAAGAAACGGATTGCTGTAGACCGCGCGAACAACGCGTTCGCGTATGTCTTTGCCGGCTCGGGCGCGTTCCGCGACGCGTCAGATCCCCAAGCCGTCGCAACCGAGCAGGTGGGCGGGCCGGATGATGGGAAATTCGATCATGTGTCGAACCGCTCGCTCGTCGTGTTCGACCGCGGCGACGAGATCGTTGTGCAGGCCGGCGAGGAGGGCATTCGATTTCTTCTCGTGTCGGGAAAGCCGCTGCAGGAGCCGGTCGCCTGGCGCGGACCGATCGTGATGAACACCAACCAGGAGCTTCAGCAGGCGTCCTCGGAGCTGAGGGCGGGAACGTTTATTACGTAAGCACGCTGCGCTGAAAGGGGCCAGGTGTCTTCTCGCAAAGGCACCCGACCCTTTTCACGCTTAGTAGTGAGTCGCGCCTTTGGCTTTCCGCTGGCGGCGCACTTTGATCCAGAACCCACCGACGACGGCCATCCCGATCGCAACAATCCAAATCATTCCAGCCTCCTGTGTGGTGCTACGAAGCGGACGCTATCGCAAACGTGTTGCCATGCTTAACACGTTGCGTCTATTGGACTTAAATCTGATGACATGTTTGGTAGACCTGACAATTTCGAGGGTACCATTACGAAACTGTCGCGATTAGGTATGATGCCGGTGAGGTGAGAATGGCTTACACGTTCAATCGCAACGCCGGCATGTTGACGCTCGCTATCTGGTTAATCCTCTATGGTCTTTCGGGCCTGGTCGCCCTTGCGCTGCCATCGCCGCTCATGGCGGTGCTGGCGCTCGTCGCAGGGATTCTCATTCTTATCGGGCGCTAGCAGTGCCCAAGCTCCTCGTCGTCGAGGACGAAGCGCACATTGCCTCGGGCCTCCGGTTCAACCTGGAGGCCGATGGTCACTCCGTCGTGCTCGCCGACACGGGTGAAGCGGCGCTGGCCACGCTGAAGGCCGACTCGTCGAACATTGATTTGGTGGTCCTCGACGTCATGCTGCCAGGTATCGACGGCTTCACGGTCGCCACGCGCATGCGTGCGCAGGGACGGCTGATTCCCATTTTGATGTTGACCGCGCGCGGCCGCGCCGAAGATGTCCTTCGCGGCTTCGAGGCCGGCGCCGACGACTACCTGCCGAAGCCCTTCGAGCTCACGATTTTAATCGCGCGGATCAACGCCTTGCTGCGGCGTCACGCGTGGCACGCCGCGGCGCGCGAAGCCGCTCCCCCGTCAGCATCCGACCTCTACACGTTCGCCGGCAAGACGGTTGATTTCGACGCGCAGGAACTGCACGTGCGCGGCAAGCAATATCCGCTCACACTGATGGAAGCGAACTTACTCCGCTACCTCGTGCAGCACGAAGGCAAGGCCGTGTCGCGCAAGAACATGCTGGAGGATGTGTGGAACCTGCGTGAAGACACCGACACGCGCGCGATCGATCACTTCATCGCCCGGCTTCGGAAATACATCGAGAAGGAACCGGCGCGCCCGCGCCATCTCCGGACCGTCCGCGGCGTGGGATACAAGTTCGTCGCGGCGCCGAAGTAGTTATCTCAGCCTGACGGCTCGAGACGGATGACAGGTCGCCGGCAGGTCAGCATCTTTCGGCGGGACGTTTCCCAAGTAGCAGCCCGGAATCAGGTACACGGGCGTTGACGTCGAAGGGATGGGCGCAGGCGGAGCGACGCTCACACGCGTCAGCTCTCGCCGATAAACGATGGGCTCGTTCGAAACGGTCTTCACCTCGAAACGCACGGTTTCGTGCGCCGGTTCGTCGAGCTCGATCGTGTGCGGGCCCGCGTCGAGTGCGAGCCTCCGTGGAGTCCCGTCGAAATCATCGGCCGATCCGGCGTAATACCCGTCAACCCACACCTGTGCACTGCCCGGCTGCACCCGAAGGATGAGGCTGCCTTTCGCCGGCGCCTCGACAGGCACGGGCTCGGCCACGCGCGGCGGCGCGGGCGCCATCGGCGGCAACGCCACGTACAACATGACGGGCCAACCACCGTAAGGGTGCCTTCGCAAATGATGCGGTGCGTTGACCTGCGCCGGCGGCAAACCGATCGACGGCAACGGCAAGCCGATCGGCGGAAGCTGAGGTACCGACCACGTGGGAAGCGGATCGCGCGACGGCGTCCATTGGGGGACGGACCACGGCGTCGGCATTTGCGCGAGAACGGGCGCGGCTGACGCCATGAGCGCGACAACAACGAGCGCGGCTGTTTTCATGCAGCGCCCTGCGCTCCGGTGAAGAGCGTGTACACCGACTGGCTGCTCGTGATGAACAGCCGGTTCCGGTGCTTTCCGACAAAGCAGAGGTTGGCCGTGCCTTCGGGCATCACGATCTGTCCAATCTTCACTCCGTCGGGGGCGTAGATGTGCACACCGTCCACGCCTTCGCCGCCGAATCCCGTGGCGCACCAGATGTTGCCGTCGGCGTCCGCACGGATGCCGTCATGAAAGCCGACGCTTTGCACGGCGAACTCGCGGCGGTTCGTCAGCCGCCGTCCGTTGTCCTGCGCGTTCCACGCGTAGACCTTCGCCTTCTCGTTGGGAAAGTGCGTCGGCGCGGTGTCGGCGACATAGAGAATGCGATAGTCGGGTGAAAAGCAAAGGCCGTTCGGCTTTTTGATTTCGTCGGTAAGCCTGGTGATACGTCCGCTCTGCCCGTCGATGCAGTAGACGCTCGTCGGCAACTCGAGCTCGCGCAGGTTGCCTTCGTAGTATCCGTGGCTGCCGTATCCCGGATCAGTGAAGAAAATGTCGCCCGTGTTCGGATGGACGATGACGTCGTTCGGCGCGTTGAACCGCTTGCCTTCGAACGTGGTGGCGAGGATCGTCGGCTCGCCTTGATATTCATAGCGGACGACGCGCGCTGTCTCGTGCTCGCACGAGAGCTGCCGGCCGCGCGAGTCGAAGGTGTTGCCGTTGGAAAAGTTCGACTGCGCGCGCAGCACACTCACCGAGTTGGTCGCTTCATCCCACCGCATCTGACGGTTGTTCGGGATATCGCTGAAGACCACATATCGACCGACGCCGTTCCACGCAGGGCCTTCTGTCCAGAGTCCACCGGTCCATTCCCGTATGAGCGGCGTGTTGCCGACCATGTACTTCCGGAACCGCTCGTCGAGAACCTTCCAGACGCCGGACGGATACCGGTTCGGCTCTGGCCCGACGGGAAAGCCCTGGGCTAACGCTGTGGCGGCCGCCGCGGTGACGCTGGCTGCCGCCGTGAGAAATGAACGCCGGTCGACGTCGGATTGTTTGTGCATGGGGTGCATAGGTGATTCTACCCGCCTTGGCAACATCGGCGGCTACCAGTGGTACTTCGCTGCCGGCGATAGGCAACCTCCGGGTTGCGTTGAGGAGGAAAGTGGGCGGAATTTGAAGAACACTCAACCTCAGGGTTGCCTATTGCGCCACGTGGTCAGTCAGTGGGCGCCTGCGTGCGACCCACCGTGGCATGTGCATAACCTGTGGAAACTGGGTCCGGACCGAGTCGACGAGGAGTGTCGACCCGGTCGGACCCGGAAGGTTCGCCTCAGAAATCGAAGCGGACGGTAAGCCCCACATTCCTGGGGTTCGTCGTCGCCGTGTATTTGCCCGTGTCGGGTGAGATATTCCCCGACGCGCTGAACAAGTACAACGCATTCAACGTCGTGAACTCCACCTGATTGAAGAGGTTGTACACCTGCAGTTGCACCCTGAGATTTGTGCTCTTGAACGACACGCGTCGCGCCAGCGTGAAGTCCCAGTTCGACCATGACGGATGCCGCAGCACGCCAATCGGCGCATTGCCGAAGTTTCCGACCGACCCGTTCGGCAGAGGCCGGCGGAACGCGTTGAGGTTGAAGTGCATCTGCTCCTCGATCGGCAGCTTCGGATCAGGTGTGAATCCGCTGAAGATCGGCTGGCCGGTCAATTCGCACCGTCCGTTCGCCACCGTCGTTGAGGCGGCGGTGAACAAACCCGTCAGCGATGGATCGGTATTCTCCACACCCGTGAGGTTGGTACCGCAGATGGGATCGAGAGGATTCCCCGTCGTGAACTGGGTCACGCCCGCCGCTTCCCAGCCCCCCAGCAGAAGCTTGAGGACCGGAACGCTCGGCGTGGGATTCGGGATCGCGTAGCTATAGTTGACGACCAGAATGTGACGACGGTCCTGAGCTTGTGAGACCGACGGCGGGCCGTAGTACCGATCGCGAATGCCCTGCTTGCCATACAACTCCTCAGTCGCGAAATCGTAACCTTGGAGTCCCTCGGCTTTCGAGAGCGTGTAGGCAAGCCCCATCTGCAGCCCGCGGTGCAGGCGGCGTTGAACGCTGACCTGCATGGAGTTGTAGTTCAGAATGTCGTCGTCTGTCGTCAGGTAGCGAATCTGTCCCATGCCTGGATAATCCCGTCGGAGGAAGTCCTGGCTGATCGGTTCGTTGCGGAATAGATTCGCCGGATTGCCGTATGCGTAGATCGGGATGTTGTTCACCGTCTTGGCTCGCCAGAAGTGGCGCCCGAAGTTCCCGACCCACGCGATCTCGGCGGTTGTGTTGAATCCGATATCCCGTTGGAACGCGACGTTGCCCTGGTAATTCTTTTCAGGTTGGAGCTTCTCCGGTTTCAGTTGATTTCCATGCAGCGCCAGCGGGAACCCGTCAGGCAGATTGCCGGTCTGCGGACTTTGGGAGAATTGCGTGCCGGCTTTTGCCAATGCCGCTAGCTCGTCAATCGTCGCATTGCGGACGACCTTGTCGCTCGCGATCAATGGCCCGCCGTTGAACAGGTACTGTGCGCGGTTGATGAAGTTGTAGAAGATCCCGGTTGATGCGCGGATGGCGGTCTTGCCATCGCCAAACACATCCCACGCGACGCCGACCCGCGGTCCCAACGACACGGGCGGCATGTCGTAGTACCAGCCGGACTTGTGGCCGGCCAAGCCGCCGGCGAACATGCCGTTCAGGATCGTGCCGGACCCCGGCACGGTGTTGCCCGCGTAGGCTTGCGACACGATTTCTCCAGTTAGCGGATTCCTCGCTCTCCGATTAGCGACCGCGCATGCCTGGTTGCCGGGGACGCCGGTCAAGCAGTACGGCTGGAACAGCGTCGGAGCCTGTGCGCGGTTCCACTGGTTGGGGTCGAATGCCGAATTCATGTCTCTCGATTCATACACGGCGCCCGCGTGCGTCATGCGCAGGCCGTAATCGAGTGTCACCCGCGGAGTGATGCGCCAGTTGTCCTGCGCATACGCGTCGGTCTGCCAGTGCAGGTTTTCCTGGTCGATGCGGTTGGTCCGTTCGGTGTACGTGGTGAAGTTGCCGAGCAGAGCGTTCGCGAATCCGTTGCCAGTGCTGAGCGGATTGTCGGAGCTGTGCCCGAAATCATAAACGCCGGCGTATGTGGCCGAGCCGGGTTCGGTCTTGCTGTCGCGCTCGGTGAAGACCCCGAACTTCAAGTTGTGCCGCCCCTTGGTCCACGAAAGGTCGTCCTGGAAGGTGAAGCGATAGTTCTCGTTCCATGTGGCGCCAGGCCGGCTGTTTCCGGCCCACGGCCGCCATCCCCTCGGGCATCCGCCGCCGCCTACTGTCGCCGGCACGCCACCCGAACATGTCGCGAGGTTCGCGCGATCGCCGCCGTTATAGAGCATGTCCGGCATGTACGGATACTCATCAACGTTGACGCGGCTGAACCCCGGTTCGCTATACGGCCCGAACGGCTCCAACCGTGGTGGATCGAAGCCGAAATTCTCACGGTAATACGACGTGTAATCCGACAACACCTGCTTGCCTGTCCCGACGCGGAACCCATAGTGATTGTGGGAGTACCCGGCGGTCACTTCGTTCACCATGGAGCTGCTCAGCACCTGGCTGGCGGAGCCGCTGACTAAATCTCCTGGGAACACGTTGTTGTGCGAGCCGATTCCCGGGGCCACGCGGTTGAACGTGATGCTGTCGTCGCGATCGAACAACGCCCTGAGGCTGACACGCTGGGTTTGGCTCAGGACGGTATCGATGCGCGTCACGAAATTTGTGCGCTTGTGGATGGGCGTCACATCTCGCGCGTCGTTCGACGTGAACTGCTGGCCGATCGCCTGGTTCAGGACGCCGTTGGGCATCGGCAGCAGGTTCAGCATCTTCTGCCCCATCGAACTGAAACGATCCTGTGGAATGATGTTGCCCGGAAACTGCAGGCCGGTCAGCGGGTCGATGACGGGCTGGATGGTCCCATTCGCCAGCCGGGTTTGTGAGAAATCGCCGTTCCGCTCGGCCGCAGTCGGCAAGTTGGTGCGATACACACTAGTCGGGCGAATATCGTCGACGAATTCCTGGGACAGGAAGAAAAAGACTTTCTTGTCGCTCGAGCGGCTGTCCAATAGCTTCGGAATCACCACGGGCCCGCCGATGCTGTAGCCCGAGATGTTCACCTTGAAGAACGGCTTCTCGGCACCCTGTTGTTTCCGAAGGTAGTCGTTCGCGTTCCATTTGTCGCGCCGAGCGTTGTACCAGCCCGAGCCTTTGAGACGATTGGTCCCCGACTTGGTGACGATGCTGATCAAACCGCTGGACTGCCGGCCGTTCTCGGCTGTGTAGCCGCTGGTGATGACGGTGACTTCGCCAATCGCGTCGATGTTCGGCGTGATGTGAGTGGTACCGTCCCCTCCTTCTTCGCCAACGGGAACGCCGTCGATCGTCGTGTTCTTATTCAGGGAGTTGCCTCCGTTGATGCTGAGGCCGCGGCCCGAATTCCACTGAGCAAAGTCGCGGCTGGCGGTCGTATCGACGACACCGGGCAGAATTTTCATCATGCCGAAGATGTCGCGCCCCTTCACTTGAATCATCGTGAGCTGGTCGCCCGTCACCGTTCGCTGAAGCTGACTGGCTGTCGTCTGCACAGGCGTTACTTCAGCGCTGACGGTAATGGCCTCCGTGAGCACGCCGACCTCGAGCATCAGCTTGCCAAGGTCGCGGGTTTCCCCGCTCAACAGCAACACATCATTGAGCGTGATGAGCTTGAAGCCTTCCATTTCCACCCGCAGCGAGTACCGGCCTGGTGGAAGCGAGAGGAGTCGGAACACACCCTGTTCGTTGGCAGGTGCCGAACGAACCAAGCCAGTGGATGCATCAGTCGCCGTGACCATCGCACCTGGCACGACGCCGTCGCTATCGGCAATAGTGCCTGTGAAAATACCGTTTCCCTGGCCCTGAGCAAATGCGGTCACCGCGCCTGCCAGAAAAATCGCGAGGAGGGTACAACCGAGCAGCGGAACGCCAACACGCAGCCTTCCATCCATTGCGGGCTCCTTTCCGACAGTTACCGTCGAACAGAACCGACGCCGCCCTTTATAGATCGGCGAAAAATAGCACAGGATGGGAGATCGTGGGAGTACAAAATATCGATGAATTCCTTCGACTCTTCACACTATACGCAACCCCAGGGGGTACAGATTCTGCGCACAATCACCCCGGGCATGTGCATAACCTGTGGAAACTGGGTCCGGACCGAGCAACCTGCTCTAGAAACGAAAAAAGGGGCGACAGGCCTTCGCCCATCGCCCCTTACCCCTTGCCCCTATCGTTAAGCTGGCCTACACGCCCGCTAACAGATCGAGATCGCCGGTGGAATCGCCGAACTTCTTCATGTCGACGCCGAACCGCTCGATGAGCGTCAGCGACAGATTCGCCAGCGGCGTGCCCTTGGGATACTTCAGGTGGCGATTCCCGCGCAGCCCCTGATCCTTGCCGCCGACGACGACGACCGGCACGTTGTAGTTGTTGTGCACGTTCCCGTCGCTCATGCCGCTGCCATAGAGCACGACCGTCCGATCCAATAGCGTCCCGTCGCCGTCGGCAATCGAGCTCAACTTCTTCAGGTAGTACGCGAGCATCTCCACGTGATAAGTGTTCAGCTTCGTGTACTGCTTCATCTTCTCCGGGTTGTTGCCGTGATGCGAGATCGAATGATGCGCTTCGGGCAATCCGATCTCTTCGTACGAACGGTTCACGTTCTCGCGCGCGATCATGAACGAGCTGACGCGCGTAATGTCGGCCTGGAATGCGAGCGCCTGGAGGTCGAACATGATCTCGGCGTATTCCTTGAACGACTCGGGGACGCCCACGGGACGATCCGGAATGTCGAAACCGCTGTTATACGATTCGGCCTTCGCGATGCGCTGCTCGACGTCGCGAATGGCGTCGAGGTATTCCCCGAGCTTCTGGCGATCGTTACCGCCGAGGCGGTTGCGCAGCTTCGAAATCTCCGACGTCACACCGTCGAGAATGCTGCGGTCTTCCTGCGCGCGCGCGAGGCGCTGCTCGGCGGTGTCGCCGCTTCCGAACATCCGCTCGAACACGAACCGCGGATTGGTCTCTGCCGGCAGCGGCATCGTCGGCGTCTTCCACGAGAGCGAGTTCATGTAGGCGCACGCGTAGCCGTGGTCGCACGCGCCGACGACGTCGTTACGATCCACGGCGAGCTCGAGCGACGACAGCTTCGAGTCGCGGCAGATCTTGTCGGCGATGATCTGGTCGATCGTCACGCCGGCCCGCACATCGGCGCCTTCGGTCTGCTTCGGATGTACGCAGCTCATGAACGCGGGTGCCGCGCGAGGATGCTGACCACCGGAATCGCCCTGGTCGGTCGCCTGGTAGTTGTCCAGGCCGGTCACGACGGTCGTGCGATCGCGGAACGCTTCAATCGGCTTCAGGGTCGGAGACAGCGCGAAGCCGATGCCTTCAGTCGCCGGCGTCCAGTCGTACATGTTGCAGCCGTTGCCGGTGTAAATCGCGGTGAAGCGCGGCATGCCCTTCGTGGCAGCCGCCGACATCGCGGGGACCATCGCGTCGAGAAACGGCAGTGCAACGGTTGCACCGAGCCCTCGCAGAAATGTCCGCCGCGGCAACACAATCTTCGTGATGATCATCTATCCATCCTCCTAATTCGTACTCGCGACTGCCATATTCATTGTAAACGGTGTGCTGCTGACGATGCCCTGAATAAGTGACGCGAACCGGTAGTTCGTTTTGGCGGCTTCCCGCTTGATTTGGCGCACCGTCGGGGCGTCAGTCGAACTCAGCCCGCGGCCCAGCGCGTACACCAGCAGCTTCTCCGTCATCGTCGTCAGGAATTCGTCCGAATGGCTCATCAGCACCTTGCGCAGCTCGGTCGGCCCCTTGAACTTGGTGCCGTCAGGCAGCTGCGCCGACGGGTCGATGGGCTGGCCGGCGCCGTACTCATCCCGCCACTCGCCGATGGCATCGAAGTTTTCCAACGCGAAGCCGAGCTGATCCATTTGGGCGTGACACGCCGCGCACACGGGATTGGCACGGTGCGCTGCCATTTGCTCGCGCATGGGCAGAATTTTCCGAGGATCGCGCTCGTCTTTCAAATCGGGCACGTTTGGCGGTGGGGGCGGCGGCGGCGATCCGAAAATGTTCTCGAGGATCCACTTGCCGCGAATCACCGGCGACGTGCGATTGGCGCGCGACGTGTCGGTCAGAATCGATCCTTGACCCAGCAGTCCACGCCGCACGCTGTCGGGCGGCAGCGCGACGCGGCGGAAGTTCTCGCCGAAGACGCCATCGATACCGTAGTGCCTGGCAAGCCGCTGGTTCAGGAACGTGTAATCGGCATCAAGCAGGTCGAGCGCGCTCCGGTTTTCCTTGATGATGCTCGCGACGAACATCTCCGTTTCGGTCTGGAACGCCTGGCGCAGGTTGTCGTCGAAATGGAACAACAGCTCCGGACTCGGATGGAACATCGTCACGTTGCGCGTGTGCAGCCATTGTCCGGCAAAGTTGCTGACGATCGCTTCCGAGCGCGCGTCGGCGAGCATGCGCTTGATCTGCTGATTCAGCACGGCCGGTGTGTGCAGCGTGTTCTTCGTGGCGACGGTCAGCAGTTCGTTGTCAGGAATGCTGCTCCACAAGAAGAACGACAGCCGCGAGGCCAGATCGAGATCCGAGATGCGATACGGCGTATTCGCGGCGACAGTGCCGGGTTGAAGCTCGAAGCGGAACAGGAATTTCGGATTCACGAGAATGCTGCGAAGCGCCAGCTCGATGCCCGCTTCGAATCCACCTTTCGCTGCGGCGTCGGCATACAGCTTCAGCGGAATTTCCATGTCTTCGGCCACAACGGGACGGCGATATGCGAGGCGCGCGATTGTGGAGATGATCTGTTTCGCGCACGGCGCTTCCTGAGCAGCTGACGCTGGTGTGCAGATGAGCAGCTTGCGGCGGCTCGGCGAATCGCTGACGAGCGGCGTGCCGTTGGCCGCGCCCGGAGCTGTTACCGTGACGCTCGACAGCACTGGTTCGCCGTTGCCTGCTCGGTATGGATCGCGCCGGTTCGACCGATCGAAAAGATCCTCGAGGAACGCTGTCGTCTTGTTGACGAAGTAAACGGCGACGAGATGCTCGCCGGCTTTCGCCTGAACTTTGAACGTCAGATTCGGCAGCACTCGCGCCCGCCGATACTGCAGATTCGGATCCGCGGGAGCAGCAGGATCCGCGGGAGCGGCTTGTCCGCCGACGCCCGCCACAGGAGCGGCACCTGCAACCGGACCAGGACCAGCCGCGCGCGCTGGAGGCTCGGCTCCTGGCGCAGGAGGCTCGGCCGCTCCTCGACCAGCGCCGCGTCCGCGTCCACGTCCGCCCGGCGCGGGCCCGCCGATCGTCACCTCCCACACCTTCGCGTCGTCGATGCGGGCTTCGAGTTGATGCGGTTCTTCCGTAAGGCCCTGAACGCCTCCGCCGGCGCCGTCTTCCTTCAGCCGACTCTCGAACGTGTATTCGCCGTCGACCGGAAAGTAATAGCGGAACGCGAGTCCGCCGCGCGATCCGAACGGCAGGTCGTCGTTGACGCGTTCTCCCTGATTGCGATCGGTCGGCACGAAGAACGTTTCGGGCAGCGGCGTTTCTTTTACGCGCGCGAGCGCCATCTGGCCGATTTTCGCGGCAGCGCCAAGATACCGTTCAGTGAGCGCCGGCGACAGCGACAGTGCGTCGGCGACGTTGTCGAATCCATACGCCGCATTGTCTGAGGGGAGCAGCGACGCCGCGTCGATCTCGAGGCCCAACATGTCGCGGATGGCGTTGCTGTATTCGGTGCGGTTCAGGCGATGGAGCGACGGACGGCCCGGATTCGGATGATCCAGTGCGTACCGGTCGAGCGAGGTTTCCAGATACGACACGACGCTGTCGGCAGCCGCTTTATCAGGTCGCGGGCGTCCAACAGGCGGCATCGCGCCCGTGCGAATCTTGCGCACGACCTTTTCCCAGACGTCGGTGTTCTCGCCCACGTGCGCCGTGTCGGCAGCGTCGAGCGCGAGCCCGCCGATCTTCATTTTCGAATTGTGGCAGCCCGCGCAGTACTTGTTCAGCACCGGGCGCGGATCTTCAGCCGCCGCCGCGGTCTGCGAAGGTGCCGCGGAAGCGGCAGCAGCCTGGCCTCTCAGCGGCACCTGATATGACAACGAAACGGCGAAGCAAGAAATGGCCGCGACGAGTGCGAGACGATAACCCTTCATTTCTTCACCTCTTCAACGATCCCCTTCTCCGCGAGCTTTTGCTTCACCGCTTCGTCGGAGAACAACGCTTCGCATTCGCCCGGGCACGGTATGTCCTTCGCGCCCAACTTGCGCAGCAGCACCGCCGTCGTTGGATTGGCGGCAAATGAGTTGCCGTACTCGACGCCGTCTGCGACTTTCAGCGGCGTGCGCCCGTCGAGCGCCACCACGTCGAGCTTCGCACCTTTGTCGAACAGGTACTGCACGACGGTGTTCGCGCCGCGATAGGCTGCCGCGTGCATCGCGGTTTCGCCCGTGTCGGCGACGAAGTTCACGTCGGCACCCTGTTCTTCGACGAGCATCTTCACCGCTTCGAGCACCTGCTCTTCGCTGGCGCGCTCCTGATTCGATGCCCACGCGATGCCGGCCGCCGCCATCAGCGGCGTGATATTGAGGTCGGTGTTGATTTTCGGATCGGCGCCATTGGCGAGCAGGAATCGCATCACCTCGACGTCGCCGGCCTTGGCGGCAAAGAAGAACGCCGTCGCACCGACGAGGCGCCTGCGGTATCTCGCGCCCGACCATCTCGGTTCCATGTCGGTGTTGCGGCCATTGATCTCGGCGCCGTGCGCAAGCAGGGACTTGAGAACGCGCAGCCGGTCAATCTTTATGTTGATGAACTCGTCGCTGATGTGCCAATTGGCCACGTGCACGGCGGCCTGCAGCGGCTTGCCCCACGTGTTGAGGCGGCCGTTGCCACCCTCGGTCGCAACTTCGCGCAGCTGTTGAGCGTAGGTCGGCTTCTTGATCTCGATCTTGTTCGCCGGCGCGCGCACGCCTTTTACCGTGAGGCTGGTGGATCCGCCCTCGGCATTCGGGTTCGCGCCCTTGTCCAGGAGGAAGTCGACAAGATCTTCGTAGCCATTGATGATGGCGACGAGCAGCGGCGTCGCGCCGTCGGACCGCTTCTGGTTCACGTCGGCGCCTGCGTCGAGCAGCACGCGGACCGCATCGATGCTGCCTTTGCGCACCGCGTATTGCAGCGGCGACGTGCCCGCGTTGGCGCGCACGCTCATGTCGGCACCGTAATCGATGAGCGCCTTGATAACTGGCCCGTGTCCCGACGCGGCCGCCCACATGAGTGCGGTTTGTCCGTTCCAGGTTTCGCGCGCGTTGATCTTTGCGCCGGCCTCGAGCAGCGCCGTCACGGCGTCTACTTTGCCGGTGCGCGCCGCGAGCATGAGCGGTGTCTCTCCCGCTCGTACCACGCCGTTCGGATCGGCGCCGGCTTTCAGCAGCTGCGTGATTATTTTGGCGTTGCCGTTTTCGGCGGCGAGGACGAGCGGCGTCACGCCGTAACTGTTCGGCGCGTCTACTTTCGCGCCCGCACGGATCAATAAGGATGCGGTATCGGCATCTTCCAGGTAGGCCGCCCAATGCAGCGCGGTCGCGCCGTCGCCCTGGGGAGCGTTGACGTCGGCCTGCTTTTTCAGCAGCGACAGCACCGTCGACTTGTCGCGATGCTGGACGGCATCGGCCAGCGGCGACCCCTTGCCCACACTCTCACCCGCGCCAGCGGCTCCAAGCGTGGCAGCCGACAACGTCGCTGCGAGCCAGAGTCCAACCAGGCATCGAAACGTCATATTTTTATGTCCTCTTTAGAATCCATATTTTACAACGCCATCCGGGCGTTTGAACCTCTTTTGTTTCACCCACTGTGACCAAAAACCATAAATATGGCACAATACGAACATGCGAACGACGATCGATATTCCAGATTCGATGTACCGACGGCTCAAGGCGCGCGCAGCGAGTGAGGGCAGCTCGGCTAAAGCCTTGATTTTGCGCGGCGTCGAGCAGGTACTAAGGGCCGAACGGCCCCAAACACGGCGCAGAGTGACGCTGCCCCTCGTCAGTTCGAAGCGGCCGGGACACGTGCAGCTGGACAATGCCAAGATTTACGACATCATTTCTTTTCCCTGATATCAACGTCTGGATTGCGCTCACCCACCAGGCACACGCGCACCATCTGGTGGCATCGGATTGGTTCGCCGGCCTGCCGATAGAGGCGCGACTGATGTTCTGCCGCTTTACGCAGCTTGGATTCCTGCGATTGGTCACCGCTGAGGCCGTCATGGAAGATGACGTGATGAGTCAGACCGAGGCATGGTCCGTGTACGACCAATGGCTGCAAGATGATCGCGTGGATTTGATGGACGAGCCTTTAGGACTGGAGTCGCGCCTTCGCGTGTTGACTCAGCCGCGACACCCGACGCCCAAGGATTGGGGCGATTCCTACCTGGCAGCGTTTGCTGCAGCAGGACAGTTGACGCTCGTCACGTTCGATCGTGCATTCCGACTAAAGACCAACGCATTGGTGCTGCTCAGCGAGTAGTCGCTTCAGTGGCAACGATCACAGTTAGGGTCGTCGGCGCGCTCGCTGCGGCAGCACTATCGCTGAGCGTCGCGGGCTGTCGCCAGCACCCGCATCTGGTCGAACGTTCTCGCCTCGCGATGGGCTCCACACTTCATCTGACCGCATGGACGAACGACCAACCCGGTGTCGAGAAGGCGTTCGAGGAGGTCTTTGCGGAGTTTACCCGTCTCGAAAAGCTGATGAGCACCTGGATACCAAACAGCGATGTGCAGCGCGTGAATCAGACCGCGGGAGTACAACCAGTTCAGGTCAGCGCCGACGTGCGCGACGTGCTCAAGACCGCGCGGCAAATCAGCGAGTGGACCGACGGAAAATTCGACGTCACGTTTGGCGCGTTATCCGGCCTGTGGAAATTCGATCACGATCAGGACAATGTCCTGCCTGATATGCGCGAGGTGCGGCGCCGGTTGCCGCTCATCGACTATCGCGCGATTCAAATAGACGATGTCGCTGGCACGGTGTTTCTCGCACGTAAGGGGATGTCGATTCACCTGGGCGGCATCGGCAAAGGGTACGCGATCGATCGCGGCGTCAACATTCTTAGAACGCGTGGCGTTCGAGATTTCATGATGCAGGACGGCGGCGACATCTACGTCGGCGGACGAAACGACGGACGTCCCTGGCGGCTCGGCATTCAGGATCCAAGAGGCGCTGCGAATCACATCTTCGCCGAACTCGATCTCTCCGACGGCACCTTCAGCACATCGGGAGACTACGAGCGCTTCTTCATGAAAGACGGCCGCCGCTATCATCACATTCTCGACCCCACGACCGGCGAGCCGGCGCGCGGCGCGCGCAGCGTAACGATCGTCGCCAACCGCGGCGTCATCGCCGATGGGTTATCGACCGGCGTGTTCATTCTGGGTGCGGAGGCTGGGATGGCGCTGATCGAAAAACTGCCCGACGTTGAAGGCGTGATCGTGGCGGACAAAAATAGAGTGCTGATCTCTTCTGGCTTGAAAGGTCGAGTCAGGATCGTGGCGCCGCCGACTGCGGTGCAGAACAACTGAACGGAGTGGTTCGACGCATGATGACGCGCGCAACAAAATATGCAAGCTGGCTCCTCGTTGTCGGAGTCGCGCTAAGTTCTCTGAAGGTCGCTAGTGGTCAGTCGACCCACACTCCTCCGCCGAATATCGTCCTGATTCTGATGGACGATCTTGGTTACGCCGACATCGGGAGTTTCGGCGTGCGCGACGCGAAGACGCCGAATATCGACCGTCTGGCGCGCGAAGGCGTCAAGCTGACCGATTTCTACGCCAACGGCGCCAACTGCTCGCCCACACGAACAGGCTTCATCACCGGTCGCTATCAGCAGCGGTTCAGCATCGAGCAGCCGATCCCCCCCAACGACGAGAACGGATTGCTGCCTTCGGAGACGTCGCTGCCGCGATTGCTGCATCAGAAGGGCTACGGGACGGCGCTCATCGGGAAATGGCATCTCGGCTCCCGATCAGAGTTCCATCCCAACAAGCACGGCTTCGATGAATTCTGGGGGTTCCTGGGCCCCGCGCACGACTACTACGATCCGGCGGATCTCTATCACAATGACCAGCCGGCGAAGATGTCAGGCTATTTAACCGACGAACTGACAACACAGGCGAACAGATTCATTGCCGATCACCAGCGCGGTCCGTTTTTCATCGAGGTGGCCTACAACGCGACGCATTTCCCGTTTCAGCCGCCGAACCTGCCGCCGGACAAGCGCGCGCGCCCCGACCTGCTCCACGACGGAACGAGAGCAGAGTACGTCGCGATGCTTGAAAGCGCCGACAAAGGCGTGGGACAGATACTGAATCAGCTCGACCGACTGCAGCTCGCGCGCAACACGCTCGTCGTCTTCACCAGCGACAACGGTGGGGAGTGGCTGTCGCACAACGCACCGATGTTCAACCGCAAATCGACGCTCTGGGAAGGCGGGATTCGCGTGCCTGCGCTGCTGCGCTGGCCGGGGCAGTTACCCGCCGGCGCCGTGTCGAAGCAGGTGGGGATCACGATGGATCTCACCGCGTCGTTTCTCGCAGCGGCAGGCGTGATGCCGCCGGCGTCTTACCAGCCCGACGGCATCAATCTTCTCCCGATGTTGAAGGAACGCCGAACGGTCGAGCGCACGCTCTTCTGGCGCTTCAAAAGCGCCGCTCGCGATCAGAAAGCCGCGCGGCGCGGAAGATGGAAGTACATGCGCGACGGCGTTGGTGTCGTTGACGGTGTCCATGAATTCATCTTCGACCTCGAACAGGATGTTTCCGAACGCCAGGACCAGTCGGTGACGCATATCCCGATGCTCGTTGGGTTCCGAAAGCTGGTGGCCGACTGGGAAACGAGCGTCGATGCGGGCAAGGTGCCAAACCCTTAGAGTAAAACCCTTTTGGGGCTATCATCTCCCGCTGAAAGGGGTGTGTTATGAGTCGCTTCCCATGGTTGTTCGTTGGGCTCGCCGCGCTCGCGGCCGGCGCCGCGTGCGCTCCGTCCGTCAACGTCGAGCAAGAGCGCGCGGCCTTGCTGTCGGCCGATCGCGAGTGGTCTCAGACGGCAAGTGATCCGGAAAAGTTTGCGGCGACGTTCGCTGACGGAGGATCGATGTATCCGCCAGGAATGCCAATTGTCGCCGGCGGCGACGCCATCCGGAAGACGTTCACCGAAATAGCAAAGACACCCGGATTTGCGCTTTCGTGGGTGCCGACGAAGGCCGATGTCGCCGCGAGCGGCGATCTCGGGCACACGACCGGCACCTACCAAATGACGATGGGCGGCGCCACTGAAAAGGGCAAGTACGTGACGGCGTGGAAGAAGCAGGCTGACGGCAAATGGAAAGTGACCGACGACATCTTCAACGGCGATGCACCGCCGGCCGCGCCCGCGAGCACGCACGCTTCGATGAACGCGACCGAGCTCAAGTGGGGCGGCTCGCCTCCCGGATTGCCTGCCGGAGCGCGCGCGGCGGTCGTCTCGGGCGATCCAAGCAAGCCCGAACCCTACGTCCTGCGCGCGCAACTGCCAGCGAACTACAAGATTCCGCCGCACTGGCACCCCACGACGGAGAACATCACCGTTCTGTCGGGGACGGTCGCGATCGGGATGGGCGACGCGTTCGATGAATCGAAGATGGAGAGCGTGGCGAGTGGAGGATTCACGAATGCGCCCGCCGACATGCATCACTTCTTTATGGCGAAAACGGCGGCGACCATTCAAGTGCACGGCGTAGGACCGTTCGCCATCACGTACGTGAATGCGGCCGACGATCCAAGGATGAAGAAATAACCAGCTCGTGACAGGGAAGAGGCGAACTATTCTCCCTTCCCTGTCATGATCGTTATCTGAGTCGCTTCAGAATCATTCTTACGGCCTCTTTGACGACGGCCAGATCGCTCCTCACGAGGCGGAGATCGTTTTTCGCGGCGATTTGGCGTCAAGCCTGGCATCCCACTTCTTGTCGTACTCCTTAGCGCGCAAGGAATCCGGAGTCAACGGGAAGGACGATGCCAGTGATGCAGTGGGCGGCAGGACTGCAGAGAAACAAAATAGCGGCCGCAATATCTTCCACTTCCGGAAGGCGGCCGAGCGGCGTGTGCTGCATCACGGTGTTCAACACGTCTGGGTTGGAGAACACCGCCACCGTCAGGTCGGTTTTCACAAATGTCGGCGCGACGGCGTTCACGCGAATGTTATCCGCCGCCCATTCGAGTGCGAGCGCGCGCGTGAGATTCACGACGCCGCCCTTGGACGCCTGATACGATGCGTTCGGGAAGAGTCCGCCCGACAGTCCCATGATCGACGCGACGTTCACGATGGACCCGCCGCCGCGCGCCTTCATATAAGGATGCGCGGTTCTCGAGCACACGAACGTGGCCGTCAGGTTGACGTCGATCACTTCTTGCCACTCGTCCACGGCTAACTCGGTCGCGGGCTTACGCGCCACGCGCCCCGCGTTGTTCACCAGAATATCAATGCCGCCGGATTGCGCGGCGACGCGAGCGAACGCGTCCTTCACCGCCGCTTCGCGGGTGACGTCAACCGAACATCCATCCACTTCCTGCACGTCGAACACCGCGACCTCGGCGCCCGCGCTCTTCAGCACGGCCGCTGTAGCCGCGCCGATGCCTTTCGCGCCTCCCGTCACAACGGCGATCTTTCCTTCCAGGCTGAACACGTTCATCGGATCGGTTGAGCCTGACGCGCGAGGACCTCGCTCTTTCGTCGGATGATGATCCAGTGCGGGCACTTCTGCTGGTCCATGTAGAGCCGCTCGCAGTCATCGCAGCGCACGCATTCGGCCATGATGATCGTCGGACCCTGGATCGCGCCCCACTGACACGTCTTTTCGCACAGCTTGCAGCTGTTGCATTCCGACCAGCGCTTGATGCCGAAGATCGTGAGCTTCGAGAGCAGCCCGAGCGCGGCGCCGAGCGGACACAAGAATCGGCAGTAAAGATTTCTCACGAAGACGGTGGCCAGCAGCAACAGTCCAAGCGCGATCCACAAGCCGACCGACGCCTTGCCGGTGAACATCCAGAAGGGCTCGACGTAGCGATAGATCGACATGTCGCGCGTGGCGAGAAAGTACAGCACGACGGCGCCGAGGATCGCGTATTTGATCTTTGACGCGTGGCGCTCGATGGAAGGCGGCACGTCAACACGAAAGCGCGCCGGCACGATCGGATCGAGCAATTGCGTCAGCGCGCCGTACGCGCAGATGCGGCCGCAGTACAGCCGTCCCCACAGCACCGTGGAGACGAGCGTGAACACCGCAAAGACATACCATCCCAAGTTGTATTTGAAGATGGGAAGGTTTCCGCCAAGCACGCCGAACACGTTCACGATCGACAGCAGCTGGCTCTTGTAGACGCCGAGATACGCGACCGCCGCCACCAGCGTCACGTATTTCAGTTTCACGCTCTTGCGAAAGAAGCTCGTGAGCGCGAGCGTGGCGAACGCGGTGAATACACCGATGTCGACCGCCTGACTGGCCGCGAGTTGCTGCCAGGTTTCAACCGGCGCTTCGTCTTCCTCAAATTGCCAACCCTGAGCATGCAGCGGCACCGAGACCGAGCAGAGCGCGACGAAGATGAGCGCGAGGCGCCAGCGGGTCATTTCGGCGGCGCCAGCAGTTGAGTCGCCATCCGCCGCGCGCTGTTTCTGATGGCGCGCGCCGCGCTGGTGACGCTAATCGTCGCCCTCGACACCGCGTCGATGTCGACACCTACTCTGAACGCATCGCGCACGCTTTTCCCCTTGAACTGCGCGGCAAACTGCGGCGGCTCGATCGAAAAATCCCCGTACGGCTCGTGATGCTGCGCGACCACGATTCCGGTGAGAGTCCCCTGCATGTCCATGCCGACCAGAATCTTGATCGGGCCGTCGTATCCCCGCTCCAGCGGCTCGATCTCGGTGGTCCAGAACGCAATGCCGACCGCTGGTTGACCGGCGGCCGGGCTTGGCGCGAACGCCTTGAAGTGCGGCGGATCGAGCACTTTTGCCGAAAAGGACGCCGCCGACGGAATCACTTGTTTCAATTGGCCTTGCAGTTTCGTATCAATGTTCAGCGGTGCCGATTGGGATTGACCAACGGTTATGGCACCGACGACGAGCGCGACGCTCGTAAGAGGACTGCGCATGTGAAAGTGGATGCGATTATCATGCATCTATGATTCGACAACAACGGTGGCTCCCCGTGCTGTTCTTCGCGCTGGGTGTTCAAACGCCCCACGCGCAGGCACAAGCGCCGGTTGCGCTGGCAGACCTTCATCGCCTGAAATGCGCGTTCACGCTGATGGCGACCGGAACCTGGGATCAAAAAGGTGTGCCGAGCGCGGAGGTGACGCCGGCGACGCTGTCGATGCAGTTCGATGCGATCGACACACAGGAGGGCACGGCCAACGTGACCGATGTGTCGACGTCTGCGGCCGGCGCGCCGCACATCACGGTGCGGCTGCTCAGCGACAGTTTGCACTTTCTGGCGATGAATATCTCGGGCTCGGTGTACTTGACGACGGTGTTTGCCGACAAGGACAGCCGGGCCGGCGGAAAATTCAAAGCGGTCCACACGCGACACGAGTTCACGGCAATCAGGCTCACGGGCTGGACGTCGAGGCCGGAGCAATACTACGGACAATGCGAGGCAATCATGTAGGCGAAGTGATGGACGATCTTCACGGCCGTTCGCACGAAAAGCTCGCCGCTTCGTCTGTGCTTCCCGTACCTTTGTACTTCGCGATCTGCGGATACGGACAGAGCGGCCGCGTTCGTGTCACAGCACCATTGGTCAGACGCGACGCGATAACTCGATCCGGTGCCTGCCGATGTTCCACCCACGACTCGATAGCGCCGAGCATATTGAATGAGTTCGGCCCTTCGCCGCCGCCGCAATGCGCCATGCCCGGCACCATGAAGAGCCGGTAGGAATCCTGCACTCGACCCGCGCCGCCCATCGTTTTCAGGACGTCTTCGTAATAACGGACGCTGGCCCGCGGAGCGATTTGCGGATCGACCCAGCCGTGATATTGAATGATTTTTCCACCGCGCGCGAAGAACGCCGTCAGGTTTGGATCGAGCGAGTTGATCAGTCCCTTGTCCAGTTCCTGAGCGAGCGAGAGGTCGGTATCAAGTTTGAGATTCCGGAAATCCCAGGTCGGATCTTTGAAGACGACGTAGCGGAAATGTTCGACGCCGATGCTGAACGGCTGCGCGCCTCCCCATGTCGCCCAGCCGAGCTCGCTGCCGGGCTCGAGGCCCGGGAAGATCTCACGACCGGTGCGCCCATCGGATGCTGCGCTGTAAATCTGTTTTGCAGCTTCCACCTGAGGGGCAGTCAGGCACGTCGCGGCGTCTGCGCCTTTGCACAGCAGCACAGTCGGATCGAACTTGCAGCGCGTGGGATCTTCAATCACTCCATCTTTCACAGCGTCGTTGGCGTCGCAGGCTTGAAGCGCGGCGTTGTGAACGGCCGGGTATTTTGCCGGCGGAATATAGCTGCTGTCGTTGGTGTGCATGGCGTGCGCGATGCGCATCGACTGCGCCGCCCGGCCGGTCCAGTTGCTGGCGGGCGCTCCCGCGATGATGCCGTCGTAATCGGCGGGAAACTGCTGGGCTTCTTTCAACGCCTGCCGGCCGCCCATCGAGCAGCCGTTCCAATAGGAGACGTTCGGACCGCGGCCGTAGTACTGGGCGATCGCCGCCGTGGCGGCGACCGTCAATTCGTGCACCGCGCGATATCCGGAGTCGATCAGTTTTTACGGATGACCGAGCGCGAAACTGGCGCCAGGGGTGGCGTGTCCGGTGTCGGTGCTTGCCGCGGCGTAGCCGGCTTTCGCGGCTGTCCCCAACGGGCCGTAGCTGATCGTGCCGGCCCAGCCTCCGTTGCCGACCGACTGCAGCTTGCCGTTCCAGCCCGATTCGGGCAACCAGACTTCGATTTTGATGTCGGAATCGGCCGAAGGTGTCAGCGTCGCGGCGACGCGGCAGACGCCGTCCACGGATTTCGCGGAGGTGACGTGCGCATTCGGCAATGCGAGCGACGCCATGGCGTCACACGACCCGACCGGCGACGGGCGGCCCTGACCTGAGACAGTTGTCGCGAGCAAAGCGGCGAGGAATCCGACGCGTGCGAAGCTCGACATGAATGTTTCTCCCGGTAAACGGATTTTACAGCGAACGGAACCAGCGGTCGCGCTAGAAGGCTCCCCGTGCATACCCGGATGCAATAGGCAACCCTGGGGTTGCTCGTTCTGCTGTTTTGCCCAGTTTTCTCACCATGCGCAACCCTGGGGTTACCTATCGCCGCCGACGACATACCAGTGCCATCCCGCCGACCTCACTTGCCAGGCTTGCGGGTAATGGCGACAAGCTCTTTCCCACCAACCAGAGTTTCACCGACCGTCATGCCGACGACGACATACCCGGCGTTTCCAGCTTCTTTGAGTTCTTTCTCCATCGTCGACGTCTTCGTCGTGGCGAGCAGGCGATACGACTGTTTCGAAGGGCTCGTAATTGAAAGATCGCGCTCCAGAATGCACACGACCTCCCTGCCGCCGAAGGCGCTCTCGAATACCGTCTGTCCAACGTACTGAAAACCGGCATCGGATCCTTCCTGCATCTCTTTTTCCATCTTCGACGTGCGGTTCGTCGCAAGCAGCCGGTACTCGAACTTCGATGCCGACGCGGTCGGCTTCTGCATCACGACCACGACCTCTTTGCCTCCCACGGCCGTCTCGCCGCCCATCACCGCCGCAAAACGAAAGCCTGCGTCGCCGGCTTCCTGCATCTCCTTTTGCATCGTTGACGTCTTGGAGGTCGCGAGCACGCGGTGCATGGTCGCCTCCTGCGCGAGCAACGAAGGCGAGGCCGAACACACCACGGCCAGTCCGAAGAGCGCGGCGATTTTTCTCATGATTTTGTCCTTGATTGTGCGATCTGCAGGCGGCTCATGCAGTATAACTTACCGCGCGCATGGCCCAACCGGCCTTCTCCAAACACCGCGTCGAGGCGCTCACCGACGGCATCTTCGCCGTCGCGATGACGCTGCTCGTCATCGAACTGAAGCTGCCCCACGTAGACGGCCTCGTCTCGAACGGCGAATTCATGGAAGCGGTCGCCTCGCTCGTCCCAAAATTCCAGTCGTGGGTCATCAGCTTCTTTGTCCTGGCCATTTTCTGGTACACGCACCACCGTCAGTTTCATTACGTCCGCATCGTCGACGGGAAATTGCTGTGGCTGAATATCCTTTATCTGAGCTTTGTGAGCCTGATGCCGTTTTCCTCGGCGCTCGCGGGCGAATATTCGCGAATGTTGTTCGCGCAGATCGTTTATTCTGCGAACATGACCTTGCTCGCGATCGGGGGCCTGCTGAATAATCACTACGTCTTCCACCATCACGAGCTGTGGAGCGAGCCCATCACGCGGGGCTTCTACAGGGGGTCGCTCTTTCGAACCGGAGGCCTCATCGCCGTCGCCATCGGCGCGGTCGGCATCTCCATGGTGATTCCTGGTGCCGGCAACGCCGCGTTCATGCTCATGATCCCGATATCCATCATCAGTAAACGCCTAGAGGTGCCCCATGTCAGTCGCAAAAGTCAGTGAGATCAGCGCCACGTCGACCAAGAGCTTCGAGGATGCGATTCAGCAAGGCCTCGCACGAGCCAATAAGACCCTTCGGCACATCCGCGGTGCGTGGGTCAAGGAACAGCACGTGCACTGCGAAGAAGGGCGTATTACGGGGTATCAAGTGAACATGATGGTGACGTTCATACTCGACGACTAACGCCTAGAACGGCGACAGCGCACCGTCCGCGCCGAAGAGATCGACCTCGACGGTCGGACGGTCGCGCAGCTCGTCGGCGACGGACCGCGACACATACATCTCGCCCAGGTTCAGCGTGTCGAGAATGCGGATGACGCGCGCCCTGCCTTCGGGCACGTGTCCGCAACTTCGAAGCGCCATCTCGAACGCCTCGCGGTCGCTGCCGGCGACGAGCGGAATTTTTCCGCGCTCGAGAAAGCTGCTGGTAACGACGTTGCGGGAGGTGTCGCCGCGATCGATCTTGTCGTACAGCCGGCGGGTGATGACATCGGCCAGCCCAACGCCGATCGCATTCCCATGCGACGCGTCCGTCAGGTCGGTCACGACGATCGCCTTAATCCGTGGCGACGCCGCATCCTGCTGGCCACGCACCCCGATTCGGCCGGTGATGTTCGGATCGATGCCGACGCCGCTGATGTCCTTCCCCATGCGATCGACGATGAGCACGTCGATGTCGTCGACCGGCAGCTTCGGCATATTCGCCACGGCGGCAGCGAGCAGCGTCGGCTCCTCCGCCGCGATTTCGGACGCCTTCAGCACCTTCACCATCATCGTCTTGTGGCTCGCGTTCTCCACCAGCCCGATGCCTGCGAGAATTTTTCCAGTCGATAGGACCTGTGTCGCTCCGGGGCCGATCAGCTCGCGCAAGCCGAAAATCCCGAAGTCGTGAACCGCGAGCGCGCCCTCGAGTTTGCCGAGGCCGATGAGCGCCATCTTCATCAGCCCGCTCTCGTACCGTCCGTGATAATCGGTGTGCGGCTTGATTCTGTTGATCAGGATCACGCCGTCCGATTCGTGCGCGTGCCTGTCCATGAAGATCCGGTGCTGTAACGCAGCGCGTGGAAGCTCGAAGACGTCCATGGACGCGCGCACGGGAGCGCCGATGAGTTCCTCGGAGATGCCGTTCAGGCGCAGAACTTCGCGTTGACCGTCGGCCGTTGCGCCGCCATGACTTCCCATCGCCGGCACGATGAACGGATGGGCGCCGCGCGCTTTCACGAAGTCGACCACGGCCTTCACGAGCGCGGGAAGATTGGAGATACCGCGGCTCCCGACGCCGATGGCGATTCGCGCAGCGGGCCGAATGGCGCTCTCGAGCCGAGCGAGTTCCACCTCGAGCGTCGCGCAAGGATCGCGCAGCTCGTTCGCCTCGAATCGCTGGCGGATCTTAATGACCTTCGCCATGCTTGCCGCCAAACAGCGCCAGCACTCCGCCCACTGCGAGCGCGACCGCCAGGGCCACCAACCCCGCCGAGAACGTGCCGGTCGCCGTTCTGATCAGCCCGATCACGTAAGGACCGAAAAATCCGCCGAGATTGCCGATCGAATTGATCACCGCAATGCCCGCGGCAGCCCCCGCGCCGCTCAACATCGCCGTGGGCATCGTCCAGAACGTGGGCATCGCGGCAAAGATGCCGAAGGCGGCAATCGAAATCGCCACAAGCGAAAGCGCCGGCGATACGGTCGTCGCGCTCAGCAGAAATCCTGCGGCGCCGATGAATGCCGACGCGGCCACGTGCCATCGCCGCTCGCCCGTCGCATCGGAGTGACGCCCGACGAGGACCATCCCAACCGCCGCAACGATGTACGGCAGCGCCGACAACACGCCGATGGAGAAATCGGGCAGTCCCGACAGTCTCTGCAGAATCGTCGGCAGCCAGAATGTGATGCCGTAGAGCGCGCTCACGATCGCCAGGTAGCAGAAGCTGAACAGCCACACGAGTGGATTCGAGAGCACGCCGACGACCGTCGATTCGCGCGACGTCGCATCGGCTGGTCCCGATTCGTACAGTCGCCCCAGTAATAATGTCTTCTCGTCTTCGGTCAGCCACGTCGCGTCACGAGGCCCATCCGGTAAATATTTCAAGACGACGAGCCCGAGCATGACCGACGGAATACCTTCGAGCAGGAACAGCCATTGCCATCCGGCAAGGCCTCCGACCCCGCGCAGCATCAACAGCGCGCCGGAGACGGGCCCGCCGAACACGCCGGCCAATGCGATCGCGGTCATGAAAAGCGAAATGGCGCCGGCTCGCTCGCGGCTCGGGAACCAGTAGGTGAGATACAAAATCATGCCGGGGAAAAATCCGGCCTCCGCGACACCGAGCAGAAACCGCAGTGCGTAGAAGCTCGCCGGGCCGCGCACGAACATCATCGAAGACGAGATGATGCCCCACGTGATCATGATGCGCGCGATCCATCTTCGAGCGCCGACGCGTGCCATCACGAGATTGCTCGGCACCTCGAACAGGAAATATCCGAGAAAAAATATCCCGGCGCCGAACCCGTAAACGGCAGGGCTCAAGCCAAGATCCTGATTCATCTGCAGCGCCGCGAAGCCGATGTTCACGCGGTCCAGATAGGCAGCGATGTAAAGCAGGAACAGGAACGGGATGATTCTGCGACGCACGCGCGACAGGAGCGCCGCTTCCGCTGGAGTAGGTGTGATCACGATGCGCGCGTACTGTATCATCCGGATAGATATCGAGGAGGTGCCGTGAAAATTTCCGCTGCATTCGTGCTCTCGACCGTGCTCTGTCTGACGGCCGCGCCGCCGCTCTTCGCCGCCGAAGGCGTCCTGGTCGTCCAAAAAACAACCATCGGGGCCAGGACTCGGATCCATCAGGTGCAGATCGAAAAGAATCGGATGCGCACAGAGACTGAAGCCATCAACGGTCAGAAGCAGGTGATCGTGTTCGACGGACCGAAGCAGGTCCTGACGACGATTTATCCCGATCGGAAGGTTTACTCGGAGTTGACGAAGGCCGAAGCCGATCGGATGGGCGGCGGACGAATCACCCTTTCGCCCACCGTGCAGGAGCAGATGGCGAAGATGCCGCCCGAGCAGCGCGCGCTGATGGAAAAGATGCTGCGTGGCCGTGGGGCCGCCTCCGTGGCGCCGCCAGCCAAAATGGAATATCGCAGAGCCGGGTCGGACAAGGTTGGCAAATGGACGTGCGACAAATACGAGGGCTTCCAGAACAGCGTGAAAAAAATGGACATCTGCACCGTTGATCCGAAGGCGCTCGGTGTGTCGATGGCGGAGCTCGATATCACACGTCAGATGGCGGCCTTCTTCGGGAAGATGGCTCCGCAGGGCAGCGGTTCTACGTTTGAGGCCGGCACGGTGGAGACTGTGGGATTCGCCGGCGTGCCGGTGCGCACCATCGGTTACGGCAGCAAGGGCGAGGCGGTCTATTCCAGCGAGATCAGTGAAGTGAGCCGCCGCAACTTTCCCGACTCGAGCTACGGCGTGCCGGAAGGGTTCCAGAAACAGGCGATGTTCAGCAGCAGAGGCGCGACGCCGTGAACTAAGGGGCAGCCGACGCGAAGTTTTCCGTCAGCTCGATCGAGTTACCCCACGGGTCGGTGAGAAACGCGGACATGATTCTTGTGCCGCGGATCGTCTGCGGGAGAACGTCGAACGTGATGCCGTTGGTCTGCAGCTTTTTCACCAGCGCGCTCAGGTTCGTCACGTCGAATCCGAAGTGATCGATGCCGCGTCCTTTAGTGGGCAGAAGCGGAACACTGGCCGCGGCCGCACCCCCGCGCCCTCGGCCGCCGGCTGTGGTGAAAGAAATCGTCGTGTCGGGGAAATAGCTGCATTCGACGACCCCGGGACCTGAATTACGTTTGCGCTGACCGGTCCTCCCACCGAAATTCTTCTCGTACCACGCCTGTGCCGCGGGAATGTCCGGGACGTTCATGTGAAGGTGATCCATTCGGAAGGGCCTCGGCAGCTCCGGATCGGCGGCGAATTCCACACGCACACCTTCGGGGCCGAACACGTATCCCTGGCTCCCATTCGGGTTGACCTGCACATCGGCCTTCAGCTCTTTCCAGCGTGCGATCTGCGCGGGCAGATCCTTGTACCCGAAGCCGAAATGATTCAGGACCGAACCTTCAGACGGTCCAGTGGGCTGCCCCTTCTCGAGCACGATGAATACTTCGGGAAACGCCACCATCGTGAACGGCCCGCGGTCGATGAGTTTTCCGTCCATGATCGCGGTCCAGAATTGCTTCTGCGCGTCCATGTCGGACACGATCAGGTGGATATGCGCCAGCGTGACGCCTGACTCGTTCTTCGGAGCGAACTGCGCGCCGGCCGGCGTACGACCAACGAACACGAAGGACAAGAACAAAAGGATCACGCTGGCACGGCGCGTCATTTTGCCTCCGCGCCGATCATCAAAATCGTAAACGAGCCAGGCACCACGGCACCCTGACCCCCGCGGCCTCCGTCCGGCGGCGCCGGTGGTGCAGGACCGCGCTCGACGCTCATTGTGAGAATGTGATTCGTCTTGCTGTCGAACGTCAACGTCCGCGCGCCGTTCATCGTTTGAAGATTCTGCTCGACCGTGAAGCTTGTCGGGCTGTTCTCCTTCACGATGGTCATCGTGCCATTGCTGTGGGAGCTGAACGCCTCCATCTTCGCTGGGTTGAAAACGGCCCCGTCGGAGCCACCGGCCAGCGGCAGGGTTGAAAGAACCTTCCCGTCCACGGCGCTCAGAATCACCATCATCGGCTGCGGCGGCTGCCCGGGAGGATTCCCCGAGCTCGCGCACGCGGCGAACAGCACGTGATTTTTTCCGTCGAGCGCAAGCCCGTTACATCTGCCCTTGTCATTGAACGGATAGTGCGCGGTCGCCTTCATCGTCTTCGCATCGACCACCGTGACGCTGCCCTGCGCGTCCTGCATGACGACGTAGATTGTGCCTTTGCCGTCGGTGACGCCCTGTTCGGGCACGCCGCCCAGATCGATGGTGCCGAGCACGCTGCCGTCCTTCGCGTCGATGACGGTGGCGTCCTTCGTCGGATGACTGAAGACGTAGACCCGTTGGTTGAACGCGTCGAACAGAATGCCGTCCGGTTGGGCGGCGCCTACATCGATCGTCTTGATCAGCTTCATCGTCTTGGTATCAAACATCGAGACCGGCTTGCTGCTCGTGAAGCCGTGTCCTGATTTCGGATCGACCGCGGCGCCGTTTCCACCGACGCCCTCAATTTCACCAACAGACTCGAGCGTGTCGAGATTGAAGATCGTGAGGCGTGCGGGAACACCGGCGATCGCGCGGCGCGGAATGTACAACCGGCGTGCGGCGACGTCGGCGTAGATGTAGTCGGAGCCTCCCTCACCGCCGACCCTGGCCGTTTTAATCACCTTGTACGGCCCGTCACCCGACGGTTGTTGGGCCACGGCAATCACCGACGAGAAGACGACCGCGCCTGTAAAAATTGCCGTAATTGCAGTAAAACGTTGCATTTGGTGGCTCCTCGACTGGCAGTATACAGAAAGAGAAACGACCTGGATCGCTACATCGACGTTTGGCCAGCAGTTTGCTATAGGGAGTGTCGGAGGGAATGATGCTTTTTACAATTGCGGTGATTCTGCTTGTCGCGTGGTTACTTGGGTTCGTCGGCGTTTACACCGTCGGCTCTGTGATTCACGTACTGCTGGTCATTGCCATCGTGCTGTTCCTTGTCGGCCTCCTGTCTGGCCGCCGAACAGTGGTGTAGTAAACACGAACGGGCGTCCCTTTCGTCGGGACGCCCGTTACGAATCGTCGGCCTGCCAAAGAGTTTCGATCAGTTCGACTGGCGCGCCTGGCGCGGCGACATGCGGTCCACGCTCGACCGCGCGTACAGATAAATCGGATCACGAATGTAGTTCTTCACAAGTCGCGCACGCGCCGCGTCCATGCCAGCGCGATCGTTGGCTTTCTTGCTCGCAGCGAACGCCTGCATGTGACAGTACGAATCGAGCTGCGTGCACTGCGCGAAATGCGCCGCTGCCGCTTTCATATCTTTCTTGGCGGCGGCCTGCATGCCGAGGCCAAAGTGAACCGCCGATCGCAGCAGCGGGTCGTCGGCTCTGGCTGCGGCTTCCTTCTGCAGCGCCGCAACGGTCGTGTCCACGCCCGCGGCGTCGCCGGACAATCCTTCAGCAGCCGCACGGGTCGTCAGCGCCCACCGCCGCAGATCACCGCTCGCATCGACTGGAACCTTGCCGCCCTCGCCGTTCGCCTTCGCCGTGTCGGACGCCTTCAAGGCATCCGCATATTTCGCCGCGTCGATCGCCACCATCGCTCGATACACCGGCACGAACGCCTGAATAACCATTGAGGCGTCCGGTGAGTTGGACAGCGCGTTCAGCTGTTTCATCCCCTCGGCGGCATTTCCCTGCCCCAGCAACGCAAACCCGGACACGATATCGACCTGTGCTCGATCGGCCGGCCGCGTGGCCGCCGCCCGCGCGACAGTGAGAGCTTCCTTACCGCCTGCCCAGTCGCCCCTGAAGAACTTCGTGTAGGCCACACCCTCGTGTGCGATGTGGAAGCCTGGCGAGATGCTCGCCGCCTGTTTGAACTCGGCCTCCGCCCCCGCAAGGTCGCCGCCCGTCATCATCGCTTCTCCAAGCGAATCGTGCGGGTTCGGCTCGTTCGGATTCAGGCTCGCGTAGCGCTTCAGCGCCTCCACCGCCGGTGCGGCGTCGCCCTTGGCGAGATGCACGTATGCCAGCGTGTTATATGCGGGACCAGCATTTGGATTGATCGCGATCGCCTTGTTCAACGCGTCGATCGCTTCCGGATACTTCTGGCTCGCCGACAGCTGCTGGCCGCGCGCCATGTATGCGCGCCAGTCGTTCGGAGCGGCGTCGGTCACCTGCTTCCACAGATCTTCGGCCTTCGCGAACTCGCCGCGCCGGCCTGCCAGCGAAGCCTCGATGAATAAGCGTTCGGCTTTCGACACGAGCACCGGCTTGGAGATGGCTGTCGCCGCAATGTTGGTTTTCGCGAGCGCCTGCTCGAGGGAGGCCAATCCGCGCGGTCCCGGCGTCACGATGCCGTGATAGGCAAGCGCGAGCGCAAAATCGGGATCGGCTTTGATAGCTTGATTGAGCGCCGCCGTCGCCTCGGTAAACCGGACGTTGTCGGTCAGGTCGCGGCCTTTCTTGAAGAACTCGATCGCCTCAGGAGATTTCGACGTGATGGGAATTTCCGGCGTCACAGCGTCCTGTGCCGGAGCGGGCGCGTTCGCGGTTGTGCACGCAACAGCCGAGACGAAGACGAGGGCGGCGAGCAGTCTATTCATGGTGCCTCCTCAGACACGAGGGACTATGCCCTAAACCCGGCCCTCGCGGCGCTATTTATTTACCTTACCCTTGATAACGAGGCCCGCGGTCTACACGGAGGATTTCTGGCGGAGTTGCCCTCTTAGCAGGGTGTCTCCCCACCAACAACTAACCAACCAACAACTAACCACTAACCAACTAACAGCAGCCGCTCTTGTATAAGATCGCTCACGGACTTAAGGTTGTTGGTGGCGCGGCCGGAGGTGTGGTGGCGGCGCGTCGAAAATCCGCGAATTTTGCGCCGGAGACTATATGACGAAGCGATTGTTGGTGGCTGGGCTCGCCCTTGTGATCGGAAGTGCCTTGACGATTGTCGCGCAGGGCCGGGTTCAACTCGAGAAGATAAAGCTGCCTCCTGGATTTCACATCAGCGTGTTTGCCGAGGGTCTGCGCGGTCCACGGTCGCTGACGATCAGCCCCGGCGGAACCATCTTCGTGGGAACGATGGGCGGCATCGTCTACGCGATGAAGGACGAGAACAAAGACGGCAAGGCCGACAAGGTGATGACCGTCGCGAGCGGGCTCAGCACGCCGAACGGCGTGGCCTTCAAAGACGGAACGCTATACGTCGGCGAGATCAACCGAGTGCTCAAGTTCGACAACGTGGAATCGAAACTCGAATCTGCCGGTCAGCCAACCGTCGTCTCCGACAAATTTCCAGGCGACAAACATCACGGTTGGAAATTTATTCGCTTTGGTCCCGACGGCATGCTCTACGTGCCTGTTGGCGCGCCCTGCAACGTCTGCGATCGCGGAGATCCTTACGCCGCAATCTGGCGCATGAAGCCAGATGGCTCCGGCCTCGAGGTGTTCGCGCGCGGCGTTCGTAACACAGTGGGATTCGACTGGAATCCGACGACGAAAGAAATGTGGTTCACCGACAACGGCCGCGACAATCTTGGCGACGACACGCCCGGTGATGAACTGAACCGCGTCGCCAAAGCGGGTTTGCACTTTGGCTACCCGTACTGTCACGAAGGGACGATTTCCGATCCGGAGTTCGGCGCGAAGCGTTCGTGTAAAGAGTTCGAGCCGCCGGCGCAGCGCCTCCAGCCGCACGCGGCCGCGATTGGCATGCGGTTTTATACCGGCTCAATGTTTCCGGCGGCGTATAAGAATCAGATCATCATCGCCGAGCACGGCTCCTGGAATCGCGGCGCTGGTCTGCCGTACAACGGCAATCGACTGGCAATTGCGCACCTCGAGGGCAACAAGGTCGTGAAATACGAAACCTTCGCCGACGGATGGCTGAACGGGCGCGTTCGGTGGGGCCGCCCGGCCGACGTCGAAAACCTGCCCGACGGATCGATGCTGGTTTCCGACGACACGGCCAACGTGATCTATCGAATCACTTATGGAACAAAATAATCTGGTGATTGGGTGATAGGTGATTGGGTGATAGTGAAAATCGCTAGTAAGCGCCTATCAGCCAACCATCAATCTCACTTCATCTCGGCCGACAGGTCGTAGGCGGCCACTGTGTTCTCGTTCATGTGCGGGGCGATCAGAATATCGCCCTGCGCATACAGGAACGTGAAGTCCGCGAAACCCGGCTTGAACTGCTTGATGACGCGCGATTCGCCGTTCGCGCTCACCTGGATGAACTTGCCGGCCATGTAGTCGCCGACGACGTAGCCGCCGCGCGCGTCCTGCTCGAGCCCATCGATGTTGCCGAGCGGCTGCTTCGTGATGAGCGTTTTCTTCTTCGTCTTCAGGTCCAGCGAATAGAGGTGGCCGGGGACTTTCGTCGTGAAGTCGGCTTCCGGCTTGCCCCACCCTCCGACGATCAAGCGCTCACCTTCCACAAATAGGCCGTTCGGATATTCGAGCTGCTCGCCTTCCGCAAACACCGCGGCCTTGCCGTCTTTCACCGTGTGGATTTTGCTCGTCATCGTGTCCGAGATGTAGATCGTTCCGTCGGCGCCCGCGGCGACGTCGTTCAGGAACTTCGCGCCATCGATTTTGACGCGCGACGTGATTTTTCCCGTGTTGATGTCTATGCCGATCACTTCATCGATATCGGCGCACCACAGCGTTCCACCGAAGCTCCGCAATCCCTTTGGCGCGTTCAGGCCGGTCACCCAGTCGGCGGTGATGACCGTTCCGTCGAGCCCGAGCTTCGAGATGCGGCCTTTGCCGTCCTTGTCCCCCGGCTGGCCGTCAATTTGGGAAACATACAAATAACCGGATCCCTCATCGAGGTACACGCTCTCCGGCGTGCGCATGTCCTGAACCGTCCAGCCGGCCTTCACGACGGGCGGCGTTGCTGGCGTCGAAACGGGTTTTTGGATCGCCTCGGGCGCTGCGGTCGAGGGTTTCGCCGGTTCGGGTGTGCCACCGCAGGCCGCAAGCGTCGCGGCAAATGCGATAGCCGAAAACACGCGTTTGTTTTGATTCGTCATCATGGCGTTAATGTATCATTGGCGCTTCCGGGTCAGCATAAAAGAGGAGAAACCATGAAGGTCAGGCGCTTCTTGTACGGCGGTCTTTTTATGGTAGCGGTTCTAATCTCGTCGACGGT